>JAADHC010000072.1 GCA_013152085.1 Chlorobiota bacterium
AGCCGTGGTAACCGGGCCACACCCATTGGCATCCGTAACGTCTACGGTATAGGTGTTGGCAGTGAGGTTTGTAAAGTTTCCTGTGCCATTGGTGGTGCCACCCGGGTTAAGGGTGTATTGCAGTGCTCCCGTACCACCGCTTGCAGTAACCGAAATGGTTCCGTCGGTTAGCCCGTTACAGGAGATATCCGTACCTGTTTGAGAATCAATACTGATCGCCGGGGGTTGTGTAAGAGTCAGTAAGCTGCCATTTTGTGAACAAAAATTAACATCTCTGACTACGACCTGGTATGTACCAGCAAATAATCCTGTAAAATTTCCGTTGTTAGCTACAAAATTTGTTCCTCCGTCTACTGAATATTCATAGGGAGGTGTACCTCCCGAAGCCGTAATGGTAATGGTTCCGTCATTACCTCCGTTACAGGAAACATCGGTTTTTGATTCTGAATCAATACTTAAAGGGGCAGGGTTAACAATAGTAAGCGTATTCCCCAAAGCCGTACATCCATGGTAATCTGTAACGGCATCATCATAATTTCCGGCGGACAGGCCTGTGAATATACCGCCATTACTGACAAAGGTAACCCCTGCATCAATAGAATAACGGTAAGGTGTCGTTCCCCCTGAGGCGGTTATCGTAATGGTCCCGTCATTCAGCCCGTTGCAGGTGATATCGGTTTTGGTTTCCGAATCAATGGAAAGAACCGGGGGTTCATTTACGAAAGCAGATATGAATTTTGTTTCCAGAGTGGCATCTGTGACCACTACCCAATATAATCCTGCAGATAGGTTTATAAGAGAATCTGATGGATTGTTTGTAATATGATCTGGTTCAGTTGGTGGGGACCAGCTGAATGTGAAAGGAGCTACCCCTCCGTTGATTACATTCACAAAAACTTTTCCGTCACTACCTCCGTTGCAGTTAACACTGTCGGTTGAAATCGTAAGATTAAAAGAATATACTGTCCCTGCAAGGTACAGAAAGAAAAAAGTAAACCAAGTAAATTTTTTAAACATATTGCGTTAATTACCAAGCATATTTCATTTCCCTTACGATGAAATGATTTATAATGCTATAATCTGATGACGCTTTTGCCACATCCGGGGTTGCATTTCCACGATTACAATATTACGCAATATACGCAATAATTATGACAAAGAAAAGAACATTTACATATTATTATATATATTTAAATTCTCCGGACATGTTATCATTTCTTGCAAACGGGAGTTTTAAATTACAAAAAATAATAAAATTTTACGCTTGTTATTATTGCAGGGGATTTAAGAATGCGATAATCGGGAAATAACAAAAGGGAATATAGTCCGGTGCTGTTTTAGAATCTGAATCTTGTAAGAAGTCCCAGTTTTAATTTCCGGCTGATGAACTGTACAGGATACCATGCAGCCAGATACCCGATACCGGACACCGTAACCAGGATGATCAGCACATCAGTTATTTTGATTTGTACCGGATAGGAATCTACGACAAAAGAACCGGATCCCGGAATTTTGATGATCCCGAATTTCATCTGCGACCAGGCGATCAGTAATCCCAGTACCAGTCCGATCAGTGCACCGGAAAGCGAAATCAGCCAGCCTTCGAAAAGAAAGATCCTTCGAATGACCTTCCCGTCTGCTCCCAGGCTTTTAAAGGTGATGATGTCGTCTGTTTTGTCAATGATCAGCATCGTCAGTGATCCGATAATATTAAAGGAAGCAATAATCAGGATAAAGGCGAGAATGAAAAAGATGGCCCATTTTTCGGTTTTCATAATACGGTATAACAACGCCTGTTGTTCATAGCGGTCTTTAACCGCGAAATCCTTACCCAGAAGATGTTTTATCTTTGCCTTTACCTGTTCCGTCGAAACGCCGGGGGCCAGTTTCAGTTCCAGGGCACTGATCTCGTTGGTATAGCCAAGCAGGTTGCGGGCAAACTCAATGGGAACCAACACGTAACGTGAGTCAAAATCCTGCTGAATGGCAAAGAAACCGGAAGGAAAGATAATTTTACGGTTAAAAGCTTTCTCAGGATCGAGGGTTACTCTTTTCGAGCGACGCGGGACATAAACCACGATGGGATTAAGAAAATTAAGTCCCATGGACAGATTCATGGCAATTCCCTGTCCTACGACAGCCATTGGCTTTCCCTTTTTCCACAATAAAAAGTCTCCTTCTACCATCATGGTATCGATGCCGCTCATTTTGGTAAAAGCATCACTGACCCCTTTTATGGTGGCGATGTATTGCTTTTTCCCATACCGTAACAATGCATTTTCTTCAATTACCCTGGCAAAATTGGCTATTTCGGGCATTTGTTCAACCGTTTTCAGTTTCGGATCGTCTCCCGGGAAAGTTTTACCTTGTACTGTGATGATTTTTATATCTGGATCAAAAGTGTTGAAAAGGGAATGTACCAGACTGTCAAAGCCGTTGAAGACGGAAAGGAGAACGATCAGAGCCATGGTCCCTACGGCTACCCCGACTACCGAAACAATGGAGATCAGGTTAATCACATTATGGGATTTCCTGGCAATCAGGTAACGCCGTGCTATGAAGAGCGGAAAGTTCAATGGTTTTCCGGTTTTTGCCTGTAAAGAAAAAGAAGGTCTCTGGCATGGACTTTAACCTGCACCTTCCCGGGATACCGGGATGTTCTGTCAATTAAACTACAGAGACCTCCGATCTTGTCTGGGCACAAAATTACGAAATTATTTCCATGCCTTTACGATCAACCCTGTTCCGCGGCGGTGTTTTGTTGAAACCTCAACCAGGTTTAACAATAAGGCCGGGGGAAATGTGATCAGATAATAAAAGGGTAACAGCAGAAAAAACAACTTACTGTTGTTTACCATGAGAATCGGATATTTCATGGAGAGTAACCAGGATATATGCCCCGGCTTTCCGTAAGAATAATATGCTTTGGTTTTTATAAATCCCGCTTCGGAAAGTTGTTTCTGAATCGCCTCAATATTATATCCGTCGCGTACGTGTTCCTCGATAAAGCTTTTGTCACTTTCATCATGAACGTCAGAACCACCCAGGTCGGAAGGAGTGGATATCAGCAACATTCCTCCAGGTTTCAGGGAACGGGAAAAATTCCGGAATACAGCATGGTCATCGGGGATGTGTTCCATGACATCAACACAAAGAATCAGGTCGAATGTTTTATCGGTACCGTATTTTTCAAGATCAGCGACTTCAAAGGAAAGGCGTTTGCCGGAATCAATCTTATTGAAAAATTGTATTACATCCCGTAACTGATCCTCATTAATATCAATACCGTGAACCCTCCAGTTCCTGAATTTTCGCTGCATAAAACAGACATACTGTCCGAAGCCGGTTCCCGCATCCAGCACAGAGACAGGGCCGGGATGCATGCGGGCAAATCTTTTCAACTCTTTCCGAATATACCATGTGCGTAACAGTAATAAATCAAGCAGCCGGTAAAAGAGCTTCCTCCGCCCGGTGGTTTTGTTAAAAAATTTCCCCAGGGTTGTTTTTATAGGATCATAACGCATATATTACGATTTAAGGATACGGTCGATATTATCGATATAATCGAGAGAATCATCCGGATAAAAAACCAATTCGGGAATTATCCTGACCTGGTTTCTGATTACCTGGGAAAGCTGATAGCGGATAAACCGCTTCTTTTCAAATATCAGCCTGGAAAAAGTTTCTTCGGATACCGTGGGGAAAATGCTGAGATAGACCTTTGCAAGAGACAGGTCTGCACTAATCCTTACCACCGTAACGCTGATCATTTTCCCTTCAAAATGAGCCAGGCTTTCTTTACGGAAAATTTCACCCAGCTCTTTCTGGATCAGTCGTGATACTTTTTTCTGCCGGTTTGACTCCATCGCATATGGATTTTTAGCGGGGACAAAGGTATAATAACGGGTTGTATTATAAAAATTATCATTACTGACCGAAATAATAAGAAGAGGGGTGCTTTCCGAAGGGTTTCCCTTCAAGTTGAAGTTTTGTTTTCGCTAAAACTTCGTAGCTTTGCCTCCGGAAAATTAAAACCATAAAGTCTGTTATGGAGATTGTGGTCAGTGGCATCAGATCAACAGGGAACCTGCACCTTGGAAATTATTTCGGAGCCGTCAGGAATTTCCTGAAAATGCAGGAAGAAAACCGGTGTTACTTTTTCATAGCCGATTATCATTCCCTTACGACACATCCCCACCCGGACAATTTGCATGAAAGTGTGAAACAGATTCTTTCCGAATACCTTGCCTGTGGAATTGATCCGGAGAAAGCAACGGTTTTCCTGCAGAGTGATGTTCCGGAAGTCACCGAGCTTTATCTGCTCCTGAACATGAATGCCTATGTGGGAGAGCTGGAACGCACCACTTCATTTAAAGAAAAAGTTCGTCTCCAGCCTGACAATATAAATGCCGGATTGCTTACCTATCCTGTTTTGATGGCTGCCGATATTATTGTTCATAAAGCGACGAAGGTACCTGTAGGCAAAGACCAGGAACAAAATCTCGAAATGACCCGCCGGTTTGCACGTCGTTTCAACCAGATGTATGACGTGAATTATTTTCCCGAACCGGCTGCCTATAATTTCGGCCATGCCCTGGTCAAGATCCCGGGCCTGGACGGAAGCGGAAAAATGGGAAAAAGCGAAGGGAACGGAATCTATCTGGCGGATGCTCCGGAAGTAATACGTAAAAAGGTGATGCGGGCCGTTACGGACAAAGGACCGGAAAAACCCAACCAGGAAATGAGCGAACCGGTAAAAAATTTGTTTACTATTATGAAAGTGGTTTCCGAACCGGATACCGTTGAACATTTCAGGGAGAAATATAACCGTTGTGAAATCCGGTACGGTGAAATGAAAAAACAACTGGCAGAGGATATTATCCGGTTTACCGCACCCATACGTGAACGCATACTTGAAATTTCCGGAAACAATGTGTATCTCCGTAAGGTGGTCCGTACCGGTGCTGAAAAAGCCCGGGAAAGTGCGGCCAAAACCGTCCGGGAAGTTCGTGAAATCATCGGATTCAAACCTTTCTGAAATCAAATCTTTTCAGACCCATTCTTTATCAAAGCCCTGAAATGGCAGGGTCTTAGCATAAAATAAATAATTGTTCATATCCTGTAAATCTTGCTTGATATCTATGAGGCTGTAATATAGTATGTTATAACCAAACTACTAAAATAATAGTTAAAAAACTATAATAATAGTTTGCTAACTAAAATAATAGTTGTATGTTTGTAACATGAAAACATTAACAAAAGCTGAAGAGCAGGTGATGCATGTACTTTGGAATCTGGGGAAGGCCCTGGTGCATGATATTCTGGATAAATTACCTGAACCCAGACCTGCATATAATACCGTATCAACGGTAGTACGGGTATTAGAGAAAAAAGGATTTGTGGATCATAAGGCCTATGGCAACACCTATGAATATTTTCCACTGATTTCAAAAGAGGAATATACAAAGTTCCATTTCGGAGAATTTCTGGAAAAATATTTTAACAATTCTTTTTCACAACTGGCCTCTTTTTTTACCAGAGAGAATAAACTTACCATGCGGGAACTGGAGGAACTGATGAAAGAGGTAAGAAAAGAAATAAAGGATAAGGAGGAAGAAGTATGAGTCCGTTATACAACTATATCTTACAAACAGCGATTGCCATCAGTGTGTTTTATATCGTTTACTGGCTTTTATTAAGGAAGGAGACATTCTTCGGTTTTAACCGCTATTTTTTTCTGGTAAGTATCGGTTTTGCCTTATTGCTTCCTTTTGGAAATCTCGGTCATTTGTCCCTGTTTCAGGAAAACGGGACGGTTCATGCTGTTGCCAGGGGATATCATTCCCTGCAGAATATGATTGTGATTCATCCGGTGAATAGCCCCGAAGAGGTTCCTGTAAAGTTTTCCCTGATACAATATTTCGTGAACCTGTATATCCTTGGAGTAGTTTTCTTTCTATTACGGCTGGTTTTGCAGACAGGAATTCTTTTCTTAAGAATTCAAAAAGCCAGGATTGTCAGCATATTTGAATCCAGGGTGGTATTGGATGGGAAAGTGAACAGTCCTTTTTCATTTTTCTCGTGGATTTTTCTGAATCCTGCACAAATTGAAGAACAAAATCTTCCGGATATCATCCTGCATGAAAAAGAACACATCCGGCAAAAGCATATTTTTGATTTATTCCTGATTGAACTGATCTGTGCTTTTCAATGGATCAATCCTTTTGTCTGGTTACTGAGAAAAGCGATAAAGGAAACACATGAATATCTTGCCGACCATGCTGTGATCAGAAAGGGCGTTCCGGTAGGCGATTACCAGAAACTGTTGCTGAGTTATGCCCTGGGTGCAGGGCATCCGGCATTGATTACCCCGCTAAATTTTTCTTTAAATAAAAAACGTATGATCATGATGAGAAAAACGAAATCACCGGATACCAGAAAATGGAGGAGTCTATTCCTTCTACCCATAATTCTGATTATGAGCCTGGCGTTTACAAACCCTTTTAATGCCGGTACGGAAATGTCAACGGCGAATTCAAAAGATACACAATTTATACCTGACACCGGAAAGACAATGGAATCGGTTGAATTGTATATACTAAACGGGAAACAGTTCTCAGTTGACCAGTTCAAGATACTTAAAATTGATCCTGCAACCATTCAGTCGGTTAAGGCGATAAACGGGAAGGATGCGCTAAAAAAATATGGGGAAAAAGCCAAAAACGGAGTTCTGGTTATTACTACAAAAGAACTTCCCAAAGACCGTAATCAGCAGAAATATACGGTTACCGGAAAGGTGTTGAATAATGAAACCGGGGACCCCATGCCGGGAGTAAATATTGTAATTATGAATACAACTATGGGAACGGTAAGTGACCCGAAAGGCAAATTTTCTTTACAAATCGATAAGGAGTCAGTTGAGGTTGCTTTTTCTTTTGTGGGATTTAAAACCCGGGTAACAGATGTAAAGAACGGTGATGACATTATCGTCAGGCTTCATAAAAAGGTAACTGAACTGAACCTTATTTCAGAGCCAAAGTTACCGGAAAACAAAGTTGTTCAACCCGATCATCCGGCAAAGAGAAACACTACGGACGAGATTTTCTTTGTAGTGGAAGACATGCCTCGTTATCCCGGTGGGAAGCAGGCCCTGAGTAAATATATTTCTTCACACATCAATTATCCCCCCAAAGCCAGGAATGAAAACAGATCAGGAACCGTTATGGTTACTTTTACCATTGACGAAGAAGGAAATGTAAAAAATGTTCATGTTGATAAAAACAAAGGAAAATATCCGGATCTGGACCAGGAAGCTGTGCGTGTTATTTCCGGCATGCCAAAATGGGAACCCGCTGTACAGAGGGGTAAAGCTGTCCCTGTTGAACTTTCATTGCCGGTTAAATTTAAAATATGAGGTTATTATAAGGATAAAAAATAAAGCCAGGTTTTTATGCCTGGCTGCCCGGTTGATGGGTATATGTGGAAGATTGCCTGTTGGTAGATGTAGGACAAAATCCATGCCAAAATTGGAAATTTCCTTTTTGTTGACAATCTTTCAAATGTGAAAAACCCGGAGACGGGAATCCATGCCGGTAACCAATTTTTTTTATTCCTGTGTAAACCGCTTCCGGAGAAATGCCAGGCAGACCGGCTGGGGAGGTTTTACTTCAATTCCGGTAGCACTTAACCGGCCGCTTTCTTTATCATATTTGTATAACAAAATGTTATCTGAGGTTTGATTAGCCGAAAAAACGTAGCTACCCGTAGGATCAAAACAGAAAAACCGTGGGTTTTTCCCGCCACTCGGGAAGTAAGCTTTAACTTTCAGTTTCCCGGATACCGGATCAACAGTGTATTGTACAAGCGAATGATGTCCCCGGTTTGAAGCATATAAAAATCTTTCATCCGGTGACAGGGTAATTTCAGCACCGGTGTTTGGCCCTTTAAAATCGTCGGGCAGCATGGAAGTTTCCTGGAGCAGTGCGGGCGGAATCCCTGATTGCAGGTGGTATACCATCACGGAAGAAGAGATTTCCCCAAGGACATAAACCGTTTCCCCATCCTTTGAAAGCGCCAGGTGGCGCGGGCCTCTTCCGGGAGGGGTTCTTATCCAGGGTTGTTTAGCCGGGGATAATTTCCCGGTTTTGGGGTCAAAGTTGTAAATGAAAATCTTATCGAGGCCAAGATCGGGAACAAAGAGCCTGCCGGAATTTTTATCGAAAACCACCTCGTGAACGTGTGGTGCCTCCTGCCGGTCGGGGTTAACACTGTGTCCATGATGCCGGACAATGTCCGCAGACGGTCCGATACGACCATCTTTAAGTAGCGGAAAAACGGTAACATTTCCCCCTCCGTAATTGGCAGTGAAAAGCCATTTTCCGGTTGGGTCAACGGACAAATGGCAGGGTGCTGTTCCCCCGGTTGGCCGGGAATTGAGCAACTTCAGGTTTCCGCTTGCAGCATCAATAGCGAATGCCGAAACCGCACCGGATGATTTTCCCTCGAATGACATCAGTTCATTAACCGCATACAAATACCTTCCCGTAGGATGTATGATAAGGAACGAAGGATCCTGCACCCCTTTTACGGTAAAAAGAAAGTGCATGGAAGGTTTGGCCGCATCAAAATCATACACGTTAATGCCTTCTTCGGCCGATGATGTATATGAACCGGTGTAAACAAAATAATGCTGGCCGGAAACGGGGAAAACATTGAATACTGTCAACATTCCCGCAAGCAATAAGAAAAGATTTAGTTTCATACGTTTAAAATCAGTTTTTTTTGTTGGATGTACTTTAATAAATCGTAATGATTGCCAAATACGGGAACCTTTGCAGATTCAAGTCTTGAATGCGCGTGATGTCCGCAGGAAAGGAGAAAGCAGGATACTCCCAGGGCTCCGGCTACCTCAAAATCGTGGAGCGTATCCCCGATTATAACCGTATTTCCTTTGATGGTACGGGTTTCCTGCATCAATTTTTGCCCTGCATCTGCTTTACTGTTGGCGTGCATGTTTTCGAGCCCCCGAACCCTGTCAAAATATCCGATAATCCCGAAATCACGTAACATTCCCTCCAGCATGGATTGTTCCATCGCCGAAAGAATATATTGACGGACGTCTTTTTCCCTGAAAAATTTCAGGGATTCTTCCGCTCCTTTTTGTAATGATGCACTTTTACTTTTCTGGAGATATGTTTCCATAAATGCTGCAGAATATCGGTTAAAACCCTGTCCATTGAATTTCAGGCCGAGCTGAGCGTAAAAATCCCGTACAGGAAAGGTAAAATGATTACGGTAATAATCCTCACTAATGGTTTGAAGGCCACCTTTTGAAAGCGCTTCGTTTATCGTGGACATGCTGATCTCCACATCATTAATAAGGGTCCCGTTCCAGTCCCAGATTACATTTTTAATATTTAAACGGTTTTTCTTTTCCACGTTTTCCAGTACCAGATAATTTATTCTTGCGGAACAGGTTGAATGGCTCTGCTTCTTCCGTCCCAAAGGGTAACCGTGCGCAACCGCAGATCGAAATGATCAGGAAACCCCGAATTCTTTTTTCAGTTTTTCGACATAGTCGAGTTTTTCCCAGGCAAAAAACTCAACCTTCCTGAACCTTTTTTCTTTGCCGTCAACCGTTTTAGTGTAAATATCCGGATGGTCGTCATAATATACTTCCACTTCGTCGGTAAAAGGCTCCCTGCCAAAGTGTCCGTAGGAAGCTGTGTGTCTGAAGACCGGATTTTTCAGGCCAAACCGCTTGATGATGGCAAAAGGACGAAGGTCAAAAACCTGCATAATCTTTTCTGCGATCTCTCCGTCAGTGAGTGTTTTTCCGTTTTGATTCTTTGCATTGGCGGTCCCGAAAGTATTGATAAATACGCCTACCGGCTCGGCAATCCCGATAGCATAAGCCAGTTGTACAAGTACCTCACTGGCAATGCCTGCTGCGACCATATTTTTTGCAATGTGGCGGGCGGCATAAGCTGCCGAACGGTCAACTTTTGAGGCATCTTTGCCCGAAAAAGCGCCGCCGCCATGAGCTCCCTTCCCACCATAGGTATCCACGATGATTTTTCTTCCGGTCAGGCCGGTATCCCCGTGTGGTCCGCCAATAACAAATTTCCCTGTCGGATTAACGATCAGGTTGTACCCGTTTTCAAAAAGGTATTTTACCCGCTCGGGACAGCTTTTCTTCACACGTGGGATCAGGTAGGTTTCGATATCCTGTTTTATTTTGTTCTGCATAGCTTCCTGGGCAATGTGGGCGGCTTCTGCCGAACCGTCTTTCGGGATGATAAATTCATCATGTTGTGTGGATACCAGCAACGTATCAATACGAACCGGTGTGCCGTCATCTTCATATTCGATGGTTACCTGTGACTTTGAGTCGGGACGCAGGTAAGTCATATTTTTCCCCTCTTTACGTATGGCAGCCAGTTCCTGAAGTAACAGGTGGGCAAGTTCCAGTGCAATGGGCATATAATTATCCATGTCTTTGTTGGCATAGCCAAACATCATTCCCTGGTCGCCGGCTCCCTGTTCTTCTTCTTTTTGACGCTCTACACCAATATAAATATCGTCACTTTGTCCGTGGATGGCCGAAACAATTCCACACGAATCGGCATCAAACATATATTCCGCCCTGGTATATCCAATATCCCGGATCACTTCACGGGCTATGGTTTGAATATCTACCCAGCCATTTGTTCTAACTTCACCGGCACAAAAAACCAGACCTGTAGTTACCAGAGTTTCACAGGCTACTTTTGAATCGGGATCATGACGCAGGAATTCATCCAGTAACGCATCGGAAATCTGGTCGGCAATCTTATCCGGATGACCTTCAGATACCGATTCAGATGTAAATAAATATGCCATAACGTCTTGTTATTAAGTTAATAAAAATCAGAAGAAATGACTGATTGTTGCCGGAGGACACTGTTTTAGCATTTTTTTCCGTGGTTGCAATCAGTCAAATCTTTCCACAGCGGAACAAAGGAAATATATTTTAATAATTCTGCAAAATTCTTTTTCCCGGACGGTTGCCCGAAAAGAGGGAACCGTCAGTTAACGGGTCAGTTCGCGGAAGACATCTTCAAGACTTTGTTCCAGTGCCTGCAGAGACAAAACAGACAGATTGTTTTCCACGGCAAAACGGAAGATAGCTTCACGGATATCTTCCGTGCATTCGATCCGGAAAGTGTGGTTGTTTTCTTTGTTTCCGGATGCGGTTACCCTGGTGACGCCCCTGATCTTTTGCAAAGCAATCATTTCGGGAGGATTATTAAATTCGGTCAGAATCACCAGGTTGGTACCTGATTTTAGCCGGGTGATGTTTTTTTCGGGTTCGTCGGCTACAATTTTTCCATGATGGATGATGATCACCCGGTCGCAAATGGCCTCTACTTCCTGCATGATATGTGTTGAAAGCAGTACGGTTTTTTCTTCTCCGAGATTCTTGATCAGTTCTCTGATCTCAATAATCTGGTTTGGATCGAGACCGGAGGTGGGTTCGTCAAGGATGAGTACTTCGGGGTCATGAATCAATGCCTGTGCAAGGCCCACACGCTGGCGGTACCCTTTTGACAATGAGCCGATTTTTTTTTGTTTTTCACGTTCCAGCCCGGTAATTGAGATAATTTCCGCTACCCTTTCCGTTCGTTTCCGCCCCAGGTGATATATGCCTGCAACATACATAAGGTATTCCCTGACAAACATTTCCGGATAAAGGGGATTATGTTCGGAAAGGTAGCCGATATGCCGTTTTACTTCGACAGGAGCACTACGGATATCGATTCCCCTGACCAGTGCTTCCCCTGATGAAGGAGGCAAAGAGCCGGTGATGATTTTCATCATGGTGGATTTTCCCGCACCGTTTGGCCCGAGAAAACCGGTAACCTGACCCGCGGGGACAGAAAAACTTATATTGTCAAGCGCTTTCTGCTCACCGTAATATTTTGTTACGTTTCTGACTTCAATTGACATAACAACCCTTCGGTTTGCTTTCCGGGTATTTTATCCGTGACTGCAAAGATAATCAGTAGTGTTGACAAATTTGAAAAAATGATCTGTTACCGTATTATTAGATAAAGAAAAAAGAGACATCGTCGTTTATCCGGTTGTTTATTAAAAGACCGGCAAAATCCCGGTTTCACAACTTTTCTCTATTTTTATGCTTTCGTAAAAGGGCGTTCGATGATGAATTATGCACTGATAGGCTTTATTGTTTATCTGATCTTGGTATTGTTTGTTGGTTTATTAACTTATAAATCCAACAAGACACACAGCGATTTTTTTATTGCCGGCCGGAAGCTGAATCCATGGGTTGTGGCTTTTTCCGAAAGAGCTTCCGGGGAATCGGCATGGTTGCTGGTAGGTTTGCCCGGAGCGGCGCTGGCTGCCGGTTTCCTTGAAGTGTGGACAGCCCTTGGATGTGTACTGGGAATCATTTTCTATTGGTTTGTCATTGCTTACGACCTGCGGAGGGAATCGGAAAATGTAAATGCCATTACACTACCCAATTTTTTTGCAGAGAAACTGGGAGAAGGCGCCGGAATTATTCGTATAGTCTCTACATTGATTATTGTGTTCTTCTTTACATTTTACCTGGCTGCCCAGTTTAATGGTGCCGGGAAGGTATTATTGGTAACCTTTGGTATTCCACAAATTTGGGGAGTTGTGATCGGAGCGGTAGTCATCATTTTTTATACCATGATGGGTGGTTTTTTTGCCGTGGCCTGGACCGATCTGATCCAGGGGATTATTATGATCGGAACCCTTGTTGTCCTGCCGGTAGTCGGATTATTTGAGATTGGCAAAATGGGCCATTCACTGCATTCGGCCGTTAGCCAGGCAGGACATAATTATGTCAGCTTTACCGGTGGGGCAACTGGCATTGCAGCGGTAAGTGTCGTCGTAAGCGGATTAAGCTGGTTTTTTGGCTACATGGGCCAACCCCATCTCCTTACCCGTTTTATGGCTATTGGTGATATTAACAAGATCAAGGTAAGCCGCAGGATTGCCATTGCCTGGGCCATTCCTGCTTTTACCGGGGCTTTTATCATCGGCCTGGTTGGCCTTTCCATGTACGGACAAGGATATTTTGAAGATGTCGAACAGGTCATGCCTGCTTTGACACATGATTTTCTACCTGCCTGGCTGGCGGGAATTTTTATCTCGGGAGCTATTGCGGCGATGATGTCCACAGCAGACAGCCAGTTGCTGGTAATCTCCTCTTCGGTTATCGAAGATTTTTACCATAAAACTCTTGGGAAATCCCTTTCAAACAAAAAACTACTGAATCTCAGTCGCCTGATTACCGTGGCTGTCGGGCTGTTTGGCTTTGTAATTGCCATTACTTCTGCCAAGCTGGTGTTCGGGCTGGTATCTTATGCATGGTCCGGACTCGGTGCATCTTTCGGACCGGCATTGTTGTTGTTGCTGAAGTGGAAACGTATCAACTGGAAAGGTGTACTGGCCGGAATGATTACCGGGTCACTGGTAACGGTTGTGTGGTCCGAAATTGCCTTTCTTGACCAGGCCATATCTGTCCGGTTTGTCTCCTTTGTAGCGGCATTATTAGCTATTTACACGGTAACGCTCTTAACTACCCCGAAACCAAAATAATCTTTCTATGGTTTTTTAAAAGCAGTTATCTCAGGCATTTTTGTATTTTTAAATTCCATTGAAACCTTGACACCTATGCGGCAGATCGTTGACACCCGGAAGATTATCGTGACCTTATTCCTGATAATAACAGGACTTTCCCTGCATGCCCAGGTATTTGATCTTCTGAAAAAAGAACTGAAGGAGCGGGGAAAACAGGAATTGAAACGATTTGCAAAAAAGGAAGCGGGAGTGGTCAGGGATTCCATTACAAACAGGATTGTAAAATGGAGTGAAGATTACGATCCTGCCGAACTGAACTATGCCATCTCTTTCAGTGACCAATCGGGGATGTTTGAAGCGGAGGACAAGTATGAAACCTACAAGCGTTCGCTGGTGGGTTTTGCCGTAAAACCGGGATCATGGAAGGATAAACTGGCTGACCGGGTGACAGAAATGAATCCGGAAGATTTTAACCGGTCGGGACAATTAATGTATGTAACCAACCATTTTAATTCTGCCGAGAAGGCATTCATGGCAGCGCTTTTTCTGGTCAACCGGACCGATCGTCAAAACAGTGATATTGATGCATTGGTGCGCAGCAATCTGGGGCTTTTATACCAGACCACCGGCAGGTATGCACAGGCTGAAGAATATACAAGTGCCGCTTTGAATATCCGGGAAAAATACCTGAAAGACAAAGCTGCTCTCGGAGCTTCATACAATAATCTGGGTGTGCTGAAAAAGGAACAGGGAGCATACAATGAGGCAGATACCTATTTACAGAAAGCATTTGACTTAACCCTTTCGTCGTTGGGGAAACAGAGTACAGCTTATGCTATTGTCCTTAACAATACCGCAAGCCTCAGACAGGTCATGGGGGATTATAAAGGGGCTGAAGCTTTGCAGAAACAGGCCCTGGATGTGGCAGCCGGACAACTGCGTGAAAAATCATCAAACTTTGTACGGATGCAGGTAAATCTGGCCATGTTGTATCAATTGCAGGGAAGAACGAAAGAGGCAGAGGAGATGTATCTCGGAGCGATGAAGCTGAAACGCCGCCGCCTGGGAACGAAACACCCGGATTATGCCGTTATGTTGCAAAACCTGGCAGGACTTTATCTCGAAAATGGAAACACGGCTCAGGTGGAAGACCTGTTACAGCAAGCCATAGATATTTATAAAAGCAAATTCGGCATCCGCCATCCGGCATATGCCGGTGCCCTGATTGATCTGGCACGATACTATCTTGTGACCGAACAGCCTGCCAGGGCAGCGCCTCTGATTACCGAAGCCATCAACATTCAGAAAGAAACGCTGGGCCGGCATCATCCGAAACTGACAGACAGTTATGAAACGGAAGCGGTATTGTTTTGGATGGAAAACCATCCCGGCGAAGCTTTTGGCAGGTACAAGATGGTTCTGGAAGAATACCTGCATCAGATTTCCCGTTATTTCCCGGCTCTGAGCGAAGCAGGACAGGCTGCTTTCTGGCAAAAAATACATCCCAAGTTCTTGCGTTTTTACAGTTTTGCTATGAAAGCAGGGAGTACGGTGCCGGATATTACGGCTACCCTATACCGTTATCATGTCGCTACCAAAGCACTCTTGCTGAATGTTTCCGTAAAAACCAGGCAGCAGATTTTATCCGGCGGAAACCAGGCGTTGATTGACGAATATAACCGGTGGTCGGATGTACGTCAGTATCTGGGGAAAATTTACAGCATGACCAACGAGCAGATTGTCAATGAAAACATCAATGTCGATTCTCTTGAAAACCTTGCGGTACGGCTGGAAAAAGATTTGTCTGCGAAATCTGTGTTTTTCGGTAATCAGTTTATTGATGTTTCGACAACGGCAGAAGATATTGCTGCCCTTCTCAGGCCTGACGAGGCCGTAGTTGATTTCATACGGTTCCCGCAATACCGTTTTTTACGGCAGGACTCCACCGTTTCCTATGCTGCACTGGTGATAACACAAGAACAGCCTGTGCCTGCTGTTGTGCTTTTCAAAAACGGCAATACCCTGGAAAGAGACCGGCTCCGGGCGTATCGTAATGCCATGCAATGGGCAATGAAAGAAGCTCCGTTCCTCGATGATTTCTGGAATGGACTGGCACAGGAAACTGCCGGGAAACCGGTAATCTATATTGCTGTGGACGGGATTTACAATTTTATTAACCTGAATACACTTCAGGGCTCAAACGGCCACTACCTGATTGACAGCAAAGATATCCGGTATCTGACAAATACCCGTGACCTGAAGATTCTGAAGAAAAGAAACAACAGCAGGCCGGCTTCCGGGGCTAACGCCTTTTTACTGGGCGCACCAAAATATGATCTGGATTTTGATTGGGATAAGATGAAAGAAATGCCTGTTCCCGAACTTCCGGGAACCCTTTCCGAAGTGGAAAAAATCAAACCCGAGTTAGAAAACAAAGGATGGTCTGTCTCATTGATCACAGGAGAAAAGGCTACTGAAGCGAAGGTTAAACAAATAAAAAATCCGGTACTGATCCATTTGGCGACACATGGTTATTTCCTGCGGAATATAAAAACGTCCGGTGACCGGGTTTTCGGTATTGAGCCACAGGCTGCCGCCCGGAATCCACTGCTTCGCTCGGGGTTGCTCCTGGCCGGTGCCGACAACACGATCCAGAACCTCGACAGTGTAGGTACCGGTACCAAAGACGACGGGATCCTGAATGCTTATGAAGCGATGATGCTGGATCTAACCGGTACACGGTTGGTTACGCTGAGTGCCTGTGAGACAGGCCTGGGTGAGATACGCAACGGCGAAGGAGTTTATGGCCTGTTGCGTGCTTTCCAGATTGCCGGATCACAATCGGTGATGATCTCCCTCTGGCAGGTCAGTGACGAGGTTACCCAAAAACTGATGACCTTGTTTTACCGGTACTGGCTCGAAACGGGGGATGAACAGGAAGCCCTGGTGAAAGCGCAACGGGAAATCAAGCAAAGCTATAAAGCCCCCTTCTATTGGGGAGCCTTTATACTGGTCAAAGAATAGGAGTATTTTGAAAGGCCCTGTTATTAGGCGTTCCCCGCTAATTGAATAAAATTATCTACCTAATTAATTACCTAATTAAATACCTAATTTCCCAATGGGATGCTTTTGGCAAATTGCCTATATCATTCTATCTGGGATGATAACGTCCTAGGCGTTTTCAGATCCGAGGATTCGTTTAAAAAGCGCCAGGTAAGCATCTGTAATGTGCTCCCAGTTATAGTTTTGGCGGAGACGTGTAATGTAATGACCCGTTAAAGATTCTTTTTCAGGGAGATATTTGTGGTTCCATGCCGAAATAATTACGGCAACTTCATGGGAAGAGGAGAAATACGGAGCTTTATCTCCGAGGATATACCTGTTGAAAGGATTATCATGGGCTGCGATCAGGCAGCCGGCAGCCATGGCTTCGAGCAGGGACGGATTGGTCCCGCCGACACTGTGTCCATGAATATATCCGGCAGAATAATATCTCAGCGCATTAAGAAGTTGCACGTCATATATTCCTCCTGGAAAGCGAATGGAGGGACAGCTGCCAAAACGTTTCTTAAGTTTCTTACCATAGCGGTTTGAACTGTTCCCGACAATAATCAGACGGGCATTTACTCTTGAATCCAGAAAACCCTCAGCAATCATGGCGATGTTGTTTTCCGGCTCAAAACGGGCAATGGAAAGAAAATAATTTCCGGAAGGAATCCCTTTCAGAGTTGGAAATGAAGCAACCGTTTTTTTAAAAGCTTCCACTGGCATAATTTGTTCCGGGATATCTGTTCCATAAGGGATATACACGGAGTGAATACCATATCTGTTTTTAAAATATTTAGTCATTTCGGGATGATCTGTAACCAGGGCGGCACTGCGGGTTACGGCTTTCTTTTCAGTAATACGCAATACCGTTTTTCCCGCGATATTCCATTTTCTGCGTTGCCATTCCAGTCCGTCGGCAAGGGTGATCACCGGCGGGAAATATTTTTTTTGAATAAACAAGGCTCCCGGTGTTCCGCAATTCAGGATAATATCGGGTTTCCTGCACAGAACATCGGAGAAACACAACCGGTCGTATGCCAGCGTTGCTGCCGTACCCAACCCTTTTTTATGGAAGGGAATACGGATCAATTCCACCCCGTTGTACCGGGATCCCTGCCAGGGGTGCGTATCCGGAGTATAGACCAAAACCTCATGACCGAGCAATACCAGCATCCCGGACAATTTTTCGGCAAAGGCCTCAAAACCGCCATAACGGTTTGGGATTCCATGTGTTCCCGTGATTGCTATTTTCATATTTTCCTGCTGGGTTACCGAAATAAATCATTTTTTTTTGGATTTTTCAAATCATCGTCTTATGTTTGTACCCGATATTCAAATATTCTTTCCCGTAAAGAGTGTTTGATTTATTAAGAAGAGGGGAGAGATTAGGCTCGGTGAACCTCTAGCAACCTCCGCAGGATCTTTCTGGGGAACGGTGCTAAAACCTAATCCGCCAAAGGATTTTCCCGAGGCAGGAGATAATAAATAAAACGCTTATCTCATGAAGGATACGACAAAATTACTGCAGAAGCAGTACCTGGGTTTCAGACTGAAGATTTATTTTCATTTAACCTTCAGTGATTTTATCATGCCGCTTATGCCTATGTGCATGCGCTAGTTTTCGGCCATACGCTGGCTGAAGCCTTTCCGTCCCATTTTATTTTTTTAATGACACAGGGAAAAACCCTTTGTCAGGAATTATCAACATAATAATTTAATAATCATGTCATATCATTTTGAAACCAACCAGATACACGCAGGCCATACGCCTGATACAGATACCCTGAGTCGTGCCGTACCGGTATACCAGACCACTTCGTATGTTTTCAAAGACACTCAGCATGGTGCCGATCTTTTTGCCCTGAAGGATTTTGGGAACATCTACACGCGGATCATGAATCCGACTACCGATGTTTTTGAAAAACGTGTTGCGGCGCTTGAAGGAGGTATTGCCGGACTGGCAACCTCTTCGGGACATGCTGCACAGTTTGTTGCCCTTACCACTATTGTAAAAAACGGGCAGAACATTGTTTCTTCTCCTTACCTTTACGGAGGATCTTATAACCAGTTCAAGGTAACCTTTAAAGGACTGGGCGTCGGGGTGAAATTTGCTGCCGCTCTGGATCCTGGTCAGTTTGAAAGCCTGATAGATGAAAATACCCGTGCCCTTTACCTTGAGACCATAGGAAATCCTTCATTTGATATCCCGGATTTTGATGCTTTCGGAGCACTGGCCGAAAAATACGGAATTCCACTGGTGGTGGACAACACCTTTGCCGGAGCCGGCTATCTTTTCCGGCCTCTCGAGCACGGAGCTCATATTGTTGTCGAATCCGCCACCAAATGGATTGGCGGCCACGGGACAAGTATCGGGGGAGTGATCGTTGACGGTGGTAAATTTAACTGGGCAAATGGTAAATACCCTCAATTTACCGAACCGTCTGAAGGTTATCACGGATTAAAATTCTGGGAAACATTCGGAGCACAATCCCCGTTCGGGAACATTGCCTTTATCATCAAGGCCCGGGTTGAAGGTCTTCGCGATTACGGTCCCTGTATCAGTCCCTTTAATGCTTTTTTACTGATCCAGGGGTTGGAAACGCTATCCCTGAGGATGGACCGTCATGTTTCAAACACATTAAAGCTGGCACGTTGGCTTGAAAAGCATCCAAAGGTTGAAAATGTAAATTATCCCGGACTGGAATCCAGCCCTGAATTTGCAAGGGCAAAGAAATACCTGCCCAAAGGACCGGGAGGGGTGCTGGCTTTTACGGTTAAGGGAGATATTCAAAAAACAGCGACATTTGTTGATTCACTACAACTGGTGAGTCATCTTGCCAATGTCGGAGATTCCAAAACGCTGATTATCCAGCCTGCAGCGACTACGCATCAGCAACTTAGTGAAGAAGAACAGGCTGCAGCGGGCGTAACCCCGAATCTGTTGCGGGTCTCAGTAGGTCTTGAACACATAGATGATATCATTACGGATTTTGAGCAGGCATTTAAATATGTATAACCATGAGCGGATTACAGACATTAACTCCCGAAGAACTCTTCCCTCTGGAACAGGGAGGGGTTTTACCCGGGATTGAGATCGGTTATCATACCTGGGGCAGGTTGAATGCCCGGAAGGATAATGTTGTCTGGGTTTGCCATGCGCTTACGGCCAATTCGGACGTAAAAGATTGGTGGCCGGGGATGTTCGGTAACGGAAAACTGCTGGATCCGGAAAATGATTTTATCGTTTGTGCCAATATCCTGGGGTCATGCTATGGAACTACCGGTCCTTTGTCAGAGAACCCGGAGACAGGGAAACCTTATTTCCGTTCCTTCCCGTTGATTACTTTCCGGGATGTGGTCAGGGCGCATGATCTTTTAAGAAAACATCTGGGCGTAGAAAAAATCCGTATGGTCATCGGAGGATCCATCGGTGGTTACCAGGCACTGGAGTACAGTATTATGTATCCTGATCTGATCGAAAACCTGATATTCCTGGCGTCGGCAACTTATACCTCACCCTGGGCGGTAGCTTTCAACCAGTCGCAGCGGCTGGCTATCGAAGCGGATCCCACCTTTTTTCTCGATATCCCTGACGGAGGAAAAAAAGGCCTGCGGACGGCCCGTTCGATGGCGTTGCTCAGTTACCGGAATGACAGGATTTATAACAAAACACAACGAAACGCCACGGATGAGGATGTTGATCATTTCAGGGCTTCCTCATACCAGAATTACCAGGGAGACAAGCTTGCGGGGCGGTTTAATGCTTATGCTTACCATCTGCTTACACGTCTTACGGATACCCACAATGTGGGCAGGGGAAGAGGGGGGCGTAAGGCTGCATTGCGGAAAATAAAAGCCCGTGTGCTGGCCATAGGAATTATTTCCGATTTACTTTATCCGGTCTATGAACAAAAATATTTGTCCCGACACACGGAAAACGGACATTACAGGGAAATCGATTCCCTGTACGGGCATGACGGATTTTTAACCGATACGGAAAAACTTACCCCTGTCATTCGGGATTTTCTGATAAAACAGCCGGCATGAGGAAAACGATAAAAATCGGCATGTTTGGTTATGGCGTCGTAGGCCAGGGTCTCCACGATGTGCTTGAAAAAAGTACGGGTGTGCGGGCTGAAATCCGCAGAATTTGTGTGAAAGACAAGCACAAGAAACGCCGGCTGCCTCTGCGTTATTTTACTTTTGATAAGCGTGATATCCTTGAAGATCCGGAAGTCAACCTTGTGGTTGAACTGATCGACGACGCAGATGAAGCTTTCCGGATTGTTGGGGAGGCGCTGTCTTCAGGGAAAAATGTAGTGACGGCAAACAAAAAGATGGTTGCCGAACATTTGCCGGAGCTGATCCGTTTGCAGCAGGACAGCCACACCTCCCTGCTTTACGAAGGAGCTGTGTGCGGAGCTGTCCCGATTATCCGAAATCTTGAAGAATATTATGATCATGAATGGCTCGGTTCGGTCCGGGGGATTTTTAACGGTTCGACCAATTACATTCTTACCCGGATGTATAAAGACGGTCTGGCGTATACTGACGCACTGCAGGAGGCACAGGAGCAGGGCTTTGCAGAATCGGATCCCTGGCTGGATGTTTCGGGTATGGATGCAACCTATAAACTCAGCATCATTATCGAGCATGCTTTTGGTTTAAATATTCGTCCCGAAGATATTTTTCATCTCGGGATTACCGGAATCTCAAATCATGATATCAGGTATGCTGCCGAAAAGAAAATGAAAATCAAACTGGTTCCTTATGCCGGGCGGGTTGGTAAAAATAGCCTGACAGCTTTTGTGCTTCCGCGGTTTATAACCGGTGAAAAACAACTTTATCAGGTTGACAATGAATACAACGGGGTAATTGTGGAAGCAGCCTTTGCGGAAAAACAGTTTTTCTTTGGCAAAGGAGCCGGGGGGCATCCCACAGGATCGGCTGTGCTTTCGGATATCTCAGCCAACGCTTATGATTATGCCTATGAGTATAAGAAAAGAAGGCAGACCCGGAATTTTACCTATACTACTGATGTAAACTTAAATGTGTATTTTCGCTACCTTAACCCGGAAGACCGTGCGCTGCTTGAATTTACAGATATCAGCGAAACCTGTTCCGGACGCGAATACAGCTACATCATCGGAAAAATAAATCTGCGGGAGTTGATGGAAAAATCGGAACAACTGAACCAAAAATCGGTTTCCGTTATAAATTTGGGAGATAAACCAACATAAACACGGGTTTATGAAATACGATATCAGGAAAGAGCTGAAAAAACGGATACTGGTCCTGGACGGGGCTATGGGAACCATGATCCAGCAGTATAAGCTTACCGAGGTTGATTACCGCGGTGATCGTTTTCGTGATCATCCGCAACCGTTGCAGGGAAATAATGATTTACTTTCCATTACCCAACCGGCGATTATTAAAAAGATCCATGAAGAATATCTCGAAGCGGGTGCTGATATCATTGAAACCAATACATTCAATGCCAACCGGATTTCAATGGCGGATTATGGCCTGGAGTCGCTGGCAGAAGAATTAAACCGGGTGTCAGCCGCCCTTGCCCGGGAAGTTGTCGAACGTTTTACCGCTAATAATCCTGACAAACCCCGTTTTGTGGCCGGATCCATGGGGCCGACCAATAAAACCGCCTCCATCTCGCCCCGGGTTGAAGATCCGGGATTTCGTGCGGTAAGTTTTGATGACCTTCGCGATGCCTATGCCGAGCAGGTACGGGGACTTCTTGACGGTAGTGTTGATGTACTGTTACTTGAAACCATTTTTGATACCCTTAATGCCAAAGCAGCGCTTTACGGAATGCAACAGGTCTTTGAAGAAAAAGGCAGACATCTTCCTGTTATGGTATCGGGTACTCTGGTGGATGCCAGCGGACGTACCCTGTCGGGACAGACACTTGAGGCATTTGTCGTTTCCATCGGGCATTTTGACCTTCTCAGCATAGGCCTGAACTGCTCGCTGGGTGCCCGGGATTTACAGCCTTATGTGGAAAACCTGGCCGATAAAATAAGTCTCCCCGTAAGTATCTATCCCAACGCGGGATTCCCGAATCAGTTTGGCGAATATGATGAAACCCCTGAAGAAATGGGCGATGTGCTGGAAACACTCATGAAGGGAAAAAAGGTTAATATTATCGGAGGATGTTGTGGTACCACACCGGAGCATATCCGGGAGTTCGTTGAACGGGCGCAAAAATATACACCGCGAATACCCGTAATAAAAGAGAAGCATCTTTCACTGAGCGGGTTGGAAGCCCTGGACCTTTATACGGGGACAAATTTTATAAACATTGGAGAGCGAACCAATGTAGCCGGTTCACGGCGGTTTGCACGCCTGATTCGTGAAGAAAAATTTGAAGAAGCCCTCACCGTGGCACGACAACAGGTAGACAATGGGGCACAGGTCATTGATGTGAGCATGGATGATGCTATGCTGGATGCTGAAAAAGCTATGGTGACCTTTTTACGGCTTCTGGCTTCCGAACCGGAAATATCACGTGTTCCAGTGATGATTGACTCATCCAAATGGAGTGTCCTGGAAGCCGGTTTGAAATGCCTGCAGGGGAAAGGAATTGTCAACTCCATCAGCCTGAAGGAAGGAGAGGAGGTTTTTCTTCATCAGGCATCTGTAATCCGGAAATATGGTGCTGCCGTAGTGGTTATGGCTTTTGACGAACGGGGACAGGCTACCTCTTTTGAACGAAAGACGGAAATAGCAGAAAGGGCTTATAAATTACTTACGGAAAAAGTTCATTTTCCGCCGCAGGACATTATTTTCGATCCGAATATCCTGACCATTGGAACCGGAATAGAGGAGCATAATAATTATGCAGTGGATTTTTTACGGGCGGTAAAATGGATCAAGGCGCATCTGCCCCACGTGAGTGTCAGCGGGGGTATCAGTAACCTGAGTTTTGCCTTCAGGGGGAACGATACCATTCGCGAAGCCATACATGCCGTCTTTCTCTATCATGCCATTCGTGCAGGGCTGGATATGGGAATTGTTAATGCCGGGAACCTTCCGCTTTATGATGATATTCCGGACGAACTGAAAACCCTGGCCGAGGATTTGATCTTTAACCGTGATCCCGGCGCAACCGAAAAACTACTGGCCTGGGCACAAACACATAAATCAGAAGGCCGTCAGGAAGGAAAGGTGGCTGACTGGAGGAAAGATGACCTGGCAGATAGAATTCAGTATTCGCTGGTCAAAGGGATTCCCGATTATATCGGGGAGGATATGAAAGAGGCGCTGGTAATTTATGATACGGCGCTGAAAATTATTGAAGGACCCCTGATGGAAGGAATGAACCGTGTAGGAGACCTCTTTGGTTCGGGTAAAATGTTCCTGCCCCAGGTAATTAAAAGTGCCAGGGTGATGAAAAAGGCAGTTGCCGTTCTCGAACCTGTTCTTGAAAAGGAACAGAAAGCGGGGGAGAGCCGGTCTACAGCCGGGAAAGTCCTTCTGGCAACGGTTAAGGGAGATGTACATGATATCGGAAAAAATATTGTGGGAATTGTCCTTCAATGCAATAATTATGAAATCATTGACCTGGGAGTAATGGTTCCTGCTGAAAAAATCCTGGAAACCGCCAGGGCTGAACATGCGGATATTATTGGCCTGAGCGGGTTGATTACTCCCTCGCTGGATGAAATGGTGCATATTGCCAGGTCCATGCAACGGGAACATTTTCATGTTCCCCTGCTTGTCGGCGGAGCAACTACTTCGGTGTTACATACGGCGGTGAAAATCCAACCCGAATATGACGGAGGGGTTTTACATATTAAGGACGCCTCGAAAAGTGTAAGTGCTGTAGGCAGTTTACTTTCCGATACAAAAACAAAGCTGCTCGAAGAGTCAAATCAACGATATAAAGAGCTGAGACAGATGCACAACAACCTGCGTCATGATTTTGTTTCCATTGATACCGCCCGTCGAAACAAACTGCCTGTTGACTGGAAGAAGTACACACCACCTGTTCCCAATGAAACGGGCGTCAGAGTCATCTCCGATATTTTACTGTCGGAGATAACGTCCTATATTGACTGGACCTACTTTTTTCATGTATGGGAACTGAAAGGAAGATTTCCTGAAATCCTTGATCATCCGGAAAAGGGTGATGAAGCCCGGAAAATTTATGAGGATGCTCAAAAGTACCTTGATTTGCTGGCTAAAGAGCGTTTGTTACAACCCCGGGCTGTGCTGGGGATTTTTCCTGCCAACAGCAACGGGGATGATATTCTCCTTTTCAGTGATGAAGCACGAAACCGGCAGTTAGGAACATTGTTCCATTTGCGGCAACAGACACGTAAAACATCCGGTGGTTATCAGCTTTCCCTGAGTGATTATATTGCTCCGGTATCATCCGGGGTTCCTGATTATATTACCCTTTTTGCCGCCACAGCAGGTAACGGATTAAAGACTTATCTCGACAGGTACAAGGCCGAGCATGATGATTATGCCTCACTGATGGTCAAAGCCCTCGCCGACCGGCTGGCGGAAGCTTTTGTCGAATGGATACATGAAAAAGTCAGAAAGGAATGGTGGGGATTTTCCCCGGATGAGCAACTTTCCATGGAAGATATTTTCCAAGCCAGATATCAGGGTATCCGTCCTGCGTACGGATACCCGTCCTGCCCGGACCACTCGGAAAAAAGAAATCTTTTTGATCTTCTTCAGGTAGAAAAACATACCGGAATTACACTAACGGAAAGCTTTGCCATGGATCCGGTTTCGTCGGTCAGCGGTCTGATATTTTCATATCCCCGGTCAGATTATCCGGATATTCGCCATATTCTGCCTGACCAGTTTCTCGATTATGCAGAACGGAAAAGAGTGAATCCTGCAACAATAAGACGATGGCTTTCTCATTTACTTCATACCGGATAAAAAAGAAAGATAAACTGATTTTATGGGAACAAGACTAGCAGACACATTAAAACAAACGAAAAAGACCCTTTTTTCATTTGAATTACTTCCGCCGCCGAAGGGGCAGGATGTACAGTCAATTTACCGTATTATAGATCCGTTGATGGAGTATGATCCGGTATATATCAATGTTACTTACCACCAGGAGGAGGTGGTATATAAGAAACTGAATAAAAACCTGGTGGAAAAAAGAACAATCTGGAAACGGCCGGGCACCGTGGCTATCTCGGCAGCCATCAAATTCAGGTATAAGGTAACGGTTGTTCCTCACCTGATTTGCGGGGGGTTTACCCGCGAAGAGACAGAAAACGCATTGATAGATTTGAGTTTTCTGGATATTGACAATATCCTGGTTATACGTGGTGATCCTAACAGTAACGGAAGCGTATTTATACCTGAAGAAGGAGGTCATGCACATGCTGAAGACCTGGTCAGGCAGGTAGTAGATATGAATCATGGCATCTATCTCGATCCGGACCTGGCGGAACCCATGCCGACAAATTTTTCAGTTGGAGTGGCCGGTTATCCTGAAAAACATCCGGAATCACCAAATTTTGAATCAGACCTTCATTTTCTGAAAAGGAAAATTGATGCTGGAGCGGAATTCATCGTAACGCAGATGTTTTTTGACAATGAAAAATTTTATGCGTTTGAAAAAAAATGCCGGGAAGCGGGGATCACCGTCCCTATTATTCCCGGACTCAAACCGGTTACATCACAAAAACAACTTTCACTGCTACCGAAAACTTTCAGCATAGATCTTCCTGAAATTTTAGTTAAGGAAATGCTTAAATGTAAAAAACCGGAAGATTGTTATCAGCTGGGTATAGAATGGACTACCGAACAAACGCAGGATCTTATCCGTCACGGGGTACCGGTGGTTCATTTTTATACCATGGGACGTGCCGATAATATTTGTGCTATTGCCAAAGCTTCATTTTAATATATATTAAAATACATATATAATCATATTGTTATCCTGAAGATATTTTCTGACTGTTAAGCAGAAAAAGCCCTGAGCACGGTAAAAATTTATTAAATTGCTACCCGGATAAAAGGTAGGGAATTCAACGTGGATGTTCAGACGGACAAGGGAAAGCTGACTTTACTGTACGCTCCACTTAACTGGGGGCTGGGCCATGCAAGCAGAGGCATTTACCTGATACAGACATTCCTGGATGCCGGACACCGGGTAATCCTGGCGGCTGATGGTGATGCCTATTTTTTGTTACAGTCAACGTTTCCGGATCTTGAATTGAAACGTCTTCCCTTTTATTCTGTCCGCTATTCCGGAATTTTCCCCATTTGGCTGAAGATGTTTTTCTCTCTTCCCGGTTTTTTTCGTTCTGTCAGGCGGGAACACCGGTTACTAAAAGAAATAATAAGGGAAAAGAAGGTGGATATTATTGTATCGGACAACCGTTATGGATTGTATCATCGCAAAGTGTATTCTATTTTTATTACACACCAGTTGTTTATCCGTGCACCCGGACCTTTCCGGATTTTTGAGCCGATTCTTTTCCGTTGGAACAGGAAACGGTTAAAACATTTCAGTGAAGTCTGGGTGCCTGATTTTCCGGGTGGCGATAATCTGGCGGGATTGCTGTCCCATCCATTGCGTAAAAAGATACGGAAGGTCCGTTATATCGGGCCTATATCGCGGTTTATGCATCCCGTTTTTTCCGGGAAGGAACCGGTTACGGTTAAGTACGATGTTGTTGTGATTCTTTCAGGCCCGGAACCCCACCGGACTGTAC
The DNA here is from genome assembly GCA_013152085.1 of Chlorobiota bacterium. Lineage (GTDB taxonomy): Bacteria > Bacteroidota > Bacteroidia > Bacteroidales > VadinHA17 > JAADHC01. Next base: position 27,372 of record JAADHC010000072.1, read on the forward strand.
TTGAACGGATACTGATACGCAAACTCAGGAGAACCGATTACCGGGTATTAATGTTCAGGGGCATCCTATGGAAGAAAGAGGCAAAGCGGATCTATGATAATATCCGGTTAGTTACACATCTGGACTCGTCACTCTTTTACACATATCTTACAGACGCCCGGTATGTCATTGCCCGTGCAGGCTATACTACGATCATGGACATGGTAGCATTACAGAAGCCGGCCATACTGATCCCAACGCCAGGACAGCCTGAACAGGAGTATCTGGCGGCATATTTGTCACCCCGGAACAGGTTTATTTTTATGCACCAGGACGAAATAGATCTGGTACAAGCTTTTAACAAGATAGATGTACTGGAATCGATCGACATGAATGTTCAGCCTTCACTTGTTTTTAAAGCGGCAGAGGCGGCAGTTCAAGCCATATACCAGAGCAGAAGAGCGGCAAGAAAGAAACCGGTGAAAAAGCCGGTATAAACCTCAGACGGAGTATGTTGTTTCATCATAAGCCTTGAAGTTCCGAGAATACCGGAAAGAAGGAGAGAAACAATCCACCACCAGGAAAAAACCGGACCGGCGCGGAGGGTAAATATCAGAAGCATTCCTGAGAATCCTCCTATGCCTGCCATATGCAGTGAGATTTTCCAGCGGAAGTTTACCAACAAACAAAAAAATGTAATCGTGGAAGAGACCAGCAGAATCTGCCAGACCAGGGAGGGTTGGTGAACTTTTTTTAAGACCACAAAACTTACATAGCTAAATACCACATACAGGATAAGCGGCAGATTTCTTTCTTCACGTGTTTCCAGCTGAAAGGAACGGATGATTTTCAACCGGTAAAAAATGATTATATAGGCTACGGGGATAAATAATGTATTGATGGAAACAATGAGCAGGTCAAAACGTTTTATCTCGCCCGGCAATAAATGAACATAGGAGGGCAGGGAGAAAAGAAGAACAAGTAGAACGGAAGGGAACCAAAGCGGATGCAGGATGACAGAAAACACCCAGGCTGCTTTATGTTGCAAAGAATTTTCTTTCGCCATATTCATTCCGCTGATCATTTCTAAAGTTCCTTTCTGAGGCGGGCAACGGGAATATTGAGTTGCTCACGGTATTTGGCCACGGTACGACGTGCAATCTGGTATCCTTTTTTCTGAAGTATGGTTGTAAGCTTTTCGTCAGTCAGGGGCTTGTGTTTGTCTTCATAGCTGATCATTTCCTGCAGAATTGTTTTGATCTCACGGGTTGAGACTTCTTCGCCTGATTCTGTCTGCAGACCCTCGGAGAAGAAATATTTTAATTGATATATACCGTAAGGTGTCTGGATGTATTTACTGTTGGCCACACGGGAAATGGTAGAAATATCCAGGCCTGTTCTTTCGGCAATATCCTTAAGGATCATAGGTTTTAATTTTGTCTCATCACCCGTAATAAAGAAGTTTTCCTGAAATGATATGATAGCCTGCATGGTAAGCAGTAATGTGTTTTGCCGCTGTTTAATGGCATCGATAAACCATTTTGCCGAGTCAAGCTTTTGCTTGACAAATGAAATGGCGTTTTTATCTTCACGTGTGGGTTTACGATTGTTGGAGGAGTAGGCCTGCAATATCTCAGTGTACTGTCGGTTGAGTCTCAGATCAGGCACATTACGCGAATTGAGTGTAAGTTGTAGTTCTCCGTCTTCATTTTCAAGAATAAAATCGGGCACAATATGCTGTATGGTTTTATTCAAAGGATCACTGAAAGCACTTCCCGGTTTCGGATTAAGTTTAAGTATTTCATCCAGGGCAGATTTTAGTTCATTCTCGGAAATTCCAAGTCTTTCGATGATTTTATCATAATGTTTTTTTGTAAAAGACTGAAAATAGTATTTCAGAATCTTTCCAGCCAGTGCAATGGAAGGATTATTCGGATCTTTACGCCCGATTTGCAGTAACAGGCATTCCTGCAGGTCGCGGGCTCCCACTCCCGGAGGATCCAGTTGTTGGACAATACGAAGAATTTCCAGCAGCTCTTCTTCCGATGCGGTTATATTTAGTGAGAAAGCAAGATCATCAACGATATTTTCAAGTTCACGACGCAGGTACCCGTCTTCGTCAATGTTGCCTATAATGTATTGTGCCAGCATTTTCTGTCTTTCATCGAGGGTTTGCAACCCGATCTGGCTTTCAAGATGGTCGTGGAAGGACTGGCCTACTGAAAAGGGAATTTCCGTTTTTTTATCATCGGGAGAGTAATTTTTTAATGAAAGGCGGTAATCGGGAATATCGTCATCTTCGATATAGTCGTCCAGGGAGAATTCGTTGTCATCCATATTTTGTTCTTCGTCTCCTGAATTTTCTTCATCAAAATCCTGATCGTCCTGGTTTGCCTGGTCTGTCTCCTCCTCATAACCTTCTTCCAGAACAGGATTTTCTTCCAGTTCCTTTTTGATTCGCTGTTCGAGTTGAACCGTAGGAATCTCCAGCAGCTTAATCATCTGGATTTGCTGTGGTGAAAGCTTCTGGAGCAGTTTTTGTTGCAATCTTTGTTTTAACATACCTGCCGGCTCATTATTTCTTTTTCAATTAATAAACAAGATATAAGCAATTTAAAAATATTTTCCGTTTCAACCAATAATATCGGGCTTGTTATAAAGACTAAAACTCGGCATTTTTAGGTGTTCGCGGAAAAGGGATAACATCACGGATATTGGCCATTCCGGTAACAAACTGTACGAGTCGTTCAAAACCCAGTCCGAAACCGCTGTGTGGTGCAGTGCCAAACTGGCGTGTTTCGAGATACCACCAGAGATCTTTTTCCGGAATATTCAGTATTTTGATACGGTTGTAAAGTTTATCATAATCTTCTTCGCGTTGTGAACCTCCGATAATTTCACCAATTCTGGGGAAAAGAACATCCATGGCGCGGACCGTTTTCCCGTCATTATTTTGTTTCATATAAAAGGCTTTGATGTCCATGGGGTAATCGGTGAGAATAACGGGTTTTTTATAGTGTTTCTCCACAAGGTACCTTTCATGTTCGGCTTGCAGGTCACTTCCCCATTTTACCGGAAATTCAAACTTTATCCCGGATTGTTCAAGCACTGTGATGGCTTTGGTATAGGTGGTCCGGACAAAAGGATTGTCGAGGATAAAACGTAGCCGTTCCATAAGTTCGGGATCATACATTTTTTCCAGGAATGCGAGATCATCGGCATGGTGTTCGATGGCGTAACTGATCAGGTATTTTAAAAAATCCTCAGCAAGGTCCATATTGTCATCGATATCATAGAATGCCATTTCCGGTTCAATCATCCAGAATTCTGCCAGGTGGCGGGGCGTGTTTGAGTTTTCGGCTCTGAAGGTAGGGCCAAAAGTATAGATTTCTGAAAGTGCCAGCGCTCCAAGTTCCCCTTCAAGCTGACCGGAAACTGTCAATTTGGTTTCTTTTCCGAAGAAATCTTCGTGGAAGTCAACTTCGCCGGTATCATTGAGAGGCGGATCTTTGGGATCCAGGATTGAAACGCGGAACATTTCTCCGGCACCTTCGGCATCAGACCCTGTAATTATGGGTGTATGGAGATAGATAAAGCCATGGTGGTTAAAATATTTATGGATGGCAAAAGCCAGTGCATGCCGGATGCGGAAAATGGCTCCGAAAGTGTTTGTCCTGGGACGCAGGTGTGCAATTTCGCGAAGGAACTCCATCGAATGACCTTTTTTCTGCAGGGGATATTTTTCAGGGTCCGCTTCACCGTAAATCAGGATCTGCTCAGCCAGAATTTCCATGCGCTGGCCTTTTCCCATGGATTCAACTAATTTCCCGGTAACAGCAATACATGCGCCGGTAGAGATTTTCTTCATCATCTCTTCTCCAAACTGTTCGATATCTGCTACAATTTGCAGGTTATGAATCGTAGAACCGTCGTTGAGATGGATGAACGCCACTCTTTTACTCCCCCGGCGTGTACGGACCCATCCTTTTACATGTATTTCGCTGTTAAAGGCGGGGGTTTCCATGATCTCTTTAATTTTTATTCTTTTTGCTTTCACGGTTTTTTTCTCTGTTATCCGGTTTACCGGGATGAAAATTCTCTGATACAGGGTGCAAAAATACAATTTTTCATCTTTTATCCGGTTAAAACAAAAGTCTTGTATATATATCTGTAAAAGATATCTTAGCTTTTATTAAATTTGAACATTGATACAAACCGAATAAAAATGGACAAGCAAAAAAGATTTTTAGTCGTTACATGGGATTTTACACCACTTTCAGAGATGGCGCTTCAACATGCGGTCAAGATCTCGAAAATGGTTGATACAGAGATCAGGCTTTTACACATTATTGGGAAAAAAGAGCCCCCTGAAAAAGATGCAGAAGCCACATCCAGGCTTCAGGCTGTTGCTGAAAAGAATATGAAAGAAACAGGAATAAATACTGTCTGTGTTGTCATCCGCGGGAGGATCTTTACCGAAATTTCACAATATGCTTCGGACAACAAAGCCAATATGGTTATCATGGGGACACACGGGATCAAGGGTAGTCAGAAACTTTTTGGCAGTTGGGCCATGCGTGTTATTCTCGGGTCTAAAGTTCCTTTTCTGGTAGTGCAGGATCCCCCAAAGGACATGGAAAAATATCAAAACATTGTTTTTCCGGTTGATTTCAGGCTTGAAAATCGTGAAAAACTTAAAATGGCCATCTTTATGGGAAAGTATTTTGAGTCAAAAGTTCATATACTCAAAGCGGCGGTAACGGATAAATTTCTTTTGAAAAAGATCAACACCAATTTAAATTTTGCTATAAAATATCTTCTTCAGAATAACATTGCCTATGAAATTCACGATGTTGAAAAAGGGAAACATATTGGAAAAGAAACCATTGAGTTTGCCAGGAAAATCAATGCTGACCTGATTATTATTTTAACATCGAGGCAGTTTAACGTGGTTGCGGGTGCGTTTGAGCAGTATATTATTGCCAACAGTCTGAAAATTCCGGTAATGTGTATCAATCCCAAAGCCATGTTTGTTCGGGTGGGCTCGTTTCAGTATGGTTAACCGGAGGGAGGAATACCGGGGACTCCCCATTCAAGAAGACTGCGGGCAATGTTGGTAGCGTGTCCTGCAATCATCCTGAAAACCGTCAGAAGTTCAAGATGAATTTCACTGCTTTCGACAGATTGACGGATATCTTCTTTTAACCGTTCGAAATGATGTCGTTCCATTTCTAAAGCCAGATGTCTGTATTCTTTGTATTTGGATTTCATGGCTTTGGCTTTTTCGAGGTTAACATCTCTGAAAACTTCAAGGGCACGCGATAATTGTTTCTGCGCTTTTACCTGATATTCTACCAGTTCTTTCTTTCCGGCTTCAGTAAAAACTTTCTTTTGTTGTATCCATAACCTGGCACGTTGTAACAGAATTTTAGATACAAGATCAGCAATCTGTTCGAGTTCCTTTACCGTGTACATGATTTGAAATACTTCATTTACCCGGTCTTTCGGGAGGTTGTTGCGGGAAATATCCCTCAGGTATTCATTGATCCGGTCGCGTAAAAAGTTCACGAGTTTTTCTTTGCTTTCAATATTTTTAATTACGTTATTTTCTTTGGTAAAAAAAGGAAGAATAATATCATTGATCATATCCTGTACCTCATGACCCATATGGATTACCTCCTGCTTGGACAGGGAAAGGGCAATGGCAGGGGAGGACGTGAGTTTGTTGTCGAGGTATTTTACCCTGAGAGGAGCAGGTAGTGTAACTTTCGGTTTAGGCCAGAACCTTTCTATTAATCTGCCGAAAAACCTGGTAAAAGGCAAGGCAATCAGGGTAAGCAGAACATTGAATACGGTATGGGCATTGGCGATTTGTCTGGGGACAACTTCTGCCAGATGGGTTATCCGGTCAGCACCGGGATCTCCTTTTGGTGAAATCATTTCAATAAAGTGGGCGAAAAAGGGAATCCATGCCACAAAGAGGAGTACGCCAAAAACCTTGAACAGTGTATGTGCCGCTGCTACTTTTTTAGCTTCCTGTCCGGCATTCAGGCTGGCCAGAATAGCGGTAATGGCTGTTCCGATATTGGCACCAAACAGTAATGGAATTGCAGCTTCGAGTGTGAGGAGTCCCTGCATGGAAAGGACAATGATGATACCCACAAAGGCACTGCTACTTTGAATTAATGCGGTAAAAATCAACCCGATCAGAATTCCAATCAGGGGGTTTTCAAGTTTCAGCAGATAGTTCAGGAACGGGTCATAGGAGCGCAACGGGTGCATGGCTCCGGACATAATATCCATTCCGAAAAAAAGAATACCGAATCCCAGCAGCGTTATTCCCCATTGGTTCAGCTTTTGTTTCCTGGGCCAAAGAGTCATCAGAAATCCTGCGGCAATCATCAAAAGCGAATAATCGGTAATTTTGAAAGCGATAATCTGTGCAGTTACCGTAGTTCCGATATCTGCGCCCAGGATGATACCCAGGGTTTGCATAAACCGCATCAGTCCGGACTCTACAAATCCGACCAACATAACCGTAGTTGCACTACTGCTCTGTATGATCATGGTAACAAATGCTCCAACACCAACGGCAACAACCCGGTTTTTGGTCAGAGCGCCCAGGATGCTACGCATTCGATCGCCGGCCACTTGTTGCATGCCGTCGCTCATCATTTTCATACCCAGCAAAAACAAACTTAGTCCGCCAAGCAATCCTATAACCAGCATGAATACCCAGTTTGAAGCCCTGCCTATAATATGATAGGTAAGCAATTTTTGATCACAACTTTGTTTTGTTTTGGCCGAGAGAAGATATTCGCCAGGTTTACTTCCGATGGTAAAATAGGTTGTGGCAATGCCATGGGTATCGGTAACGGGAACCACAGGCTCGATTGCTTGTCCTCGTGCCCCCTTAGGTATGGAGATAATATCCATTGAAACGGCGATGCCTGAGACAGGATTTCCCAACGTATCGGTAACCATAACACGAATAGGACGATGGGTACGCAAATGAACCGGGCCGGATTGTTCATCTCCCGAATAGTTATAAATATCAGAAGATGAGGGCTTTTGAAGTAAAAGGCAGTTGGCATTTTGCCCATAGCTTACCAAAGACAATATGAAAAAATAACCCGGGATGGCAATATGAGTCAGTAAATTACGACGCATGACCCTTTTTAAGAACGAATATAATAAAACCTCCGGTTTTAGAGATTCAAAGTATGTTCTTTTTATGGACGATTTCGGTACGGATTATCAGCCCAGGGTGTATCGAAGCGAAAAAATGAAATTTCTGCCCGGGGCAACAATGCCTGATGAATATGGCCTGTAGCGAATGTCAGAGATATTTTCTATTCCAACCTGTACCCGCAGGTTCCAGGGAAGGATAAATCTTGTTATCAGGTTGAGCGTAGTCCAGCCGGGAGAACAGGGGTTCCCGTTTGCATCGGTGGCATACATATAAGGTTTGGATTGCTCGCTGGGAGCAAGCCTGCTGTTTGGCACCGTACCGTTGTACCGCAGATTAAGATCAGCCCTTATCCATTTATTTTCATAGACAAGATGAGATGCGCCAAACAGGGGTGCTGCATGTCGTAACGGAAATCCTTCATTGTCTTTCCCGAAGGTTCCTGTAAGTGAAGAATTTATACTGAAGTTTCCGGACAGCTTAAGCGTTGCTGAAAAGTTTGAGCCGTAAACATAAGCAAACCCTGTGTTGGTGAGAGCTTCCACGGCACTCAGCATTCCATCGTAAACGATGGAGTCACGGCCGTTAAACTGGTAAGGCCTCCGCACCATGGCATTATCCAGGTAACTGAAAAATGCAGAAAATTCAAAAGACAACCGTTTATCATCCTTACGGATCAGTCCGAGATCCAGATTATAAAGATATTCCGGCTTTAAATCTTTATTGGGGACAATGACTTTTCCCGGCTCGGAATCAAAGACTTTCCCCGCATCGTCAAGATTTGGTGCCCGGAACCCACTGGATAAATTAAGATTGATCTGCCAGGATGACCCGGGATGATAAACCAAGCCGACAGAACCGTTGAGTGCCCCGTTATCTATATCAATGCGGGTGAACGGGAAATGGTAAAATGACGTGTCCCCGATCATGGAATGAAGACCTGTAAGGTTATAACGACCGCCGAGGTTTAACGTAAAACGATCGTTAAGGTTTTGTTTAAATATGGTATAAGCGGCTACAGCATAATAGTGATTGTAGCCATCCGGATATCGCGTTGCTGCAGGAGTGGTTATCCCGTTGGTAATATCTTCGGTTTCCGCTGAAGAATTAATATTATTATAGGTGGTCTCAAAACCATAGAAGAGAGATTCTTTTTCAGGGATGATGGTTTTTTCAAAATCGGCCGTCAGGGTTCCGATATTAACCTGTTCTGTCCGGTGACGGAGGTTGTTCTTCCCGAATTTCCGGTCGTGACGGCTTTCGGTATAATACTGATAGGCCATGCTGATTTTCATATGGTCGTACAAAAGTCTTTTCCGGTTATCTTCTGCTGATAAAACAGGCATGATCCATTGTTGCGGGCCGTAATACCATTGCGCATATTTCAATTGTGTTCCCTTGTATTGAATAAGCCGGTCATATCGTGGGATATTTCCCGAATTGGAGTAGTGGAGCGCTGCAGAAAAGTCCAAATCTTTTGTCGGGCGGAAACGTATCTTTTGGAGAAAATTTACCTGCTGATAACCCGTGGAAATTTCAATATCCGGATCATCGTTGGGAACGATAGTGTCTCTGTAATTGATTGTACGGACATATTCTGTTCGCTGATATTCAGGATGTTTTCTCGAACCCATTTTCAGGTTTCCAAAATCCGACCATGAGAAACTGGTAAGCCAACTGGTTTTTTTCTTCCCGATGGTAAAGTCAATATGTCCGGAAAACTCATTGTTTGCCGAAGCATATCGCAACATATCATGACTTTTAATCAGAGGTTTATCAGAGGTGCTCAGGGAAGGATGCAGGGTATGAAAATCCATCACGCCCCCAAGTGCGTCACTACCGTAAATTACAGTTCCCGGTCCGAAGATTACTTCTGCATTTTCAATGGAATTTGGATCCAGCAGAATGACGTTCTGTAAATTTCCACTACGAAAAATAGCATTGTTCATACGTATTCCGTCTACCACAATAAGAATGGCATTTGCCGCAAAACCCCGTATCATCGGGCTTCCTCCGCCCATCTGACTCTTTTGAATGAAGATCTGATCAGATGTACCAAGCATGTCGGCAGCGGTTTGCGGATTAAAAAAAGCTGACCGGGAAGCAGGAATTTTTTCAATACGATTGGGAATTTCCTTCTTATTTTGTTCCCATCGTGTTGCAGAGACGACAGATTCCTCCAAAAGGATAAATTTCTTTTCCAGGTAAATGACAGGCCCTGAGGCCAGGATTTCCGCTTTGGTTTTCCTGATTTCAAGATAGGATGGATGTTGAAAAACGATAGTATCCTTGCTGTTAAAGCTTTCAATTGAGACCTGCCCGTCATGGTCTGTTACGGCAAACTTTTTCATAGACGGGGTATATAATGCAACTTTTTCAACAGGGTTTCCGTTTGATAAATCTTTGACGGTTAATCGTTGAGCATTTGTAATCAATGAAAGAAAAAATAAGATAGTGACCCATAAAAGGTGGCGATAATTTGTCATTGTACAAGTCAGATTTCGGTAGCTAAAAATACATCATAGAATTATAGGTTGTTACAAAAATTATTCCATCTGTAATACGAATTGTAGAAAAATCTTTTCATAACTCTATTTAGAAACAGAAGCAGAAAATCTTTATGTTTTCTGCAAGTGGTGAGATATTTTCTAATTTTGGGTGCAAATATGGAAGGATGATGCAAATGAGGAAAAGAAACTGGATATTTATTATTATTTCCGGCCTGATTGTTATTGGGGGTGTTTTTGCTATACTGCGGTGGTCGGGACGGTGGTTGTCTCCTCCTGCAGAGCCATTTCATGTCGTTCCACAGGATGCACTTTTCGTGGTAGAGATTAATGATTTTCCCGGATTTATTGAACAGGTAACCGGGAAAAACAGGTTGTGGAATGATCTGCAAAAAATAAACGGAATAAAAAAGGCCGGATTAGTTCTGCAGCGTCTCGATACTATTTTTAACAACGAACAGATATTCAGGCAAATATTCAGAAAGAACCCCTGTGTTTTCAGCATTCATGCGTCTGGGAAGAATAAACTGGCTGTGCTTGCTGTTGTACGAATTCCCGGGTTTATAAAGGGATCCTCAGTAAAAAACGCCTTTTCCGGTTATCGTTTTTCGACATCCGGGAATGCTGTCCGTAATTACATGGGTCACAAGATATTCAGTGTTACCGACTCCATGAGAACAACGGCATTTTATTATACGATGAGCCAGGGTTTACTGATTATGAGTACTTCCCGCATCGTACTGGAAAGCAGTCTGAGACAAATGTCTGCCCCTTCTTCCATCCTTGATCAGGAAGGTTTCATGAAAATAAAAGGGACGGCTGGATATAATACAACCGGTAATTTCTTCATTCGTTCCGATGTTTTACCGGAATGGTTGCGGCAGAGGTTAAAAAGAAGCGTAATCACGCAATGGACATCACTCTTTCCGGTAGCCGGATGGAGTGAAATGGATATTAATCTTCAGGAAGAATCCCTGTTAATGAATGGGTTCAGCTATCCGGACCCGAATGATCGTCAGCTTTTGAACCTTTTCATGGATACTGATCCCGGGAACATTGATTTCTATCAGATTTTTCCATCCACTGCCTTTGCCGGTGCGATATTGTATGTAAAAGACTGGAAACGGTATAGGGAAAAACTCCGGATTTACAGGGGAAAACAGCGATCATCATATTATACGGGGTTGTTAGAAACTTATCGTGTACAATGCGGAAAAGATCCCGAAGAAGCATTGATTCCGGTTCTGACAAATCAGGCCGGTATCGCTTTCCTGAATATTTCCAACCAGGATCCGGGGAGAAACAGGCTGGCAGTTCTGGGTGTAAAAAGCCAAAGTATGGCACGTGCAGCTATGGAAAAGCTGCTTAAAGGTTATGCTTCAAAAAAAGGGATTCGTTATTCCGGTCTGATTCATACCATATCATTAGACCGGGAGACAAAATTTACCATTTACCGTTTTCCTTTTCCGCAAATGATAGAGTCTCTTTTTGGAGATATTTTTGGTAAAGGTCCTTACCCGTATTTTACTTTTTTTGAAAACCATTTGATTTTCGGCGGTTCAGAAGCCGTTCTTTCCCGGTTTCTTCAGGACAATCTTTTGCATCGAACCCTTGCAAACGATCCTGATTTTAAGACATTTACGGACGGATTATCCTCCAGGTCCAATTTCTTCTTTTATATACATCTGCCATCTGCAGAAAAACTTGTCAGCAGGTATTTTAATAACGCTTTTATGAAAGGATTTCATGATTATGCCGGGAAGCAGATAAAGATCAATTATCTGGGTTACCAGGCAATATCCCAGAATCATCTTGTTTATAATAATTTTTACGCCTTGTTCAGAAACGAGATAAAAAAAGCGGCTTCAACTGTCTGGGAAAGTTTGCTGGATACGACCATTCATTATAAACCCCAGCTCTTTATCAATCATTATACACGCGAGAAGGAAATTTTTGTTCAGGATTTGAAAAACCAGATCTATCTTATTAATAATGCCGGCAGGATTTTGTGGAAGGTCAGCATTCCGGAACGTATCCTTGGACAGGCATATCAGATTGATTATTACAAAAACGGGAAGTTACAGATATTGTTTAATACCCGACATTATTTATATCTTGTTGATCGAAACGGAAACAATGTCGAACATTATCCGGTGTTACTGAGGTCCCCGGCAACTAATGGAGCGTCGGTTTTTGATTACGATAAAAACCGGGATTACAGGATATTTGTCGGTGGTGACGATAAGAAGATGTATCTCTACAATAAAGAGGGGGGGCTGGTGCAGGGATGGAACATGAAAACCTATGAAAGCAGGATTTACACTCCGGTAAAGCATTTCCGGATTCATAAAAAGGATTATATTGTGTTTTCAGATACGATGAATGTTTATGTCCTTAACCGGCGCGGAAATACTCGTGTAAAAGTTCGTGAACATATTCCAAAAACGGGTCACCAGAATATCCTGTTGGATGATTTTACAAATGCAGCTCCCAGGATGATCATTAACGGGACCCATGGGAGGGTTTTTCAGGTTTCTTTTAACGGGGAAGTGACCAGTATAATCTTTGAAGGAATTGGGGATCATTCCTGGTTTGACTTTACCGATCTGGACGGTGATCGCAAGGGCGAATATATTTTTCTTCATGATAAAAATCTGGATGTGTTTCAGAATACTGAGAAAAAGATCTTTTCCAGAAATTTTGATTCGGAAATTACGGATCCTCCCGTAGTTTTTGTTTTCTCGGTACGGGATAAAAAAATCGGCATTGTGGATGCAACCATACATACGATATATCTCGTCAATAATAACGGAACCCTGTATGGTGGGTTTCCTTTAAAAGGAAGTTCTCTCTTTACCATTGGGAAATTTGAACCGGCAGAAACCCGTTTCAACCTGATTGTGGGAGGAGAGGACAACTTTTTATATAATTATATCGTAAAATAAAATTTGAGTATTAATTTTATCCTATCATGGCACGAAAGAGATACCGCTTACTTTTTTCCCCGGCAATCCTCATCCTGTTATTCCTTTTACCCCAGGGATGTATAAAAGACAAATATGATTTCAATAAACTTTCAACACGGGCACAGATTCAGCCATCATGGGTTTTCCCTGTAATGAAAGGATCGTTGCAAATGGGAAACCTGGTGAAACCCAACGATACCATTGTTTTTGAGGATAACAACGCAATAAAGGTTGTTTTCCGTGAAGATTCAATTTTTACTTTCCGTGCGGCAGAGGTTTTGGATATCCCCGATCAGGCATTGGAAACAGTACGTTTTCCGTTAGGGGCGTATCGCCTGGAAGATTTTTTTTATAACGGAGATATTACGCTGGACCAGATGGCACAAAATTTCGATCCTGCATTATACAGTCTGCTTCAGACCCGCGACGGAACCAATGCCATATTCCCTCCTATTCCGGACCAGCCCGGTGGTTCGTACAGTCTTACTCCTTTTCCCAACTTTACCCAGGTAACTTTTTCTTCCGGAATCATCAGTCTTACTGTGGGGAACAACCTGCCGGTAGATTTAAGTTCCCTGACACTGCGTTTAAAGCGGACTTCAGACGGAACGACAGTGGGTAATGACTTTGTTTACGGAGGGATAGCTGCCGGGACATCCAAAACCCAGACCATGGATCTTGCCGGACTGACCGTACCGAATGATCTTACATTGGAGATCGTTACCATCGGATCTCCCGGAAGCACGCCAAACACAGTCCTTATTAATCTTGCTGACGGTCTTTCCATAAGCCTGGCTTCCTCGGATATAATGGTTGCTTCAGGGAATGCCGTTATTCCTGATCAGGTTTTCTTTGCTGATACGGATATTTTTAACCTGAATGTTGATACGGTACAATTAACTTTTCTGGCAATTCATTCCGGTGAAATTGAATATACAATCACCTCTCCTTTTTCAGAGAATCTGGTCCTCCATCTCACGCTTCCTACCGGCAGGAAAAACAATGACACTTTACGCTATGATATTCAGGTGACAAAGAAGAAAAGTCTCCAGCAGATCCTGAGTCTGGACAGTGCGGCTATCGACTTGTCTACTATAACCTCTCAGCCTTACAATATGTTACCTTTTGAATATAAGGTCGAACTTTTATCTTCCGGAAACCTTGTTAATTTCGACCTGACAGATTCCATAACCTTTTCTTATCAGCTTAAAAACATGTCTTTTCAATATGTAAAAGGGTATTTTGGCCAGCATGAGTTTTTGGTCCCCCGGGATTCGGTAAATGTCGGACTGGATGAATTTTTTGCTGATATTAACGGGACAATCAGTCTTACCAATCCTAAAGTCAGTGTGCTATACAGAAATGGGTTTGGTATTCCTGCCCGGGCTCAGCTTAATGTGGTTGGAAAGACAAATGACGGAAATTCACAACCCTTGAATGCACCTGCAATCGATATCAGTTATCCTCAGGATATTTCAGATTCTTCTACCGAAGGGACAATAGTATTTGATAAAAACACTTCGGATATTGTTCCGCTTATTGATTTACATCCGGCCTGGGTTGTATATGGCGGTAATGCGAAGCTAAATCCTGATGGTTTTCAGGGTTTTACGAATTTCATTTCCAGGGGTTCTTCTATCGTCGGAGATCTGGAAGTTGAGGTTCCGCTTGAATTCCGCATTCAGGACCTTGAGCTGAAAGATACGGTTGAAAATCCTTTTAATTCTGATCCCACCGACAGTTCCGGATTTGGTCTTGGTGATCTGGACTATGCTAAACTGTATGTGAGTGTTAACAATGGTTTTCCGGTAGGAGTTGATTTTAAGATTTACATGTACGATTCTATCAACCGGGTCATTGTTGATTCGATTGTTATTGACAAGGCGATTGATGCGGCTCCTGTGGATAATGCCGGAAGGGTTACAGAACCAATCAAGGGTTCTCAAATAGTCGAATTAGGACAAACCGAACTTGATAATCTGCAAACTGTGGATAACCTGATTTTTACCATAATTTTTAACTCTACCAATAACGGAACCGTAGATGTAAAAATTTACACTGATTATACTTTTGATTTTAATCTTGCTTTTGGAACAAAAGTAAATCTTGATTTTTAGGTGCTGAAACAGATAATGACGATCCATTAATATTGAAATTAGGAACCCATGAAAGTCAGAAATAACTTGCGGTACTTTTTCCTGTCTCTACTTCTCTCCGGTTTTCTTATAGCTGTAAATGGCCAGCAAAGCCAAACGCTTTATTTTATGCGCCTGCCACAATCTAACTTTATGAATCCTGCGCTTACCCCGGCATGTGGTGTATACATCGACTTCCCCGTTATAGGTTCCACCGATTTTACGGTACGTAATAACAGTCTGACATTCAGTGACATTATATTCCCGGGTACAGGAGCAAGTGCTGATTCACTGATTACCATTTTGCATCCGGATTACAATATTGATGATTTTCTGGCCAAGTTGAACAACAATAATCTTTTCTCAGCAGACGTTAATACCAATCTGTTTTCACTGGGTTTCCGTGTCGGAAAAAGTATGATACATTTTAACATTTTTGAAAAGGTTGAAACATCCATTGGTATTCCGGGAGACCTTTTAACATTGCTGTTTAAAGGGAACGAAAGCTTTGTTGGTAACCAGGCCAATCTGAATCCGCTTTCCTTTGATCTGAGCTGGTACCGGAGTTACGGACTGGGAATTTCACAGGAAGTATTCCCGGGTTTCAGGGTGGGTTTTCGTGGCCACCTGCTGGCAGGAATGGCCAATGTATCACTTAAGAATTCTGATTTAAGCCTTAATGTTGATGAAACCGATTTTTCACATAAGCTTGGTGCCGATCTCTCTTTAAATATCTCCGGACCGGTAACTTTTGTTAAAGATAGTGCAGGAAACATCCAGGATGTCCGGATACAGGACGGAATTGACCAACCTTCGTTTTTTGTTCCCTACTTGCTTAGTTTTAAAAATCCGGGTTTTGCCGGCGACTTTGGCGTGGAATATACCTTTATGGATAAAATAAAACTGTCGGCAAGTATTGTGGACCTGGGTTTTATTTACTGGCAGCGGGATGTAAGTAATCTTGTATCAAAAGGAGAGTTTACTTTTAACGGTATCGATGCTTCACCGGCATTTAACGTTAATGATACGAATACCATAGATGATGTGGTTAATTCGTTGTTGGATTCACTTCAGCAGATCTTTACTCCGGTGGAACAAAGTACGGCTTATTTCACCAGTCTGAATCCAAAGATATATGTGGGTGGCTCCTATTCGTTTGCTGAACATTTTTCGCTCGGAATATTATCACGTACCGAGATTGCGAATAAAAAGCTCCTGCAGTCTTTTACATTTTCAGCAAATGCCGGGCTTGGCCGGTTCCTTACAACCAGTATTTCCTATACCCTTGCCAATAATTCCTATAAAAATATAGGTGCAGGCCTCAGCTTGCGGGGAGGACCGTTTCAACTTTATGTCCTGACGGATTATGGCCTGGGGGCGTTATATCCGGACGAAACCAAAGCTCTTAATGTTTGGTTCGGCCTGAACTTTACTTTCGGGTGTAAACCGCGTTTGATGAGCGATCCTCCCATGATCCTGTAAAACGGTCATTTTCCCTGCTGTTTCGCGAGCCAATCTCAAAATAAAATTTCCGGCAAGCAGAATTAAAGTGTATTTTTATCCCTGGGATTCATTGTTTTCATTGATTACATCTTTTTAAACTGAATAAAAATGGACAAAACAGGATTTAAGAATATACTGCCACACATCCTGGCACCCGTACTTTTTCTGGTCATCACTTTTGCCTATTTTTCACCACTTCTCGAAGGAAAAGCTATTCTCCAGCATGATATTACACAGTTTAGGGGAATGGCCAAGGAGATCATGGACTTCAGAGAAAAGACCGGGGAGGAACCCTTGTGGACCGACAGCATGTTCGGGGGAATGCCAGCCTACCTGATCAGTACGGTTTATCACCTGAACCTGTTCAGGTATGTGAACGAAGTACTTGTCCTGCATCTACCCAATCCGGCAAGGTATACCTTTCTGATCATGATCGGGTTTTACCTTTTCCTTGTATTGGGTTATAAGGTTAATCCCTGGCTGGGTATGGTGGGCGCAATCGCTTTCGGGTTTTCATCCTATTTCTTCATTATCCAGGCTGCAGGACACAATTCCAAAGCGCACGCTATTGCTTTTATGGCTCCCATACTGGCAGGTATTGTAATTTCTTTCAAAGGAAGATGGTTACTGGGTGGTGTCCTGACAGGTATCTTCCTTGCCTTACAAATATATGCCAGTCATTTTCAGATTACATATTATACTTTGCTAATGGTGATTATTCTGGGGATCGTAATCCTTATTGACCTGATCAGGAAACACCGGCTTGATACTTTCTTTAAACCTATGGCCATACTTATTATGGCCGTAATTCTTGCCATAGGGTCCAACCTGGCCAGTTTGTGGTTAACCTATGAATATGGGAAAGTATCCATGCGTGGCAAGCCGGAACTTACTTATGACCAGCATAATCAGACATCCGGACTGGACAGGGATTATATTCTGAATGATTATTCCTATGGCATTGCCGAAACCATGGATCTATTGATACCCAACTTTGTAGGCGGTGTCTCTTCGGGTTTTGACACCTCTTCAAAAACCTATGACCTTATGCGCCGGAATAATGTTCCCAATGCACGTCAGATGGTTGAGCAATTGCCGTTGGCTTACTGGGGTCCCCAGCGTTTTACTTCCGGACCGGTTTATATCGGAGCGGTTGTCATTTTCCTGTTTGTCTTCGGTTTGTTTGTCATTAAAGGAAAAGAAAAATGGTGGGCGGTTACGGTGGTACTTCTTGCCGTATTGCTGGCCTGGGGAAAACATTTTGCCTTTTTATCCGATATATTTATCCGATATGTTCCGGGTTATAATAAGTTCAGGACCGTTTCCATGACGCTGGTTATGGCTGAGCTGGCAATTCCTTTCCTGGGAATATTGGCTTTGAAGAATCTGATTGATGGGAAAATTAAACAGAAAGACCTTATCCGTGCGATACGTAATTCCTTTTTTATCCTGGGTGGGATTACACTGTTTTTTGCATTATTCCCGGGATGGTTGTTTAATTTTTCTGCTCCGATAGATGACCGGTTACAATCTGCAGGCTGGCCGGCACAATTCATTGATGTGATCCGGCAGGACAGGCAGACACTCTTACAAAAGGATGCATTCAGGTCACTTGTTTTTATTGTTTTGACCACTGCACTACTGGCAGGTTTTATCTATAAAAAGATTAAAATTTCCTGGTTTTATCCCATCCTCGGCCTGATCATCCTGCTGGACATGTGGCCGGTAAACAAGCGATACCTGAATAATGATCATTTTGCTCCCAAAAGAGAAGTGACCGTTCCTTTTAAGCCGACGGCTGCAGACCTTGAAATATTAAAAGATAAAGATCCCGATTACAGGGTTTTAAACCTTACTGTAAATACCTTTAATGATGCCAGCACATCTTACTTCCATAAATCGATCGGAGGTTATCACGGGGCAAAGCTACGCCGGTATCAGGACCTGATTACTTACCAGATCAGTGAAAACAATATGCAGGTTCTGAATATGCTGAATACCCGTTATTTTATTGTCAACAATAACGGTCAGCCTGTAGCACAGCGGAATCCACAAGCCCTGGGCAATGCCTGGTTCGTTTCCGGTTACCGGATAGTGCCTGATGCAGATAGTGAAATGGAGGCGTTGACTGATTTTAATCCGGCCGGCGAGGCTATTGTTGACCAGCGGTTTTCATCATTGCTTGAAGGAATTCAACTGCGGAAAGATACCCTCGCGCAGATTAAACTTCTTTCTTATGCACCGAATCATCTTGTTTATCAATCTTCGAACACACAGGAAGGACTGGCGGTTTTTTCGGAAATATATTATTATAAGGGATGGAAGGTAACCATTGATGGTAAACCGGTTACATATTTACGTGCGGATTATGTGCTGAGGGCAATGATTGTTCCTGCGGGAGAACACCGTATTGAATTTACCTTCAAACCGAAAGGGTATTTTATGGGTGAGAAAGTATCTCTGGCCAGTTCCGGACTGCTTCTGATTTTATTTTTTACCGGGATATTCCTGGAATACCGGAAGAAAGAATAATCTTATCGAACCCGGGTTGTCCGGATCAAAGCAAAAAAAAGTCTTCGGGACGGTTGAGATTACGGAGAATCTGCGGGTGATAATCTTTGAGGGAGGTCTGTAACGGAAGAAAAACAGTGTCCCTTTGCCTGAGAAAATCAATCAGTTTATAATTTCCCCTTTTGGCTTCATTAGCCATTGGATTACAAATATTCCTGTGATACCAGGCACATAAGGGTTCGGCTTTTCCGTCCGGATGTAGGGGAATGACTGCTTCATGGTTTCTTGCGTACTTTGTCAACAATTGCAGCAAATTTTCAGGAACGGCAACAATATCACACGCTAATATTAGATTGGCGTTGTTCGGAGATGCTTCCAAACCGGACAGGATTCCGCCCATAGGCCCGATATCCCTGATTGAATCAGGCACGACTCTGAGTCCGAATTGTTCGTACACTGGGTTATTTGCCGATATCAACAGGTCTGAACACCAGGGAGCAAGGGTTCCGATGGCCTGTTCGATGAGTGTTTT
The DNA here is from genome assembly GCA_013152085.1 of Chlorobiota bacterium. Classification (GTDB taxonomy): domain Bacteria; phylum Bacteroidota; class Bacteroidia; order Bacteroidales; family VadinHA17; genus JAADHC01. Next base: position 46,694 of record JAADHC010000072.1, read on the forward strand.
CCCGTGATATCGGATAAGTCCTTTATCCTTTCCCATGCGGTGGCTTCTTCCGCCTGCAAGTATGATTCCTGTCAAACTCATTTTTCTTTTAATGATGTAAAGATAATGGGAAATAAAAAAAGTGTCTCCCCGGGGAAGACACTTTTAAATATCGTTATTATATGTTTTTACGTAAAGATTATCTGAGAATCTTCACCACCAGCCAATTCGTAGAATTCGCCGACAGTGAGTACGGCTTTGACATGTTCGCTCAGATCTTCCTTTTTCAATTTAAACATATCCATAGCCAGTTTACAGGCATAAATTTCACCGCCACCGGCAGTAATCATATCCAGAAATTCATCTACCGGCGGGATATCAAGTGCTTCCATCTGGTTTTTCATCATGGCTGACACACCGGCTTCAACACCGGGAATAATACCGAGGAGTGTCGGGAAGGGAAGCCCGCCAGGCATCCGCATTCCGGGATTTCCAACAACTGCTGTATGAAGACGCTTCATTCTTTTCCTGGTTATGGCGTCCAGACCGAAGAAGGTAAAAAATACTTTTGCTTCCATACCTTCCATGACAGCACCATTGGCCAATACCAGTGTCGCATACACATCCTCGAGTGTTGCTTTGGCACAAATAAGAGCAATCTTTTTAAGTTTATGTTCTTTTTTATTGTTTTCCATATAAGTAGGGTTTTGGGGTTAGACACAACTGGATGGTTTGGGAATTCCTCCAATCTTCGAGGCTTTCTTCAACGGGCCGCCCGGGAAAAGGTCATAAAAACCTTTAATGTCTACAACCCCGGATTTCCCAACCTTTCGGATTGTAAGAACATTTCCTTTGGCATGTTCTTCACGGATAAAATTGAGTACCTCAAAATGTTTGTCCGTAAGTTCAATATTTTCTTCTTTAGCCAGCTCTTTGGCTATTACGGGAGTCCACTGCGAAGGATCGGTAAGATAACCTTCGTCATTAACTTCCACGTTTACTCCTGCATACGATTTTGTTGCCATAATTCAATAGTATTTGAAATTAAACATTATGATTATTGATTCTTTGCCGGGAAGTAAGGCTCCGGAGAAACGTAATAACAAATCCGAATCCTTTACGCATTTCCGGAGAGTTTAATATACGGATGGTTTTCCATAAAGTAATTTCCGGTACGTTTGTCGGGTCAAGGTCTTTATAAATATTTACAGCGTTGTTTATTGCCTGCAACATATCAGGTTGGGTGAGATTCTTCACGGTATCAAGGATCGTAACAACGTTATCTGCAAGCAATTCCACTTCTTCCTTACTGTAGTGTACAACGATATTGTCAAAAACTTTCGTTAGGGTGGTAAGGAACTCAAAATATCCTTTTTGTTCAAATGCCTGTAGTTTATAAATTAAGTCGATGATTATCTCATGGGAGATAGGGCCGAGATCTTTCATCAGATCAAGCATGCTTTCAAAGGTGTTGAGCACCTGTGAAAAGTTATTGGCATTTTTAATCATCTTTACAAGCAAGACTTTGATTTCTTCAGGATCAAGTTCCACGCCCTGCCTGTCCAGTTCAATGACAGCGCTCTGAAAAGCATCTTTCCCGATAATCGAAAGATCCTGAACAAGGTCTTCAACCATGTCGCCCTTAAGTCGCTGGTCATTTACATACTGAATAACCAGATCAAGCTTATTGTTGATCTCATTAATCTGTGTTTGAATGATTTTATCGCTCATAATATTCAAGTCTTAAAGAACCAATTAAAGTTTTTTACCGGCCATAGACATTTCGGATTCTATCGGCATCTCTTTCCCTTTGAGGAGAATATGCCAATAGATCCACCTGAATAACACTTTGCCATAATGGTTCAGTTTAGTATTCTGTAACAAACCAAACGGCCCGATTCCTGGCAATGGGAATGTCCCGGGAAGAGGCTCGGTATCATAGTTAAAATCAATGATAGATCCTTTCCCGAAACCTGTTTCTATATAACAATTGGCATGGCCGTCAAATTTTGCCAGCATGGGACGGTCTTCAATGGTGGCCATCAGGTTGTCAAACAATACTTCCGAGGCAAAATGAACCACCGATCCGGCTTTGGATGTGGGAATGTTGGAAGCATCACCAAGCACAAAAATATTTTCGTATTTCTCAGACCGAAGGGTATGTTTGTCGGTTGGTACAAAATTCAGATCATCACCCATCCCGCTTCTTTCAATGGCTTTGTTCCCCATGTTCACAGGAACAATCGTCAGCAGGTCAAAAGGAATTTCCTGTCCGTCATACGACTTGATAACCTTTTTTTCATTGTCAACGGATTCAAGGTAAAACTCGGGAACCACTTTAATATTTTTTTCTTCAAGCAAACCACTTAGCATTTTGGTTGCCTGTGGTTTTGTAAATGCTCCCGGAAGCGGAGTTACATAAGAGATTTTCACCTTGTTGCGAATTCCGGTCTCATGGAAAAAAGCATCAGCAAGAAAAACAAATTCAAGTGGTGCCACCGGACATTTATAAGGCATTTCTGCAATATTCATTACCAGATGCCCTCCTTCCCAGGTTTTCAGAAACCGTGAAAGGGCAACGGCTCCTTCGATAGTGTAAAAGTCAAATATCTCTTTATACCATAGCGGTCCTTTAAGTCCGGGGGTCTCGCCGGGTTGGGTTTGTGTCCCGGTAGCAATGATGAGATAATCATATGGCAAAACCTGACCGCCATCCAGTAAAACACGGTTTTGATCAGGTTCAATCTTATCTGTCTTCTCATAAAGCACCTTTACTCCTGCAGGGAAAAAATCAGCTTTCGGCTTGATTACATCATATTTATTATAAATCCCGAATGGAATAAACAAGAACCCGGGTTGGTAATAATGTGTTTTAAACTGATCAACTACAGTGATCTCCCATTCGTCCCGTTCGAGGGCTTTTCTTAACCTGTTGGCCATAATGGTTCCACCGGTCCCACCACCTAAAATCAGAATCTTTTTCATAGTATTTTTGTATCTTGTTTCGGAAATTTAATTTGTGAACAAAATAACGGAACATAAAAAAAAAAGTTAGTATGTTGCAATATGATATATATCAATAATGTTATATAGCATAATATTTAGATAATTAGATATGTCCAGAAAGGTTAATATAAATTCATGTAATGTCTGTGCTTACAAATCGTTCTTATTTAGTTCTCTCCATGCGAAAGATCTTACAAGAGTCAACCTCACCAAAAAAGAAATGGAATATGATCAGGGAGAAGTCGTTATTCGACAGGGAGAGAAAATTAATAAATTCATGTACCTGAAATCGGGTTTATTAAAAATATCCCAGGACATCGGTACTGTAGGTAATCAATTTATTGGTTTGGCTACACCCCTTGATTTTATAGGGCTTTTAAGTGTTTTTTCCCAAGAGAACTATCAATACACAATTACGGCTGTAGAACCATCATCCATGTGTCATATCGAATTGGAATTGATGAAAGAAATTGTGAAGCGTGATGGCACGTTTGCCTTGAAACTGTTAGAGAAAATGAGCTCAATGAATGAGGCGATCCTGCGCAACCGTTTACAAATTAACAGACGAAACCTAAGGGGCAGGATTGCGTATATTCTCCTTTATTTCTGCCGGGAGGTATATCAAAGTAATAAATTTGTTTTACCTGTTTCCAGAAAAGAGATAGGTGAACTGATTAACATGCGTACCGAAAATGTAATACGTATTCTTTCTGAATTCAGAAAGGATAAAATTATTGATATTTCCGGCAAGGAGATCACCATTTTGGATACGGGACGCATACAGCAAATCTGCGATTTCGGGTAGTGATCATTATTACAATGATACGTTCTTCTACGGCTTCAGGTAACTGAAACTTTATTTTATATATGTTTATAAAATATGTATTATAATATATATAACAACAAAAAAGAGATATAGCGACTATACCTTTTCCAGAGCCTGCTCCAGGTCTTCCAGGAGGTCTTCTACATTTTCAATACCTACGGAAAACCTTACCAGGCCATCAGTGATCCCGGCATCTTCTCTTTCTTCACGTGGCAGGCTGGAGTGTGTCATCGAGGCAGGGTGTTGAATGAGACTCTCTACTCCTCCGAGGGATACGGCAAGCAGGGCTAAATGAACATTGTCCATCAGTTTTTCTCCGGCTGCCAGGCCACCTTTAAGTTCAAAGCTGATCATCGTACCAAAACCACGCATTTGCTTTTTGGCCAGGTCGTGTTGAGGATGTGACAGTAGTCCCGGGTATTTGACCCATGCTACTTTGGGATGCTGTTCAAGCCACTGTGCGATTGTAAAAGCATTTTCTTCTGCTTTATCAATCCGAAGGGCCAGTGTTTTAAGTCCGCGGTGTACCAGAAAAGCCTGATGCGGGTCCATATTAAATCCCATAGCCACCATTACAGGACGAAGCCTGCGATACATTTCTTCGGTTTTGGTTACAATAATGCCTCCAATCACATCGGCATGTCCGTTGATAAATTTGGTTACGGAATGAAGAACAATATCCGCCCCAAAGTCAAGCGGGTTTTGCAGATAGGGGCTGGAAAAGGTATTGTCTACGGCAACAGGGATATGATAACGGCGGGCAATTTCTACAACACCGGCGATATCGGTAAGTTGCATAGTCGGATTTGAGGGGGTCTCCAGATAGATAAGTTTTGTTTCCGGGCGGATATGTTTTTCCACCTCTTCAAGATTGGAAGTGTCGATATAGGATGACGAAACACCAAACCGGGAGAAGTGATTCTCCATGATACCGCGGGAAGGCCCGTAAACAGAAGCGGTGCTGATCATATGTGTGTCTTTACCAAGCATAGCCAGATAAATGGTTGATACGGCACCCATGCCTGAGGCTGTGGCAATACCATTAAAACCGTTTTCCAGGGAAGCGATACTTTTTTCCAGCGCGGAGATGGTAGGGTTGCCAATGCGTGTGTAAATATACCCTTTCTTCTCTCCTGCAAATAATTCAGCACCCTGTCGTGCCGTCTTAAAAGCAAAAGTTGATGTCTGATAAATGGGAGTGACGGCACTCCCCCATGGATCATCGAAAGACCCGGCATGTATCATCCGGGTCAGAAATCCCGCTTTATTTTTTTTCATAATTTAATTTTTATCAAAAAGTAAATACTGCATACTTTCAAATGTAACAAGAAAGAACATGATTAAACAAGTACATATTCTGATATGCCGGAACAAAAGTAAATGTTTTTTACAGGGAGTGGTCAGGCTTTGTTGAAGAACATAAAAACAGGGTTATGTTATTTTTCCGGGGTTTTAAATTCCCGTGCCAGACGATTGGCAAAAACAAACTGGTTCAGCGCCTGGTTATCCGACTGGAAAATATCCTTATTACTTCCTTCCCATTCTTTTCGGCCATTAAATATAAAGACTACTTTTTTACCGATTCCCATTACCGAATTCATATCATGGGTATTAACAATAGTAGTGGTATTGAACTCCTCGGTAATTTCCTTAATCAGGTTATCAATAACTATAGCCGTTTGAGGATCGAGGCCGGAGTTTGGTTCATCACACAGCAGATATTTAGGATTTAATACAATGGCACGTGCGATAGCGACCCTTTTTTTCATTCCGCCACTCAACTCCGAAGGGAATAAATGATTAGAGTTGACGATATTTACCCGTTTGAGACAGTAGTTTACGCGTTCTTTTTTTTCCTCCTCTGTCATTTCCGTAAACATATCCAGCGGATAACGGACATTCTCTTCAACAGTGGATGAATCAAAAAGAGCCCCACCCTGAAACAACATACCGATTTGCCGTCGTATTTTCTTTTTCTCCTGGAAATTTGCACGGGTAAATATGGTATCGTCGTAAACAACATCCCCTTCTGTTGGTGTAAGCAATCCCACGATGCATTTCAACAATACTGTTTTTCCGGAGCCGCTCTGCCCGATGATCAGGTTGGTCTGTCCCCGTTCAAACCGGCAGGAGACATCTTCAAGTACCAGTTGATTTTTAAAATTCTTACTCAAGTGTACAACTTCGATCATGACAGCATCAGTTGGGTAAGGATAACATTGAACAGGAGGATGTTGATGCTGCTGAATACAACAGCGCGGGTACTGGCCACTCCTACCTCCAGTGCACCTCCTTTTACCGTATATCCCTGGTAGGCAGAGATGGTTGTTATCAGGAAAGCAAAAACAATTGTTTTTACCAGTGCATATACTATGTAATAGGGAATAAAAGCATATTGTATGCCGACAATAAAATCAGCGGGACTGATAACATGTGTAAATATTACGGCCAGATAGCCGCCAATGATACCGATAATGATACTGATAATGGTCAGGAAAGGATTGAAAACAACGGCAGCGAGGATTTTGGGCATGATCAGGTAACTTGCCGAATTTACGCCCATAATCTCCAGTGCATCTATCTGTTCGGTAACCCGCATGGTTCCCAGTTCCGATGCGATATTAGACCCGACTTTGCCGGCCAGGATCAGTGCAACCATCGTAGAAGAAAATTCCAGGATCAAAGAATCGCGGCACCCCAGGCCGATCAGATATTTGGGAAGGAAAGGATTTTCTGTATTGTAAGCAGTTTGCAGGGTAATCACAGCTCCCATGAATGCCGAAATGATCACTACAATACCCAACGAATTGATACCGATATTGTTTAACTCCCTGATAAACTGCCTGTAATAGATCCTTCTCTTTTCAGGAGGAGCAAAGGTCCGTCCCAGTAGTATAAAATAATTGCCGATATGGGATAAAAGACGAAACATATTCAAGTAAAATTAGCAATTATTTGTCACATATGATTCAAAGTTTAATCAGAACCATGGATTTGAGTATATTTGAAAAACAATTATAAATAACCATGAATACACATAAATATTGTGTTATTATGGCCGGAGGAGTGGGCAGCCGTTTCTGGCCATTAAGCAGAAGGGAAAAACCCAAGCAGTTTCTGGATATTCTCGGTACCGGTCGAACCCTTTTACAAATGACGTTTCAACGGTTTGAGAAAATGTGTTCACCGGAGAATATTTTTATTGTTACCAATCAAATTTATACTGATATTGTTGCAGAGCAAATCCCGGAAATCGGAACAAATCAGATTCTTTCCGAACCATTACGAAAAAATACGGCACCCTGTATTGCCTATGCTACCAATAAAATATGGAGTCGTGATAAGGATGCAATAATTGTTGTAGCACCTTCGGATCATCTGATCATTGACGAATCTCAATTTATAAATGTTATTGAGGAGGGGATGGCTTTTGCTAAAGGGCATGATGCACTTGTTACGCTTGGCATCGAACCTTCCGGGCCTGAAACCGGATATGGATATATTCAAGTACAGAAAAAGAAAGCTTTTAATGATAACAAAACGTTATTCAAAGCAAAGACTTTTACGGAGAAACCGGATGAAAAAATGGCCAGGATTTTCCTAAATAGTGGCGATTTTTATTGGAATTCCGGAATATTTATCTGGTCGGTATCTTCCATCAGAAATGCATTAAAAAACCATATGCCTGATATCTTTCAAATGTTTGAGAATGGGCTGGAAGTATACAATACTGAAGGGGAACCTTTATTTATCTATGATGTTTATACAAATTGTCCTGAAATTTCGATTGATTATGCCATTATGGAAAAAGCAGAAAATGTTTATGTAATTACTGCCGATTTCGGTTGGTCTGACCTGGGAACCTGGGGATCACTCTTTGAGTATTCGGGGAAAGATGATTTTAAGAATGTCACCAATGGGAACAATGTGTTGGTATATAATGTTAAAAATTCCATTATCAAGGTTCCGGGGCAACGGCTTGCCGTTATTCACGGACTCGACGGATATATTATTGTGGAGTCGGATGGTATCCTGTTGATTTGTAAAAGAGAGGATGAGCAAAGAATAAAGCAGTTTGTCAATGATGTTCAAATTAAGAAAGGGGAGGGATTTGTATAAAATCCCTGATAAAAGTTAAAAAGAAAAGGCTGTCAGTTTTTGACAGCCTTTTCTTATATTTTGATATATGGATTAATATTCCCAAAGATCCTGTTCCATATTAAATATGGACTGTTTAATCCTGTCGGATTCAAGTAACGCGGCTCTTCCCTGTTCATATTCCGTAACTTCACGGTTGTTATACACATTCGATTCGGCAATAATGTAACTGCTGAAACGGCGTTGCAGGAAAAGATCATCATAAGAGATCTTCTGGGCATCATTGTAAGGATTATAGGCTTCGTGGTTGGCAAAAGTGATCCTGAAGTCGGGATAGTAAATCCAAAAAACCTTACGTCTTTCCTGGGCTCCTGTTTCTGCATTGGTGGAAATACGGATTGGGCACAGGCCGAGAATACGAACCTTTAAAGCAGAGAGTTTTTTGTCAAAAAACCACACTTCCTGTATAATATATTGCTTAATCTCTGAGGTTTCCCTTTCATTTTGAATAATCTGGGTCTGCAACTGTCCGTTGGCATCCTGCACCTGAATGGTATCGGCACCGGCGCCGAACTTTTTATCGATGTCAGCCTGGGTAATCATAACGGTCATGTCATCACCGACATCAGCAGAATAAGCATTCACTGTTCCGGATTCAATTTCCCCCAGGATTACATCAATCAGGCTCATTCGGTCCCCGATGGGTTTGGTGGGGAAATAGAGCGAAAAGTTTTTTTTCTGTCTCAGGTCAATTACCCGCCAGATTTTTTTAGCCCACATGACATCGGCTTCGCGCAGATAGGGATAAGGCACGGGTGTTCTTTTCTGGATCGATTTATCATATATCCATTTTTCCTGTGCGATACTTCGTTGATTGAATAGCGGAGACAGGAAAATAAGTACTACAACGATCCAACCTGTTATCTTCTTCATGGTTTATACAATTTTTCTGTTATTGAATTTTAAATACAAGTGCAGGTAATTGCCGGGTGGAACCATCCGGGCCAACTGCCTTGATATCCTGAAATACAACCTGCTGATTTCTGGAAAGTCTGTTAATCAATCCTTTTTGTGTCGGTGTAAGGCGGTTGCTGTTGGAAATTTCGTCAATGACAAATCCTTTGTCTACAATTGAGACACGAAAAGAGGTAACGGTAAAGGTAAGGTCAAAATCGAAGTTTTCCATTTCGGCAATGACCACCTGTTGAGCTCTAAGGATTGCTTTTTTGATATTTCCACCTTTTTTTCCGGCAACCTTAGCCACCGGGTCAGGAACTCTTTTAACCCTGAAATCGATAGATGGGAAAGAGCGTGGTTTACCGTTTATTTCAGCGGTTACCCTGACTTTGGCAAGTACACCGGGTGTTTTGGGCCGGACAATATAAGAGCCCCTGAACTTTTTAACCCTACCCTTACGTATGGTCCCGTTTGTCATTGAAACGGAGATCTTATCGGATGCGACACCGGGAACCGAAACATCAACAGGATTATCCACACCGACATAAAAAACATTCATGGCCGTAGGAGAGACCACAACATTAGGTACCGCAACCGTATAATTGGCTGTAAACGGAAAGCTGATGTATGATCCTTCGGGATTTTTCATCCGGATCAGTCCGCCCCATTCATGCTCGCCGGTGGCGCTTACCGTTTTCTTATAAACACCTCTTCCTTTCTGATCAATGGGCAGTGTCTCATAATTACCTACCATCCTGTATTCTACTGTGCCGTCAGCGGTCGTAGCGGTTTCATATTTACCGATCAGTACTTCAGGTTTCTGGGTGGAGTCGGTAGCGGCAATAAAAACTTCGGCCTCATAATCGCTTCCCGACATTATATAATTTGAGTTGGCAATAACGGTAGGTTCCAGTTTGTTAAATTTAAAGTCACTGGCTTCGATCTGACTGTAAAGATAATTCAGCACCATGCCCTCGGTATTCCTGATATCACTCTGGAGTTTGGAAAGAATGGTTATCACGGCAATAAGCGGGAGTGTATGGAAATTATGAATTTCCCAGGTTACTTTCTCTCCTCCGGCATCTGTGGTATCTTCAGTATTAAGTGAGTTTTTAATAGAATTGACAATATTTTCGTTTTTATTTCCGACAATTCCGAGGAGAAACTCACGGTAGTCATCAATGGCAGCCCTGAGGTCATAGGCTTTCCCATTTTGTTGTGCGCCTATAAGTATCTGAGAAGGTACGTTATTATCATCGATTTTAGTAACATTTTCAACAATCACCTTATTTCCATCAATGGCATCAGTGTTTTCTCCTTCAGCGGTTTTAATAATTTCAATTTTCAGGGCCTGTATGTAATCAAACATTTCGTTTGCCCGGTTACGGACCTCATGTGCCAGGTTCCGCCAGGGCCCCGCTTTGATAGGGTTGGTAGCCGCTTTTTGTTCAAAGTCCTGGTAAAATTCGTTGTTGCGAACCATATAGTTGCGCGTTGTCTCAGTAAGACTTTCATCTACTACCTTAAACGCTTCAACAGCATGTTTTGATACATTAAGAGCCAACAGGGCTGTCAGCACCAAATACATCATCCCAATCATCTTTTGTCTCGGGGTTTCCTTGCCGTGAGCCATAATAGAAACAGTTTAGTGGATTTATCAGGTGTTCTCTAATCTTAATTAAAAAATAATTATGTTCTGTTCGTAACATTCATGGCAGCCAGCATATTTCCATAAATGGTGTTCAATGCAGCCAGATTATCGCTCAGTTTAACAATCTCTTCACGGTATTTTTTGGAAGTCTCTGCCGATGATTTCAGGTCTTCCATCATCTGACCAAGTCCGGAATATACGGATTCGGCAGCCTTAAGTTGTTCATTGGAGCTTTGTAACTGCAACTCGTAAACCGCATTCAGGGCCGAGAGATTCTTGTTTAATGTTCCAAGCTGGTCACTATACGATTTACTGCCATCTTCAATATGGGTAAACGACTCGGAGAGGCGCTGATAATTTGTGCCGGACTCGGAAATGAGATTAGCTGTTTTATCATATGATTCTGACAAACGATTCACAGATGATTTCAGTTCCTGTGTCGATTCTACATAAGCTTCTGTATTCTCATTAATAGAATTCGCTGCTTTATCAATATTTTCCACAAATTTGGTTGTGGCAACAGAAGCATCGGCCATTTTATTAAGATTGGTGGCTGTTTCACTCAGGTTATTCAGTCCCTGTCCGAGTTTATTGAACAGGTCGGGGGTAATTTCGGCACTTTCAATCATCTGGTCGAATTTTTCCAGGGCTGCCGTACTCCCAACGTAACCTCCGCCACCGCCATGGTGTCTGCTTGCCGGCAGGGCTTCGGCTTCATCCTCATCCGTAAGACCGGCAAGTTCCGGATATACCAGAGTCCAGTCCGGTTCTTCGTGGGGGGGTTCGAAAGCCGAAAAGAAGAAAATAACGGCTTCGGTTGACAGGCCAATGATCAGCATGGTTCCGGCACCCGGATAGTGCTGGATCTTAAAAAGTGCTCCTACGATAACCACGGAGGCGCCTATGCCGTACAACTTGGCCATAAAGTTTTTCCAGCCACTGCTTTGAACGATTTCAGTTATTTTCATAGTACAACGAATTTTAGGTAGATGAAGAGTGTTTTCAAAGTTAAATTATTTTCCTGTTCCCATATATGACCTGACATTGCGGAAACCGATAAAAGATTTTGCCGAATCCTGGTATTCATACGTACGTGTACTTACCTGGAGATAGTATGCAATATCTTTCCATGATCCGCCACGGATTACCTTACGTTTCATGACTGCCGGTTCATCCGGAAGGGCATTGTATTTATAATCAGGGTTCATATCGTGGGTAAACATATATGCGGACTCATCATAGGCACTGCTGGTCCATTCGGCCACATTCCCGGCCATATCATAAAGACCGAATTCATTAAGTTCATAAGAACCCACCTTGTTGGCTACCAGCGAACCGTCATCAATATAATTTCCACGCAGTGGTTTGAAATTGGCCAGGAAACATCCTTTGTCATTCCTGGTATAGATACCACCCCAGGGATACATAGACAGGTCGAGTCCGCCACGTGCAGCATACTCCCATTCTGCCTCGGAGGGAAGGCGATATTCCTGTACAAAAGCATTGCCTTCCTTGGCAAGGTATTCATTCAGATAATTTGTTCTCCAGATACTGAATGCCGATGCCTGCTTCCAGGTAACTCCTACTACGGGATAGTCATCGAAGGAAGGATGCCAGAAATACATATTTGCCCAAGGTTCATTATAGGAATAGGTAAAGTCACGGATCCACACAAGTGTATCGGGATAGCAAGGTACCTCATCCCGCATAATAAAAGACGAACGGTCCTGAATGGGAATTTTGTTCCCTTCGAGGTCATAAATCTCACCGTTATATGACTGGGTTTTGTAATCATAGCGGCTGGTTTCTTTAGCAGCCTGCTTCAGGTCAACCCAGAAGTATGAATAGATCAGTTTACGGGTGTCAATTTGTTTTCTACGATAAAATCTTTCATTAGGGGGATAATACATTTCCTCCATTACGTTTCTTACCTCTTCGTTTTTCAAATCGATCTTGGTATCCCAGTCGATAACCGGAGGATCGTATTCATCGCCGTTTTCATCTACTTTAAAGAAACCTTCGATCTGGGCTTCCCCGAGTTTATATCTCAGGATAGAGTCTCTTACATAATTGACAAACTGGCGATATTCATTATTTGTAATTTCAGTATCATCCATCCAGAATGCGTCAACGGTTACCGTTTTAGACATGGTATTCATTGCCCACGAAATGTCCTGATCACTGGGGCCCATGTTAAAACTTCCCTGCGGAATGAAAACCATTCCAAAAGGTTCTGCTTCAAACCACTTTTTCCTACCAGGGACACCAACAAGCTCGCCGTTATACGAAGAACCACAGCTACTTGCAATGATGGCTATTACCAAACCTATAAAGAATGTTCTTTTCATAATGTTATTATTTTAAATGCAAGTAAATTAATTTTTTCCAAAAATCATAAAAATCTGATACTTTTATATCGTTTTGCAACATGTTGCAAGCTCATATTAAAACAATATTTTATCATTAATTCGTGTGTGCCGCCCGTATTTTTTCGTAAATCCGAAGTGGTAAAATCATAAGAATAACCTACTCTGATTTCATTAAAAAGTTCCATACCAATCATACCGATAAAAGCATCGCCGGCCCTGTAGGATATGCCTCCCCATACCTTCTTGTTATACAGGACATTTACATTCATGGTGATCTGGGAGGCTTTTCCGTCAGAATTTACCAGAACGGAAGGAAGAATCTCGAATATCGGGTTTGCCAGCTGGAAATTATATCCTGCCAAAATATAATAATGACGGGCTACAAAGGGTTGCCCTTTGGTGTATTTTATTACCGGTTGGTTTAAATGTGTCGTAGAAATACCGACATAAAAATCTTCGGAGCGGTAATAAACGCCGAAACCAATATCCAGGGCAATAAAACTTTCTTTATTTTCAGGGATTAACGGATCTCCCGAAGCAGGAGTATGATAATCGCTGGTTGGTATTTTCCATGAAGGATCGAGGGCTTTATTTAACATACCAATACTGAGGCCGATACCGAGTTTGCCAAAGCCCATTTCTTTTTGATAAGCATAAGTGCCTGTAATACTCAGGTTTTTTTCAAAACCGGCCTGATCATTCAACAAGGCAAGACCTACACCACTGGGTATGCCAAAAGGTTTAACAGCTGCATCAGCATGAAAAATGGTCGTTGACGGAGCTCCGTCAAACCCGATCCACTGCTGGCGGCTGATGGCTGTAGCACAGATAACGCCATTACTGCCGGCATAGCCCGGGTTTATAGCCAGCGTATTGAACATATACTGACTATATTCGGGATCCTGCTGAGCCTGAGTAATTGTCCAGTTGATCAAAATAAAAATACTTATAATCCAAAATTTCTTCATCACCCTCAAATCCTGCACAATGCTTGCTTCTTAAAGGTCTGGCAGTAGCGGAGTAAAATAAATAAAAATATCCTATAGCACCAAATCTTATTAACAATTGATTGTGAATAACCAAGGCAATGATCATGCATTTTTATACCCCGATAATTAAAAAAAGTTACAAAAAATAAACGTAGGGAAAAGGAAAAAATTATTATTGGAAGAATTTTAACCAGCGTTGTGGTATTTCCTGCTGGGTAGCCTTCTGATAATCCTCGTAAGAACAGGCTATCCAGGAGCGCTCTCCGGCGGGTTTTACTTCATCAGGAAACTTAATCCACCATCTGCCGGTTTCTTCACTTTTACGAAAAACGAGTTGGTAATCGGTATCAGGCAATGTGATAATATATTCTGTGAACCGGTTGCTACCGGATGCGGGGTTTTCATTTTTTCGGCGGGTGAATCCGGAAAGAAAATACCAGATTGTCTGGGCTGCAAGGAAGGCGGTTTGCTGCTCTTTGTCTGATGCCGGGTTTGCTTCATACAGAGAATATATTTTCAGATGAGGGCTAAGGCCGGCATACATGGCAAGCTGACAAATTTCATCTACGGAAAAACCACTGGGTATGGGATAGTTTGTCCCGGGAGCATCAGCCTGGCGGATGGAAGACAAATCAACGGAAAGGAGGTCTCCGTCACGAATAATGGCTTCGAAATAGGGCAGGTTTGCCCTGATCTCTCCGAGACGGTATGATTCATGCCCTTTTATACGGAGGGATTTAAGGTTTTTGTTTCCTGACAGGAATTCCTGATGCCCCAGATTGGCATATCGAATATTGCCGGTGTGCTTTTTTAAAATATAAGCAAGATAGGTATCCGAAGTTAGCTTTTTGCTTTTCTTAACAAGATCGATACGCGGATCAATGGTAACCAGACGGACGATTTTCTGCCGGGGAATAAGGGCGTCTACCGAAGATATCGTAAGGTCCTGGGATCCCCCGATAATGACTGGTGTTACCTGGTTTTCCAAAAGAAAAAAGAGAATATCCCTTAACCCGGCATAAGTATCACTTACCTTTTGCCCGACCTTCATGTTTCCAAGGTCTGTGATACGGATCTTATTGTTGATTTTTCCAAGGGCATAAAGTTTTCTGCGAATCTGATCCGGGGCAAGAGCTGATCCCGGCCGAATAGCGTTCCGGTCTTCCGGGACGCCAAGAATAGCAATATCAAACTGGCTGATCCGGCTGATGGGGAAATCCGGAGTGTGGATAATGAGTTTGTGACTCAATTCATCCAGTTCGGGAACGTTCCGGTGTTCTTCCCTGGAAATTCCTACCGGATCAAAATAAAGGTTGAGATCCATCGTCAGCTTTTCTTTGTTTTTCTGGAAGTGGGCGGGTTTTCTTTAATGATTTTTTTACATTCTTCACAGGTAAGCGTTTCTGCTTTCAACCCTTTGGGGATTTTATAATTTTTCTTCTCAAAGGTAATATAAGGACCCCACCGGCCCTGTAATACTTTAATTCCATCATCGAATGCATGGATAATCTTTTTCTTTTCTGCTTCTCTTTTTTCCACGATGATTTCCAATGCTCTTTCGAGGGTTAAGGTATAAGGATCATCAGTATTTACGGGAATAGAATAAAATTTACCGTTATGCCGGACATACGGACCATACCTGCCGATGGCAACGATTATTTCGTGTCCTTCAAATTCGCCGATATTCCGGGGGAGTCTGAAAAGGGCAAGAGCCTCCTCAAGTGACAGGGTTTCCATCAATTGTCCGGTACGAAGACTTGCGTATCTGGGTTTTTTATCATTTCCGGGGCGTCCGATCTGCACCACAGGTCCGTATCGTCCGATTTTAACAATGACTTCTTCCCCGCTTTCCGGGTCTTTCCCAAGAATCCTCTCTCCTGTCTGTTTGTCTGTATCCCGGATGGTTTCTTCCACCTTGGGATGAAAACCGGTATAAAAACGGCGGATCATCTCAGTCCAGTTCAAGGTCCCCTGTGCAATTTCATCAAACTGTTTTTCGACGGTTGCGGTAAAGTTGTAGTTGATGATATCTTCAAAATGTTTTACCAGGAAATCATTTACGACAATACCGATGTTTGTCGGAATAAGTTTTCCTCTTTCCTTGCCGAAGGATTCTGTTTTACTTTTTTCGTCAATTCGTGTTCCCTTAAGGATCAATTCGGCGATATTTCTCAATTCGCCGGGACGGTCTTCACGGGCCACATATCCACGCTGCTGAATGGTTGAAATGGTAGGTGCATATGTTGAAGGTCTTCCGATACCCAGTTCTTCCATTCTTTTAACCAATGCAGCTTCGGAATAACGCGGCGGGGGTTGGGTAAACCGTTCTGTTGCCCTGATTTCCTTGTACAAGAGTTCCTGCCCTTTTTCAACAGGTGGAAGGAACCCGGGAGCAGCCTCGGTTGTATCCTCATCCGATGAGGCCTGATAAAGTTTAAGAAATCCGTCAAAAACAATGATTTCCCCGGATGCTGTAAATGTTTCAGGGGATCCTTTGGGCGTAATCGTTACGGTTGTTTTTTCCAGACGGGCATCCTCCATCTGAGATGCCAGGGTACGTTTCCAGATTAGTTCATACAGTTTCTTTTCCGCCTTGCTTGCGGAAACAGTGTCTTTATTAAGGTACGTAGGACGAATGGCCTCATGAGCTTCCTGAGCTCCTTTTGATTTTGTTCTGTACTTACGCGTTTTGGTGTAGGCATCACCAAACATGTTTTTGATTTGTGTCCGTGCCGTGTTCAGTGCCAGCTCGGAAAGGTTAACGGAATCGGTTCGCATATAGGTGATATGGCCGGCTTCGTAAAGTCTTTGAGCCAACGACATGGTATAGGACACACCGTATCCGAGTTTTCTGTTGGCTTCCTGCTGCAGTGTTGAAGTTGTAAATGGCGGGGGCGGGGTACGTTTTACGGGTTTTGTAGCCAGATTTTCAACAAAAAAGCCTGTTTTCATACAGAAATTGAGGAATTCTGTGACTTCTTTTTTGGTTTTCATCCGCCTGGACAACTCAGCCTTAAGTGAATATTTTTCGTTGTCTCTGTCAAAATAAAAGATGGCCGTAACCCTGAAATAGGTATCGGGTTTAAAAAAAAGTATTTCACGTTCGCGTTCAACCAAAAGGCGTACAGCTACAGACTGGACACGTCCGGCAGAAAGTGCGGGTTTAACTTTTTTCCACAGTACGGGAGAAAGTTCAAATCCGACCAACCGGTCCAGAACACGACGTGCCTGCTGGGCATTCACAAGCGAAATGTTAATCTCGCGGGGTTGTTCTACCGCACGCAGAATAGCCTGTTGGGTAATTTCATGAAAGACAATGCGTTTTGTTTTTTCGGGGTCAAGTTTCAGAACCTCCGAGAGATGCCATGCGATAGCTTCTCCCTCGCGGTCTTCATCAGATGCCAGCCAAACGGTTTTTGCATCGGAAACAGCCTTTTTTAGTTCACTGACCACTTTTTTCTTTTCTTCCGGAACGATATAATCCGGCTCAAAATTTTTTTCAATATGAATACCCAGTTTTTTCTTCGAAAGGTCACGAATATGTCCGAAACTTGACTTAACCTTGAAATCTTTACCAAGGATACGTTCTATGGTTTTTGCCTTTGCAGGAGACTCAACAATGATAATATTTTCCTTTTCAGCCATACGGTTTTTGGGGTCAACAGCGTTTATTACGGGCACAAAGTAAGTGATTATGAAGGTTAACTTCCAAATTTATTCTGTATTTATTACTATTTTTGATCCGCTCCGGCAAACCAAATTGGCATGAAAGACACAACCACACCATCGCGTAAATATCTGCTGATACTATGGACTCTTTATATCCTTCTTCTCCTGGGGACCGTATTTTATTTTTATCTGATTTCAATTGGAAAAATGGGAGAGATGCCCACCTTTGAGGAACTTGAAAACCCCCAGCGAAACCTGGCCTCTGAAGTCTTTTCGGAAGATGGGGCATTATTGGGGAAATATTATGTTCAGAACAGAATATGGACAGATTATGAGGATATTTCTCCCGATGTTGTCCATGCACTGATTGCTACAGAAGATGTACGGTTTTATAAACATTCGGGTGTAGATGTGCGTGGGTTGGCAAGGGTTTTTATCAAGAATTTCCTGCTGGGTAACCGGCAGGCAGGTGGCGGGAGTACCATCACCCAGCAGCTGGCCAAGAATCTTTTCCCGAGAGATACGTCCCATTACCGTTTTGCTCCCGCACGATTTATGCACCTGGTTAATACCAAATTCAGGGAATGGGTTACCGCAATAAAACTGGAGCGCAGCTATACCAAGGAAGAGATCCTGACCATGTATCTGAACGTTTTTGATTTTTTATATCAGGCTGTGGGGATTTATTCTGCGGCGGACATTTATTTTCAGACCACTCCGGATTCCCTGACACTTGAGCAGTCTGCTCTTCTGGTCGGGATGTTAAAAAATTCAGCCTATTATAATCCGGTACGGCGTCCGGAGATTACCTTGCAACGCCGCAATACGGTCTTTAGGCAGATGGTTAAATACGGATATCTGGACAAAGCGGTTTATGATTCCGTAAAAATGCTGCCTTTGGAAGTTCATCTTAAGATTGAGAACCATAATCTTGGTCCTGCCGCTTATCTCCGTGAATATCTGCGTACAACGATGATGCACCAACAACCTGAACGCAGGTTTTTTCTTACGGAAGAACAATATAAAGAAGCCGTTTACCAATGGGAACATAACCCGTTGTACGGGTGGTGTTATAAAAATAAAAAACCAAACGGAAATCCGTACAATATATACCGGGACGGACTACATATTTATACCACGGTAAATTCAAAACTTCAGCAGTTTGCCGAGGAGGCGCTCCGGGAACACCTGGGAGGAGAGTTACAGAAAGTTTTTATGGAAAATGTGAAACGCAACAAAAGACCTCCTTTTTCTGACGACCTGAACCGTGAACAGGTACAATCCATCATGGAAAGTTCCATGAGGCGTACTGACCGGTATCGTGGATTGAGAAACCGGGGCGTGAATACGGATTCTATTGTTGCCGTTTTTAACACACCTGTTCCAATGAGGGTTTTTTCATGGAAAGGAGATATTGATACGGTGATGTCACCCCTGGATTCGCTCAGATACTATAAGTTTTTTATCCGTTCCGGCCTGATAAGTATTGATCCGCGTACAGGTTATATAAAAGCTTATGTGGGCGGGCCGGATTTCCGGTATTTCAAGTTCGATGCAGTAACATCGCAAAAAAGACAGGTAGGCAGTACCATAAAACCCTTTTTGTATACACTGGCCATGCAGGAAGGCTTTACCCCGTGTGATAAAGTTCCGGATGTTCCCCAGACTTTCAGGGATAATGATTCTATCTGGATTCCCAGAAGTTCGGGAAGAAAAGAATTTTGGGGGAAAATGGTTACCCTGAAGTGGGGACTGGCAAATTCGGAAAACTATATCTCTGCCTGGCTGATGAAGCAATTTACACCGCAGGCCGTGGTGAATATAATGCAGAAAATGGGCATCCGTAGTTATGTTGATCCTGTCAACTCCATTTTTCTCGGAACCTCTGACCTTAGCCTGTATGAACTCACAGGTGCTTATGCCACCTTTGTTAACAAGGGTGTTTATCTCGAACCTATCTTTGTTACCCGCATTGAAGATAAGAACGGGAATGTTGTATCAACCTTTCATCCTTATTTTAATGAAGCCATCAGTGAGAAGGATGCTTTTCTGATGGTTAATCTTTTGGAAGGCGTTGTCCGTGAAGGCACGGGGATACGGCTTCGCTATAAATATGAGTTAATGAATGAAATCGGAGGCAAAACAGGAACTACCCAGAATCACTCGGACGGTTGGTTTGAAGGAATTACCCCCAGTCTGGTAACCGGTGTATGGACCGGATGGGAAGACCGTGCCATCCATTTCGAAACGCTTTCACTGGGACAGGGTGCCAATATGGCCCTGCCGATCTTTGCACTTTACATGAAAAAGGTGTATAACGACCCCGAATTCGGTATTTTGCAGACCGAAAATTTTGAAGCCCCTGCAAATTTCGATATACAACTTGATTGTGAAGATGAAAATCAGATACAGAACAATCCCATCATCTTCGATTATTAATCAGACGGACGATCCGAAAACCCTCCGCAAGATCTCTGTAACTCTGGCCGCCGGATCGGTACGTATCCGCTTTTCTTCCTGTTCAACTTTGTAAAACAGGCCCTGGATGGTTTTTTCCGTGACATATTGTGCCAGATCGGTTTCCACGTCCCGGGTAAGGGGAAGACGATTGTAGGTGTCTGCCAGTTTTTGCCAGGTATCGACAAGGTTCATCTGATTCATTACCTGGTAGATATCCGGTTTGAAAGTCATTACCAGCTGATCATAGGTTTTATTTTTAAAATATTCTGTAGCAGCATTATCAGGACCTTTCAGGATGTTCCTTGCATCCGTGAAGGTCATATCCAGAATAGCCTGGTAAAAGATCGGTGCTGCTTTAGTGACAGCTTTTTCAGCAGCATGGTTCATCTGTTCAATAAAATCATCTACCGGTTTGTTTAAACCGAGGCTTCGCAGTTTTTCTTCGATGACTTTAACATCTTCGGGGAATGGGATCTTTACTGCCTGATCGAGAAAAAATCCGTTGGTTTTATTAAGATTTGCTACGGCATTCCGGGTCCCTACCTTCAGGGCTTCTTTCAAACCGTCTGCAATTTCATGATCGGATAAAGGTGTGGAAACAGGAATTTCCAGTTGTTGCAGTACCTCGCATGAAGTCACAAGCAACGGAAACAGGAAAAGGATAAATTTTTGTTTCATGGTCATAGGTTTTTATCATGTTTTAAATAATTTTTTCAGGACTTCTTCAAGTTTGCGAACCGGAATGATACGAATGCCGGGAAAGTCAGATTCAAGTTTCCGGGCATTATACCCGGAGATCATGATTTGTTTAAAGCCAAGTTTTGTTGCTTCACGGATACGGTCAGCTATACGGGCGACAGGACGTATCTCGCCGGAAAGTCCTATTTCGGCTGAAAAGGCGATATCATTGTCCAGCGGAACATCGAGCATTGAAGAGATCACAGCGGTAGTAACCGCCAGATCAATGGCCGGGTCATCGACCCTCAGCCCTCCGGCGATGTTCAGGAATACATCTTTCGAAGAAAGCATAAAACCGGCTCTTTTTTCAAGTACGGCAAGAAGGATAGCCAGGCGGCGGGGATCGAAACCGGTAACCGTGCGTTGAGGTGCGCTGTAAACGGCCGGGCTGACCAGCGCCTGGACTTCGATCAGGAAAGGACGTATTCCGTCAATGGTGGCTGCAGTGGCGATACCACTAAGCCGGTCGTCGAGGTGGGAAAGCAACAACTCGGAAGGATTGGTGATTTCTTTTAGGCCAGATTCTTTCATCTCAAAAAGTGCCAGTTCAGATGTGGAACCGAAACGGTTTTTCAATACCCTCAGCATCCTGAAGAGGTGTTGCTGATTTCCCTCGAACTGTAAGACCACATCAACAATGTGTTCAAGAACTTTAGGGCCGGCAAGCGTTCCGTCTTTGGTAATGTGACCGATAAGCAAAACGGGGATACCGGTTTCTTTAGCCAGGAGCAGGAACCGGGCTGCAGACTCCCGTACCTGCGAAACACTTCCCGGTGAAGATTCAATCTCTTCGGAACGAATGGTTTGAATGGAGTCGATAACAACCAGTCCCGGTTTGATTTTATGAATTTCGGTCGCAATGTTTTCAAAGAGGTTTTCCCCGTAAATCAGGCATTTTTCCTGATTCAGGTTCAACCTGTCGGCACGGATCTTAATTTGTTCGGGACTTTCTTCTCCCGAAACATAAAGGGTTATTGCCTTTCCGAGCTGCATGGCGATCTGTAATGCGAGGGTTGACTTTCCTATGCCCGGTTCTCCGCCCAGGAGGATCAGCGATCCGGGGACCAGCCCGCCACCAAGAAGCCTGTTAAACTCACCAATTCCACAAGTATGTCTGCGGTATCCCGAGGATTCAACTTCTGAAAGCGGTGCGGGCGGAAGTACATTGTTGCGGATATGTCCTTTACGTGACAATTTTTGTGTAGGGATACGTTCCTCAACATAGGTATTCCATTCTCTACAGACGGGACAGTGGCCGACCCATTTGGGCGATTCGGCCCCACAATTCTGGCAGATATAGACAGATTTTGATTTTGCCATAGTGTTCAGGATATCTCGATAAAAATAATCTTTTATTTTCTGCAGTCAAAGAAGGAAACCGGATAAGAACGGAGAGTATTCTCTTTTACCCGCCATACCCGGGCTCCAGAAATGACGAAGTCGGATTGTAATGTCTATTTAGACAGCCTCATACATTATTGAAATATTATATGTTGAAATGCAGTTCAGGTAAGTAAAGAGAGAAATTAATTCCGGGATCTTGTTTAAAACCGAAGAACAAGTGAGTAATAATAAATAAGTTGCGTGGTTAATGATCAAATAGTCCTCATAAGTTGCGTGGTTAATGATCAAATAATCCTCATAAGTATCTACGTAGATTTAACTACGTAGTTCTTGCTCTGGTTTTTTCCCTTTGTTGCGGATCAGAACGACCATGATAACTGACCAGGCTCCAAGTAGAAGAACGATCAGGGTTTGAGACTCATGGGCGATGGTAGCAAGAGCCAGTCCGCTTTCACGGGAGATACCGTAAATAACCAGTGCGGAGGATACAATCCAGTGATAGGCTCCAATTCCTCCCTGAACAGGGATCATCATTCCCAGGCTTCCTGCCACCAAAAGAAACAACCCGTCAAGGGGAGATAAAACGGAAGTGTCGGGTAAAGTATATATTATAAGCCAGGCAGTGAGATAATACATGAACCATATCAAAAGGGAGAGAAGGATAAAACGCCCATTATTTTCCATCCGGACAATGGTTTTTAGTCCGTCAAGGATGCCATGGAGGAAATCTTTGATTTTTCTGAACAGGGTAAGTTCCTTAATGCTTTTCCAAAAGATGCGGGTTGCAATAATCAGGAAAACAATAATCAGGGCTGTACTGATTAAAAACCGGGTATTTGTCAACAACTGCTTGATATTATGAAAGACAGGTTGGAAAATTTCATGGGAAAAGAAATGTCCGAAAAATTTTATCTTTAATAAAAAAGTAAATATAAAGAGGAGGGTTACCGTGAGCAGGTCAACCGCTCTTTCAATAATAACCGTACCAATAAGTTTATCGAAAGGAATATTATCTGTTTTAGTCAGCGAGCCGCAACGGACTACTTCTCCCAGCCTGGGTAAAGCAAGATTGGCAAGATAGCCGGACATTACGGCATAAAAAGTATGTATGGTTTTGGGACGGTACCCCAGGGGTTTGATCAGGAGGTTCCAGCGCATGGCCCGGAACAGATGGCTCATAATACCCACCGGGATCGTGATCAGGAGCCAGGCATACCGGGCATGTTTCAGGTCTTCAAAAACCCGTTTGAGATCAATGCCCCTGAAAGCAAGAAATAGTAAAAACAGCGCTGTTGCGAAAAAAAGCAGAAAACGAAGAATACCAAGCAGCTTTTTTTTCAAAGTCAGGGATTTATTTTACCAGCTTGTTGGTTGCTGTGTCGGGGAATACCAGCGATGGTGAGAACGTCCGGGCTTCTTCAGGGGTAAGATAAGCGTAAGAAATGATAATGATCACATCTCCTACAGCGGCTTTTCGTGCAGCCGGCCCGTTGAGACAGATTTCACCGGAGCCGCGTTTCCCTCTGATAACATACGTTTCGAGGCGTTCGCCATTGTTAATGTTAACGACCTGAACTTTTTCATTTTCCATGATCCGGGCAGCATCCATAAGATCTTCATCAATGGTAATACTGCCTACGTACTGAAGGTTGGCTTCAGTCACGGTAACCTTATGGATTTTTGATTTAACAACCTCTAACCACATAACGCAACAAAGATACGTAAAGTTTAAGTATGTTATGCAACATTTTTTGTTCTGTTACCCGTTATTTATTCGGTTAATGCGATATTATCGATCAGACGCACATTCCCGGCCCATACAGCAATGCAGGCCTGTATTCCGGCGGGTTCATCCCACGTTCTTACAGGCATCAGGGTGTCCTTCCTGACGATTTCAAAATACTCGAGTTTCAAATAGTGCGATTGATTGATTTTTAATGTAACCAGCTTACGCAATTGTTCAACAGGGATATCGCCGGCTTTTTCAGCAGCCATTTTCAGGGTGGTATAGATCAGGGGGGCTTCTTTCCTGGCTTCCTTCGAGAGTAACTGGTTTCTTGAACTCATAGCCAGGCCGTCTTTTTCACGGATGACAGGACAGGAAATAATATCTACAGGCATATGGAGAATATCCATCAACTTCCGGATTACAGCAACCTGCTGAAAATCTTTAGAACCGAAAAAAGCCCGGTCGGGTAGAATAATCTCAAACAACCTGCTGACTACCTGTGCGACACCGTTAAAATGTCCGGGCCGGAATTTTCCTTCCATAATTTTATCCAAAGGATCAAGATCAAAAACCCGTGTATCCGGTTCAGGATAAATTTCACTGACATCCGGCGAAAAGATTATATCATTTTCACTAAGTAAAGGGCTAAGTTTTTTAACGTCCCTTTCCGGATTTCTGGGATATTTTTCCAGGTCGTTGGGATCGTTAAACTGGGTTGGATTTACAAAAATGGAAACTACGGTGAGATCACTCATCCGGCGGGAACATCGAACCAGTGATAAATGTCCTTCATGTAAAGCTCCCATCGTTGGAACAAACCCTACCGTAAGTTTATTTTTTCTGTAACGGGCAATAATTTTCCTGACCCGGTTTGCATTGACGACCTGAATCATTCGTTTTTTTTGCGAAGTTAATTTTTTTGAAGGAATGTATAAAAATGAAATTTTTTAATGCAGACCAATGTCCTACTGTTGTGAAAATCTGAATTTTGAATATTTTTTACTAACTTTGCACATTGTTCAGGTAATGGTTAATACTAAGCTAAATATTTGATTCTGTAAGGAATACGACTATGTTACCCCATAAATTCCTTCAGATTCCGGCTTTAGTAGGATACGTGAACACCTGAAAAGGGGAAAAAGTAAGAAAGATCGGGCATCTTTCAAAAATATTCGATATATGAAGAATAATAAAATTCTTTTTGTTTCACAGGAAATTACCCCATACCTAGACGAGAATGAAATGTCTCGAAGAGGCAGGGTTTTACCTCAGGAAATTCAGGAGCGCGGGAATGAGATCCGGACTTTCATGCCCCGGTTTGGCGTAATCAATGAACGGCGCAACCAGTTACATGAAGTGATTCGTCTTTCAGGGATGAACATCATCATTGATGATACAGATCATCCGTTAATTATCAAGGTAGCCTCTATTCAGGCTGCGCGAATGCAGGTATATTTTATCGAGAACGAAGACTATTTTCAAAGGAAGCACGTTTTAACCGACGAAAAAGGGAAACCGTTTACGGACAATGACGAACGTGCCATCTTTTTTGCACGTGGGGTTCTGGAAACCGTAAAGAAACTGCGCTGGTCACCGGATATTGTTTACTGTCAGGGATGGTTTAGTGCCTTATTGCCTTTATATTTAAAGAGAGTTTATCATGATGACCCGATTTTTACGCAATCTAAAGTTGTTTACTCCGTTTACAACGATATGTTTAAAGGTGATTTCGGGGACGGATTCGAAGAAAAATTCTGGTTAAAAGGTATTGAAAAGAAAGATATGGATTTTGTAAAAAAATATGATTGGAACGGCATTATGCAACTTGCGCTTCATCACTCGGATGCCGTGATTTATGGAAATAAAGATATCCCTGCATCTATACGTGATTTTGTACATAAAGAAGAGAAACCCGTACTGGAATATCAGGAGGATCAGAATTTCGCGGACGCTTACGCATCATTTTTTAAAGATGTGCTTAAAGGAGAAATACATGTTTCGTAGGGGAAGAAACAGAACGCGACACTGGTTTAGAGTAGGTTGGTCTTTAATGATAACGGGTTTCGTTACCGTTTTCTTATTTTCTTGCGAAGATGAACCGACACAAATCGGGCTGGAATTCAAGAATGTTTTAAACCAGGTGCACCCTGTCTATACGGATACATTCTCTATTTTTTCTTCGGTAGAAACCAGAGACACCCTGGTTACAGACCATGCAAATTTTGGTATTCTTGGCGATTTCGTTGATCCGGTTTTCGGCCGTACCCGTGCATCATTTATAACTCAATACAGATTATCCTCTCCGTGGGAACCCGGTTACAATGCCGAAGTTGACTCAATGAAGATATTTTTTCTGAACAACGGCTATTATGGAAATGAACTGACAAAACAAACCATAAACATTTATGAATTATTGATGGATCTGGATCCGGATACGACTTACTATGCAGATTTTAATGCCACAGACAGTATTTCCGAATGGCCCATAGGTTCAGCAACCTTTATCCCAACGGATAGCATCATCGAGGTGTTCCTGTCAAAAACCTATGCCCGGCGTATTATACAGGATACAGCAGATTTGCATACCCAGGCGGATTTTATGAAAGCGTTTAAAGGTTTTTATGTCAACGTTTCCCCGCTTGGTAATGACGGGGCTTTTATAAGACTGAATTTGTTAGCGTCCGAAACCTACATCGCCCTTTATTATCATAATGATACACATGATAATCTGAAGTTTTTATTTTACATCAATTCCTATGCGGTGCGTGTAAATCTTTTTAAACATTATTACAATGAAGCCCCGCCGGCTACTGCTATCCGTTATCTTGACCAGGGCATCGAAGATACGGTTATTTATGCTCAGGGAATGGGGGGTGTGGTAAGTCGTCTTGATATTCCCGGGCTTGCTGCACTGCGGGATTCGGGTGATCTGATTATTAATTCCGCCCGGCTGGTATTCCCGCTCTCAAAGGATGATCCTGCAGGTGCCGGTCTTACGCATCCGGACAGAATAGATGTTATGGTAAAAAACAGTAAAAATCAACTCCTCTATATTATTGACAAAAAGTTCGCGGGGGATTATTATGGTGGAATATTTGATGACGGAACCGGAACATATAGTGTAAACATTACACGGCATTTACAGGATTACATTAAAGGAGTTCACGACTATCATACTTTTTATCTTGTGATTCCTGACCAGTTGTACAATCCTTCGAGGGTTGTTTTTAATGGACGACTTCATTCAAATCCACTCAGGCTGGAATTATTATATACCCGGAATTAGTCGTTTTGTTCCGGAATATTCCACTTGTTTCTTCTCTCCACGATTGTTTCCACAGCACCTTTGCTTTTAAAATAAGGCAGATATTTTATACCTTTACTCTGCAGACCACCGGGTATGGCAGAGTATAAAAATCTGAGCATTAAGCAATGGGCACTGGAAGACCGGCCTCGTGAAAAGCTTATGGTTAAAGGCATTCAAAGTCTTTCGGATGCCGAACTTATTGCGATCCTGATCGGTTCAGGTACAAAAGAAACCTCTGCGGTAAGTCTTGCCCGGACGATTCTTCAGGAGAGCAGGAACAATCTCAATGAGTTATCAAAGATGTCGGTTGAAGAATTGTGCCGGTTTCGGGGTATAGGCAGGGCAAAGGCTATAGCCATTGTTGCTGCGCTGGAACTTGGCAGGCGCAGAAAACAAATGCCGGTACTGGAAAAGAAAAAAATTACCTGTAGCAGGGATGTTTTTGAACTTTTTAATCCGCTCCTTTCGGATTTACCACACGAGGAATTCTGGATTCTGCACCTGAACAGATCGAATAAGGTCCAGGCAAGAAAAAAAATCAGCCAGGGTGGAATTTCCGGAACGCTTATTGATATACGGTTGGTGCTGAAGGATGCTCTGGACAACCGGAGCGTGTCACTTATTCTGTGTCATAACCATCCTTCGGGCAATCTGCAGCCAAGTGATGCTGATATCAAGATTACCCGGAAGATTTTTGATGCGGCAAAAATGATGGATATTCAGCTTTTAGACCATATTATTGTCGGAGAAGATACCTACTATAGTTTTGCCGATAAAAATCTGATCGGGACAAAACCACAATGATTTTTCAGGATGTTTTCGTTTTATCAAACAACATAACTTCCAGCTCATCCGTACAGGAATCCAGCAATTGTTGTAGTGTCTGTTTCAGGACAGGGTGCTGCCAGCCAGGACAAATTTCTGTTGCCGGAACAAGTACAAACCGGCGGAGATGAAGCCGCGGATGCGGAATAGTGAGTCTGGAATTCCGAATAATTTCCTGCCCGTAAAAAAGAATATCTATATCCATCGTGCGGGCAGCATACCCTTTTCCGTTTCTGGTGCGACCCATTTGTTGTTCAATCTGTAATAATTTTTTTAAAAGAACTGTTGGTGTGAAAGATGTTTCCATAAGCAAAGCCTGATTCAGGAAAGGAACAGGATAACGGAAACCCCAGGGTTCAGACTCATATAGTGAAGAAACTTTCAGGATACTGCCGGCTAAGGCAGAGATCGCTTCCAGGACGTTTCCCATTTGTTTTGTTCTGTTTCCCAGGTTGCTTCCGGTCAGAATGATGGATTGCATGGATCAAGGTTATCGAGCCGGGCTCGGGTTCAAAGATAATTACTGAAACATTTTTAAAACCCCCTGTCACATTGTATCTTTAGGGGATCTTTATAAAATCCAAAACTATGAAAAGTTTTCTGAAATATACGCTGGCCACGATTCTGGGTGTTTTCATTTCAGCATTTTTGTTTACCCTGATTTCTTTTGGAATCCTGGGAATGTTGATCTCTTCGACTGAAAAAACGGTTGAGGTTTCTTCTCATACTGTTCTCCATTTTAAACTTAATGCCCAGGTACCGGAACGGACCCCTACTTTTCCATTTTCGAGTAATGGATTGTTTTCATTTGATTTTACCCCGATACCCGGTTTAAATGATATTCTGCATAACATTAAAAAAGCAGCGGCGGATGATCATATTGATGGTATATACATTGAAACGGGTTTAGGATATCCGGGCATAGCCACCATCGAGGAGATCAGGAATGCATTACTCGCTTTCAGAAAATCAGGCAAATTTGTGATTACTTATTGTCCGGACATTTTGCTGCAACCGACCTATTATCTTGCAACAGCTTCAGATAGTATTTTTCTGAATCCTGCCGGAATGATGCAATTCACGGGATTACGTGCTGAGATTATGTATTATAAGGAAGCGCTGGATAAACTGGGGGTTGAGGTACAGGTAGTCAAACATGGAAAGTTTAAGAGTGCGGTGGAACCTTATATCCGGAAAAATATGAGCAGTGAAAACCGTGAACAGCTGGGCAGGTATCTGGGCACGGTCTGGAATCACATCCTTGATACTATTTCGGCAGACAGAGGCGTAACGGTAGAGGAATTGAACCGGCTGGCGGATAACCTGTCGATAAATTCGGCAGAAGCAGCTGTTGATCAATCTTTAATCGATGGCCTGAAATACAAAGATGAAATACTTACCCTTTTGCAAAACCTTACCGGGAGAGCAGGAAAGGATGTCAGGATGGTCGCCATGTCGAAGTACTCTTCTGTTCCCGATCCGGCAAGGCATGGTTTCCCGAAAGAAAAAATTGCCGTAATATATGGTGAGGGAGCCATAACAACCGGAATGGGAAGTGAAATGAATATTGGAGCAGACAGGTTTGCCGGAGCCATAAGGAAGGCACGGAAGGACAGTACCATTAAAGCCATTGTATTGCGCATAAATTCTCCGGGCGGAAGTGCCCTGGCATCTGATATTATCTGGCGGGAAGTTATGTTAGCCCAGCAGGTAAAACCTGTGGTTGCCTCGATGGGAAATTATGCTGCTTCGGGCGGATATTACATCCTTGCCGCAGCAGACAAAGTGGTTGCCCAGCCCGTAACCCTCACCGGGTCTATAGGAGTTTTCGGGCTTATTCCCAATGCAGGCAAATTATTGAATCAAAAACTCGGAATTACCTTTGACGTGGAAAAAACCAACAGGTATGCTGATTTCGGATCGATTTACCGGCCATTATCTCCCGGTGAAAGAGATTACCTGACCCTGCAGATCGAAAACACATATTCCACGTTTGTTACGCATGTAAGTGAAGGACGGAACCTGCGGAAAACCTTTGTCGATTCTATCGGCCAGGGCAGGATATGGAGTGGTGTAAGCGGGAAAGAACTCGGACTTGTCGATCAATTGGGAGGGATTGATGATGCCCTGGCATTAGCTGCTGATCTGGCAGGTATCGAAACATACAGGATTGTAGAACTACCCAAACTTGAAGATCCCTATCAGAAAATACTGAAACAACTGAGCGGTGATATCCACAGCGGTATTTTTACGGCCGGGATGAAAGAACTGGGTTGGAATGCAGATATTTTACTTGACTTGAAAAAGAAAGATCCTCTGCAGATGCGTCTGCCTTATGGCATAAGCATTCATTAATATCAGATGGGCTGCTACTGATTTTATCCCATAGCCGGAACCGGCAAAGATTTTAGTCCGGTTTGAATGCGGGCAATGGTTTCATCCCTGCCCAGGATCTCCATAATATCGAAAAGGTGAGGTCCCCGGGGACTACCAACGAGTAAAAGTCGTAAAATATTTAATACATTTCCCGGCTCCAACCGGTTTTCTGACAACCAGTCTTTAATCGCTTTTTCGAGCAGGTCGGACTGGAAAGGCGAAACATTTTCAAGCAGCGGAATTATTTTCGATATGATTCCCGGCATGTCCCCCTTCCAGCGTTTACGTATTGTTTTTTCATCAAAAGAAGCGGGAGGTTCAAAGAAAAAATCAGCTTGTGACCATAGCTGATGGACAAAATCAACCCTGTCTTTAATCAGGGGGATGATCCGGTTCACTTTATCAGGAGAAGCAGGTTTTTTTTTCTTTTCAAGCTCCTGTATAAACATCTTTACCCACTTATCATTATCGAGTTGTTGCAGGTGCTGGTGGTTGAACCATACCGCTTTCTGAGGGTCAAAACGGGCGCCCGATTTACCCACATTTTCAAGTGAAAAGTTGTTGATCAATTCATCCATGGTAAAGATCTCATGATCCGTTCCGGGATTCCAACCCAGTAATGCGAGCATATTGATCAGGGCTTCAGGCAAATACCCTGCTTCCCGGTATCCCTTGTATACTTCTCCCTCAGGGGATCTCCATTCAAGCGGAAATACAGGGAAGCCCATCTTATCCCCGTCACGTTTACTCAATTTTCCTTTTCCCTGTGGCTTCAGGATCAGCGGCAAATGTGCAAACTTCGGAGGTTCCCAGCCGAAAGTTCTGTACAAAAGAATATGTAAGGGTAATGAAGGGATCCATTCTTCACCCCTGATCACATGGGATATCTCCATCAGATGGTCGTCAACTACATTGGCCAGGTGGTAAGTAGGCATTCCGTCTGACTTGAAAATTACCTTGTCATCAAGGGAAGAAGTGTTAAAGGTCAGATTTCCCCTGATTTCATCCGGAATTTGTAAAGGTTCGCCCGGTTCGATTTTGAATCGTATGACAAATGGAGCATTCTTATTGCATAGCTTTTTTATATCCTTATCAGTAAGTGTCAGGGAATTCCTAAGTTTTTTTCGTTCATTATAATTATAGCTAAATGCCTTTCCTTGCTTTTCATATTCTTTCCGTAAGGTTTCCAGTTCTTCCTGTGTATCGAAGGCATAATAAGCTTTACCATCTTTTAATAATTCATCAACATATTTTTTATAAATATCACGTTCTGCCCTACGGCTTTGTCTGTAAGGTCCTTTTCTTTGATTTCCCCCACGTTTTCCTATTCCTTCGTCAATCTGTATTCCACACCATTTCAGTGAATCCAGAATGTATTTTTCAGCACCTTTAACATAACGGGTTCGGTCTGTATCTTCAATACGAAGGATCATCTTTCCGTTGTTTTTACGTGCGAAAAGATAATTGAACAATGCCGTTCGTACACCACCGATATGCAGAGGACCTGTTGGACTCGGGGCAAATCTGACCCTGACAGGCTGTTCCATGTTTTTCAAAGTTTGCTGCAAAGTTAGCAAAGTAGGTTAATCCGTCAATCATAAAAGAATTGTAATGGTGGCCGTTTAACGCATGTTAAATATCATTGTGTGAAGGGAAAATATTTGGTTAATTCGCAGACATAACCGAATCAGGCACTATGGAGAACATCATGATCATCGGAGCTTCGGGACAGATTGGCTCCGAGCTGACAATGAAACTGCGGAAAATGTACGGTCATTCGCATGTTTTTGCGACAGACTTGAAAGATCCTCCGCCGGATGTGCGGGAAAGCGGCCCGTTCGAATTGCTTGATGTCATGGATGACAAGAGGCTGATCCATTTTGTTATCCGTCATAAGATCACACAGATCTATCACCTGGCAGCTGTTCTTTCCGGGAATGCGGAAAAGTTACCCATGCAGGCCTGGCGGATCAATATGGATGGGTTGCTGAATGTGCTGGATCTGGCAAAGGAGGTGGAGGAAATCCGGAAAGTTTTTTGGCCCAGTTCAATTGCTGTTTTCGGACCCTCAACACCCAGGGAAAATACACCTCAGCTAACCATTATGGAGCCCAATACGGTCTATGGCATCAGTAAACTGGCAGGGGAGCGGTGGTGTGAATATTTTTATCATCGTTATCAGGTTGATGTACGGAGTATCCGGTATCCGGGTTTAATCAGTTACAAAACCGAGCCGGGTGGCGGTACAACCGATTATGCCATCGAGATTTTTTTCGAAGCACTTAAAAAAGGTTCTTATACCTGTTTCTTACGTAAAGATGCCAAGTTGCCCATGCTTTTTATGTCCGACGCCATTGATGCTACCATTGGTCTGATGGAAGCTGAAGCATCGGGTCTGAGTATCCGGAGTGGTTATAATATCGGAGGGCTTAGTTTTAGTCCTGATGAACTGGCCGCTGAGATCAGGAAACAAATACCGGATTTTACCATCAGGTATAAACCCGATTACCGACAGGCTATTGCAGAAGGATGGCCCAGAAGCATTGATGACCATGTGTCCAGGAAGGATTGGGGATATCAACCTGAGTATAACCTGCAGGAAATAGTTAAGGTAATGATGGAAGGCGTTAAAGATAAAATAAACTACAAAAAATAAAATTATGTACGGAAAATTCAAGGAACATTTGCAGCAGGAGGTTGCCTCGATTAAGGAGGCAGGTCTCTATAAAGATGAACGTATTATTACTTCTCCGCAAGGTGCTGAGATTACCATTTCCACCGGGGAGAAGGTACTGAATTTTTGTGCTAACAATTATCTGGGATTATCCAATAATCCAAAACTGATCGGGGCTGCCAAAGATGCCCTTGATCAGAGAGGCTACGGAATGTCATCGGTACGTTTTATATGCGGAACGCAGGATATACACCGGGAACTGGAGCGGAAAATTGCTGATTTTTTCGGAACGGAAGACAGCATTTTGTATGCAGCCTGTTTTGATGCGAACGGGGGTATTTTCGAACCCTTATTTAACGGAGATGATGCTATTATTTCGGATGCACTCAACCATGCTTCCATCATTGACGGTGTGCGGTTATGTAAGGCGCAACGGTTCAGGTATGCCAATGGAGACATGGGTGATCTGGAAAATAAATTACAGGAAGCACAAAAAGCCCGTTTCAGGGTCATTGTTACAGATGGTGTATTTTCTATGGATGGGAATGTAGCCCCCGTGGATGAGATTGTCAGGTTGGCAGAACAATATGATGCACTGGTTATGGTGGATGAGAGCCATTCTGCGGGGGTGGTTGGTGAAACCGGCCGGGGTGTGACGGAACTTTTTCATATTCGCGGGAAGGTGGATATGATCACCGGAACCCTGGGGAAAGCTTTTGGCGGAGCTATTGGCGGATATACAACCGGACGTAAGGAGATCATTGAGATGTTACGACAACGTTCCAGGCCGTATTTGTTTTCCAATTCGCTTCCTCCTGCTGTAGTGGGTGCCGGTATACGGATGTTTGAAATGATGGATGAAACCAATGAACTTCAGGAAAAACTTCACCATAATACGGCATATTTTATGGATAATATGAAAAAACTGGGCTTTGACCTCAAACCCACACAATCGGCCATTTGTGCTGTCATGCTGTATGATGCAAAGCTCTCGCAGGATTTTGCCCGGTTATTGCTCGATGAAGGGATTTACGTGATAGGCTTTTACTATCCTGTGGTTCCCCGGGGACAGGCAAGGATAAGGGTACAGTTATCCGCAGCACATAAAACGGAACATATTGATAAGGCGGTTGCTGCCTTTGAAAAAGTAGGACGAAAGCTTGGAGTTATCGGGTAGATTGCATAAAGATATATATATAAAAAAAAACGTCTAAGAATAAATTATCCGCATTTGGATGATCCGCAATCCAGACAGATCAGGCACCCTTCCTGATAGATCAGGTTTTCGGAGTCACAAGACTGGCATTTTTCACCATGAAATGCTTTGGTGCCATCAGGGATGAATTTTTTCAAGGCTCTTTCCACACCCACTTTCCAGGTATTGATATTTTCACTGTCGAGCTGCAGTTTCTTGACCAGTTCTACAACATTTGGTATGGGCATCCCGTGGCGAAGTACGCCGGATATCAGTTTTGCATAGTTCCAAAACTCCTTATTAAACATATGTGACAATCCACCCACGGTATTCAGGTAGCCATATTTGTCCGTATACTGAAAATCATACCTGGCTTTTCCGTTTTCCTCCCGGTTTTTTATGATTTTTCCTTTTTTTATTGACTTGGGAATAACCAGGGCATCTTCCTCAGCCCGGCCTGTAAAGATTTCATAAGGTCGTCCGTCTTTAATACCAACAAAAGCAACCCAGCTTTCGTTGTTGTTATGAAAACGGACAATTTCCGCATCCAGTACTTTGGGTCGTTTGTCGAATTTGGGTTTGTCGACAGGAGTTTTCGGATCTGCTGAAAGCAAAACGCCGGAACGGGAGCCGTCACGATAAACGGTTACCCCCTTACAGCCACTGTCCCAGGCAGTGATATAAAGATGGCCGACAAGGTCTTCGTTGACATTGTTGGGTAAATTTACCGTAACGCTGATAGAATGGTCCACCCATTTCTGGATAGCACCCTGCATTTTCACTTTGGCAACCCAGTCAACATCATTGGATGTTGCTTTGTAATAGGGCGATTTTTTAACCAGTTCGGAGATTTTATCATCATCATAATGAATAACATCGTCAAGGTTATATCCGTTAATTTTAAGCCAGGTTTTAAATTTGTGATGAAAAACATTATATTCTTCCCAGGTATCACCAATTTCATCGACAAAATTGACCGTAACATTGGTATCATTGGGATTTACTTTACGGCGGCGCTTATAAACAGGAAGGAAGACAGGTTCGATACCTGAGGTGGTTTGCGTCATCAGGCTGGTTGTTCCCGTTGGTGCAATGGTCAGCAGCGAGATATTTCGTCTGCCATGTTCTGCCATCTCCTCATACAACTTAGGGTCGGCCTCTTTAAGCCGTTGAATGAACGGATTGTTTTTTTCCCTGCTGGTATCATACACCGGGAATGGGCCCCGTTCTTTGGCTGTTATGGTTGAAGAACGGTATGCTTCAATAGCCAGGGTTTTATGAATCTCTATGGAAAAGTCGATAGCGTTATCACTTCCGTAGCGGAGATTCAATGCCGCCAGCATATCTCCTTCGGCAGTTATGCCGATACCTGTGCGACGACCTTCCAGGGCTTTTTGCCTGATGTTTTCCCACAGGTTTCTTTCAACACTTTTAATCTCATCTTCCTCGGGATCTTTATTGATCTTATCCAGGATCTTATCTACTTTTTCCAGTTCGAGATCGATAATATCGTCCATAATGCGCTGGGCATAATGGACATGTTTTTTATACTTATCAAAGTTAAATTTTGCATTTTCAGTAAACGGCTCATCTACATAACCGTATAGATTAATCGCAATTAACCGGCAGCTGTCGTAAGGACAAAGCGGAATTTCCCCGCATGGGTTGGTTGCCACGGTGCTAAAACCCAGGTCTGCATAACTGTCGGCAACCGATTCCCGTTTTACCGTATCCCAGAATAATATTCCCGGTTCTGCGGATTTCCAGGCATTATGGATGATTTTGTCCCACAGTTTCCGGGCATTGATCTCCTTTTTGTATAAAGGCTCTTTGGCATCAACAGGAAATTGTTGCAGGTAAGGTTTATCTTCGATAACCGCTTTCATGAATTCATCATCGATTTTTACCGAGACATTGGCCCCGGTAACTTTCCCGGTTTCCATTTTAGCATTGATAAATGCTTCCGCATCGGGATGCCTGACAGAAATTGTCAGCATGAGTGCCCCTCGTCGTCCGTCCTGGGCAACCTCACGGGTCGAGTTGGAGTATCTTTCCATAAAAGGTACAACGCCCGTAGAGGTGAGTGCACTATTCAATACCGGGGTGCCGGCAGGCCGAATATGCGAAAGGTCATGACCAACGCCGCCCCTGCGTTTCATAAGCTGTACCTGTTCCTGGTCAATTTTCATGATAGCCCCGTATGAATCTGAGGGACCTTCGTTTCCGATCACAAAACAATTGGAGAGAGAGATGATCTGATAATTATTGCCGATACCGGACATCGGACCACCCTGGGGGACAATATATTTAAAGTCTTTTAGTAAAGCATATACTTCATCTTCGGACAGCGGGTTGGGATATTTTTTTTCGATCCGGGCAATTTCCCGTGCGATGCGACGATGCATTTCATCGGGTGTTTTTTCGTAAATCCTCCCGAAAGAATCTTTCAAAGCATATTTGTTTACCCATACCTTGGCGGCAAGTTCATCCCCTTTAAAATAGTTGAGTGAAGCCCGGTAAGCCTCTTCAAACGAGTATGTTTTCTCTTTGGAGCAGGTGGGAGTAACTTGTACTTCTTTGAATAACAGATTGTTAGGTTGATCGACTTTTGTTTTGGTTTGATTTGAAGAAAAACTGTCCATGCCTTGTCTCTTTAAAGCTTTGAAAAACTAATAGATATGTCTTGAGAAAATGTACTGAAGACGGATATGCAATTTATAGGAAGAAGCATCCAAAACCAAGACAATTTACGTTGGTTTTATTAACATTTTGTTAAAGTTATTAACGGAAGAGAGAGATGTTTCAGGTTCAGAGGGTTGACTGTAATGAACAGGAAATCAACATATAACGAAGGCGGTTTGTTTTTGGAAAAGATAAAATAAGCGGGTTGTTTCCAATGGCTATGCGGCCTTCCTGCCGGCAGGACAAAAAGAAAAAAGGTGCCCCGTGAACGGAAGCACCTTTTAAAAAATTAAAAAATTTGTTTAGAAGATATAACGCAATCCGACCTGTGCCTGCCAGCGTGAACTTACGATACCGGAATCATCAATATTCCAGATATTTCCGCTGGGTTTGTTAAAACTGAAAGTAGGTGTCGTACCATCGGTATCAAAACCTTCAAAACGGATCAGTCTGTAATAATCATAAGATACATAATACCTCCTACCCCAGTTTTTATTGAGAAGATTGGTCAGGTTAAATACATCAAAGGTTACCTGGAGGGTGTTTTTTATGTCTCCGGTGGTTACAAAGATGTCCTGAGCAATCTTCATGTCAACGACATTATTGAAGGGGAGACGTGCACCGTTTCTTTCGGCATATTCGCCCCGGTGTTTACTCAGGTAAGCATCATTTTCAATAAAGTCGTTCAGGTCAGTCCACTGTTGTGATGCGGTAGCGGCATCGGCAAAAACAATATCACCCTGGTTTTTGGGAATATAGATCAGGTTGTTATCACTTTCCCCGTTTCCGTTCATATTCCCGCGATCATTGTAAATATAGGAGAAACGAGGTCCTGACTGGCCATTATAATAGAGTCCGATTGTGGTAGCCAGGTGGTTGGCATATTCTTTCCTGTAGCTAAGGAAAGCTACAACCCTTGAACCCAGGTCGAAGTCTGAATAGCTTAAATCAAGGTTATTCAGGCCGT
Organism: Chlorobiota bacterium; assembly: GCA_013152085.1. Lineage (GTDB taxonomy): Bacteria > Bacteroidota > Bacteroidia > Bacteroidales > VadinHA17 > JAADHC01. The sequence continues at coordinate 84,535 of JAADHC010000072.1, forward strand.
TCACCTGTTCCATATATCTCCATTGCGATGAGTTCTGTGAAGAAGTGGCATCGTTTACTGCCATCGCACGGCCGTAAGTATAGGCAATGCTTGCGGTAAGCCCGTTGTCAAAGGGTTTTTGCAATTGAAAAGTAATGTTATAGGTATACCCTTTGTTGGTATTTGTACCCAGCATTACGCGGGTATAATCGGGATCGAGTCTTGAATTATCCCAGTGAGGTCTTTTATCAGCGCCGGTCATAGTAAAATCGGGAACGGGACTTACGTTAACATTATAGTATAACATATTGTTGATGGTCTTGGTGTAGATCCCTTCGATGGTTCCGACCATATTCCACGGGAGTTTATAATCAACTGCGAGGTTGGTACGGAAAACCTGCGGGAATTTGAAGTTTTTGGCAAACAGGTCAACCTGGCCGCCCCAGTCGGCATCGGTGTATCCGAAGTCGGCATTTTTATACTGTTGATCCCACTGGGGACGGAAATAGATGGGAGTTCCCCAGGAGCTTCTGTGATATACACCGCCAATGGTTATTCCGTTGTTGGTATAGGAGCCACCCGGCCATACCAGCGGAAGGCGTGAGGTAAAGATCCCGATACCACCACGAAGCTGGAGGGTTTCATCTCCTTTAACATCCCAGTTAAAGCCGACTCTTGGTGAAAACAATATCTGGGGTTCAGGCATTTGTCCTGCCTGAGCGCCCATCAAATCCCAGCCGGCAGCTTCGAGAGCTGGTGCGGTAACGGTATTGAAATGATTATCTGCTTTTGGTTTTTTCGGAAACATCGGAACATCCACACGAATCCCGTAAGTGAGTTTAAAGTTATTGTTTACCTGGAATTCATCCTGTGCATAAAGACCAAACTGAATCATGGAAAAGTCAGCAGCAGCGGCAGATCCGTCGCCGGTGATATTATCAACCAGAGAATAACCTCTTTCGTATTGGTAGGCAGGAACTTCGCCGGCAGTGCCAACGGTAAGGAAATCGGCTACCGAGCTATAGCGGTATTCTCCGAAGTTTTTACGCATAAACAGGTTATAGGTTTTGGAGAATTCATTATTGGTACCGATGGTGATGGTATGTTTTCCTTTATATAATGTAAAGTTGTCGGTAAGGGTAAGTACATCCTGATTCAACTGGTTGGCCGTGGAATAGGGTTCCGAACCGGCGTAGATGGTAGCATCTCCGTCATAAATACGGAGTGCGGGGAATGGATCACCCAGCGGGTCACGATCGTCCCGGACAGCAGTATAGCCCAAAACCAGATTGTTTGAAAAGTTATTGTAGTTACTTTTCAATTCCAGAGCTGAGGAGTTGGTAACACTCGGGAAATACTGGCTGTTGTTCATGAAACTGAGTGCGGTTTTACTGGAGGCACTGGCTTTTACAGCTTCGTTGTTGGTATAAGAGTGACGTACCATCAGTTTGTGATGTTCGCTGATGTTCCAGTTGAGTTTCAATAAAAACTTATCAGAATTAAGAGTAGCTGTTTTATCCAGGAAATCCCCCGGCTCATAGCCGAAACTTCTCAGTTTATCTGCAACTGCGTTAATGGTAGCAAGGTCTGAGTCGCCGGTGTAATTTGCAAAATCAAAAGGTTTCGGGGTTTGGTCGCGTTGCATTTCCGCACTGGCAAAGAAAAAGAGTTTATTCTTAATGATCGGGCCGCCCAGGCGGAAACCGTAAGTATTGGAAGAAAAATCGGGAAGTTTGGTACGTTCGACGGCTGTATCATCTGTCGGAGTAAGTCCCGCCAGGTTTTGATTCCTTGTCAGGTAGTAGGCTGATCCTTTAAAGGTGTTCGTACCACTACGGGTTACGGCATTAATACTGGCACCGGCAAAACCAGACTGGCGGACATCATAAGGAGCAAGAACTACCTGGAACTGTTCAATGGCATCCATACTGATGGGAGTCCCGCCTGTTTGTCCGCCATTGGTTCCGGTAGCTGCAAGTCCAAAGACATCATTGTTTACGGCCCCGTCAATGGAGATGGCATTGTAACGATTGTTCATACCGGCAATGGAAATCGAACCGTTTCCTCCGACTGAGGCCTGTGGTGTTAGTCTTGTGAAATCAGTCAGATCGCGGGCAACGGTAGGCATGGTAGTAATTTCCTGCTCACCGATCACGGTTTCCGCACCGGTACGGTTACCATCAAATACATTGTATTCTCCCAGGCGGCTACCGGTCACCTGTACTTCGGCAAGCTGGATATTCTGCTGTCCCAGTGTAACATTTAAGCGGTAGGTCTGACCAAGAGTCAGGTAAATGCCGTCTTTTTCAAATGGCTGATAACCGACAAAAGAGACAGTAACTTTATACGGGCCACCGACCTGCATATTGGGTAGTCGAAAATACCCCTCCGTATCGGTTATCCCGCCAAACTGCGATCCGGTAGGCTGGTGGATGGCAATGACAGTAGCGCCGGGAAGCGGTGTTCCTTCATTGTCCATTACCCTGCCGTTCATCCCTGCAGTAGTTGTTCCCTGACCGTAACCGGGAAGGACAAATCCTGCAACAAGTAATAAACTTGTAAAAAAACTTAGAATAGCTCTCATAACAGTTAAGTTTAACAGGTTAAATGAATAATCAAAAAATAAAACGGATAAAAAAAGAAGGTAAGCAAAATGCGTATTTCTTTGTGCATATTCATCGCTTTTGAAAAGCGACACAAAGATACATAAACGGAAGTTGTGAACCTTAGATAAACATTAACATATTATTAACAATTTGTTCAGTAGATCCGGTTCTTTTATCAACATATACATGATTTTTTTCCCCCGTAATTTTCCTTATATCCGGATTATCGAAAAAGGCGTTCATTTTTTCCTCAAATTCATAAAAAGAAGAAACCGGGAAAGCCGTTTGCCAGGCGGTCAGTTCATTTGCTTCCCTGAATTTACTATAATGTGGGCCGAAGATTACAGGGACACCGAAAACTGCAGCTTCGAGAATGTTATGTATACCTTTGCCAAAGCCGCCACCGATATAGGCAATATCTGCCAGAGCATAAAGAGATGATAGCATTCCGACGTTGTCAATAATCAGCACCCGCATTTCCGGATCAATGTGATCATGAACTTTACTGTAAAATCCTGCTGTCTCTCCCAGGCTTGATTTCAAAGCGGACAAATGATTTTTATGGATTTCATGCGGAGCGATGATCCAGCGATAGGGCCTGATATTCCGGACAATATATTTTATCAGCAGGGTTTCATCCCCGGGCCATGTGCTTCCGGCAACCACAACGGTATGCCCGGTGGCAAAACGCTCTGCTACCGGGATGTGTTTAGGCCGGGATGCAACCGCAACAACACGGTCAAAGCGTGTATCTCCGCTTAGAACCACATTACGGATTCCATGTTTTTCCAGGATCTCCAGGGAGTTTTTGTCCTGTACAAAAATCTTAGTAAAGTATTGCAACATTTTCAGATAAAACCGGCCATACCAGCGAAAAAAAAGTTGCCGTGGTCTGAAGATGGCAGAAATTAAAAAAACGGGTATGTTCCTTTGGTGCAGCTCTTTAAGGAAAAAGTACCAGTATTCGTATTTTATGAATACCGCAAAATCGGGTTGAACCAAATCCAGAAACCGGCGGGCATTGTGTGGAGTATCCAGGGGAAGGTAGGTGATCCGGTCTGCCCGGGGATAATTTTTACGTACATCAAACCCGGAAGGTGAGAAAAATGTCAGGATGATCCGGGCTCCGGGCATTTCTTCACGAAATCTTTCTATAACGGGTCTGCCCTGTTCAAATTCTCCCAACGATGCGCAATGAAACCAAACCGTTTTTGTTTTTTTCATCCTGAATTGTCCTGACAGTGAATGGAACAAGTCTTTACGACCTTTAAGCCATGCCCTTGCTTTTGGACTGAACGGTGCGGCAATACGGATAAAGAATCCGTAAGTACTGATCAGAAACCGGTATAAGTATGCCATGGGAGGCAAAGATAGGAGATTAGAAGGCTGCCAGCAAGAGGTCAATATCTTTTGAGAGGATACCAAACCTATGGCCAATGATATTACTGGTTAATATACCATTAAGGAGATAAACCCCTCTGCGTAGCCCGGAATCGATTTTCAGGCGGTTTTTCAAACCGCCCGCATCGGCAATTTCGGAAATGATCGGGGTAAAGACATTGCTAAGTGCAATAGAGGCCGTTCTGGCAACCCGTGAGGGGATGTTGTTTACGCAATAATGTATTACGCCGTGTTTTGTGAAAACAGGATCGCCATGATTCATATACCTGGATGTTTCAATACAACCGCCCTGGTCGATACTGATATCCACAATGACCGCACCTTTTTTCATTCCCTTGACCATTTCTTCGGTTACAAAATAACGAGGGCTTTCACCCGTGAGATGAATCGCACCGATTACAACATCTGCCGAGGAAAGGGTTTTTTTCAGTACACGGGGATGAAATACGGAAGTCTGGACACGATTTCCGAGATTGTTTTGCAAACGGCGCATTTTATATACCGACTGGTCAAAGATTATTACGGTCGCGCCTAACCCCAGCGCTGCTCTTGCAGCATACTCAGCGGCTGTCCCGGCACCCAGGATAATTACTTCTGCAGGAGTGATTCCGGTGATCCCTCCCAGAAGCACTCCTTTTCCCTGATGAATATTGCTGAGATACTCCGAGGCAATCAGAATGGAAGCCAGGCCGGCTATTTCACTCATTGAACGAACAACGGGGAAGCAATCATATTTGTCCTTAATGCTTTCGAAAGCAATAGCCGTGACCTTTTTTTGCATAAGTTTACGTATGGTGGATTCTGTCTGACTTGTAAGATGCAGGGATGAAACAATGGTCTGATTCCCCCTGATCTGACCCACCTCGTTGATGTTTAGGGGCGCAACCTTGAGAATAAGATCGGATTGAAAGGTTTCCTTGTTACTGTCCACAATTTGTGCCCCACATTCACTATAATCATGATCAGTATAACTGGCTTCCAAACCAGCGGAGCGTGATACAAGCACGGTGTGTCCATGGCTGACAAGAATTTCAACGGCTTCGGGAGTAAGGGCAACCCGGTTCTCAAAAGAATCTGATTCCCTGGGAATTCCTATACTCAGTTGTTTCCTTTTCACATCGGTATCCAGTAATGTTTCCTGGGGCAACAACTTTTCATCTCCCAGGGAAAATCGAATAGGTTGATTTGTTTCAGCCATAGATCATACGCATTTACTTAGAAAAGGGAAGTCCTAAATTACTACATTTTGCACGGAAAATCAAAGACGGGAAACTTTATCTTTTATAAATCGGGAAAACTGACTTTGATATTTCTGTTTTCTCCGCCCAGGTTTTCGATACGGATGGTGACGGTGTCAGGAGGGAGAAGATCTTTAATCATTTCCGGCCATTCGATAAAACAATAATGACCGGAGAAAAAATAATCTTCATAACCCAGGTCGAAAACTTCATCAATTTTTTTAATCCGGTAAAAATCCATATGATAAACAGGATCTCCCGAGGGTGTAAGATATTCATTCACAATTGAGAAGCTAGGGCTCTGTATATTGTCTGCCGAACCAAGTATACGACAAAAAGCTTTAATAAAGGTTGTTTTCCCGGCGCCCAGATCACCTGAGAAAGCAAAAATGCGGAAAAGTCCGGCATCCAGTATTTGTTTTGCCAGCTTTTCCAGTTGGGTTTCAGCTTTGATAGAAAAGTTTTGTATCATACTATCCGGGACAGTTTTTAGGATCATATTCGGGGGGACAGTCTGACAAAAGGGACAAGCATTTCTTCGAGGGAGATCCCTCCGTGCTGGAACGTTCCTTTAAAATGACGGACAAAATGATAATAATTCTTCGGGTAAATAAAAAACTGTTTTTCACGTGCGAAGATATAACGGGATGTCACATGATTTACAGGCAGGTAAAAATCTTCCGGATGTTCTGCCACAAAAACATCCCGTTCATTATAATTCAGATTTTTCCCCAATTTATAACGGATATTGGTGGTAGATTCGCGATCACCGACAACTTTTACCGGGTGTTCTACTTCCACCGAACCATGATCCGAGGTAATCGTAAGAGAAATTCCTTTTTTGGACAACCAACGAATGGTGTTCAGCAGATAAGAATTTTTAAACCACGACAGCGTCAGGGCACGAAAAGCTTTTGTATCTTTTGTAAGCTCCCTGATCATTTCCATCTCGGTACGGGCATGGGAAAGAATATCCACAAAGTTATATACGAGAACCATTAACCCGGATTCGGCCATATTGGATAAATCGTCAAGAACTTTTTTCCCTTCATTCTGATTACGGATTTTCCTGAAAGAAAAACGGCTATTTAAACCTTCGCGTTTCAGGTTTTCTGAGAACAAGTCTTTCTCAAATTGGTTTTTCCCTCCTTCTTCCTCATCAAAGAGCCAGAATTGCGGATATTGTTTATGAATTTCCGAAGGCATGAGACCTGAAAAAAGGGCGTTCCGGGCATACTGGGTCACCGTGGGGAGAATAGAGCAATACAGATGTTCTTCTTCCAGATTATAATAGTCACGGATGAGTTCGTTCAAAACCCTCCATTGATCGTACCTCAGATTATCAATAATAAGCAGGCAGTTTTTATCCTGACCGGCGAAATGCGGGAAAACCCATTCTTTGAGAACCCGGGGGGAAAGAACGGGATGATTACGATCATTGTTTAGCCAGGTGGTATAATTCTTTTGAACAAATCTTGCAAATTCCCGGTTTGCTTCCTGTTGTTGTTGTTCCAGAATCTGCATCATTTCACTTTCGGGTACGTGTTCGAATTCCAACTCCCAGTAAACGAGGCGACGGTAAATATCCGCCCAATCATTGAATGATCCCGCAGACATGATTTGCCGGGAAAGAGGTGAGAAATCCTGTTGATATTTTTGAATCGTTTGTTCCTGAGTGATCCTGTTTTTTTCAGCAGTTTTTTTCAGGGCAAGCAATAATTGCTGGGGTTTTACGGGTTTGATCAGGTAGTCTTCGATTTTGGAGCCGATAGCCTGATCCATTAAATTTTCTGCTTCACTTTTTGTAATCATGATTACCGGGAGTCCGGCATGGATTTCTTTTATTTTTTCCAGAGTTTCCAGGCCGCTAAGCCCCGGCATCTGTTCATCCAACAAAACAATGTCAAAATGTCCTTCCTGCAGCATCTCCAGGGCGTCAATACCATTACTAACCCCTTTGACAAGGTATCCCTTTTCTTCAATGTACAGGATCAATGCATTTAACAAGTCGATCTCATCATCTACCCACAGTATTTTTAATCCCTTCCCTGCCATTTTCCTGAGTTTATTCGGGTCTGTCCCCTGATTAGTGTAGTATCCCGCTTTTCAGGTTGAATTCCCTGAAGATAATATTTTTCAAAGAAAACCCGATAGGTATCTACCGATTTATCTTTAACAAAGGTATTGAAATTCTCATCCGAAAACAGGAAGAATGAAATACGCGAATCTTTAAAATATTTTACCATTGCCGTGTCTGCTTGCAGCTGCCGGTAATATTTCATAGCCGGTAATATTTTTCCAATGCCCTGAACGGAAAGGACGGTAGTATCTTTATAAACATCATGTTCTTTAACCGGCAAATCATGTTGCGGATCATAGTCTGTATTAAAATTCAGCAAATCAAACCTGAGCTGATTGATGTTGATTCCGTTTTCAGGGGAAATAATCACCAGCCTTTGGTTTCCATCGGCAGAGAAATGATATATTTCCCTGGCAGCTGTGACAAGTTCCTCCTCTTTCAATACAGGGTTTAAGGCGTTAAGATAGTTAATGATTTCTTTTGCCCGGGCAACAATTTCAGGATCAGAAGCTTTCGTAGTTACCTGTTGCAGGGCCTGTTTATAAGTTCTTATATCTCCTTTTTCCCCCGTTGCCTGTGCTTTAAGGAAAAGATATCTGGAAATCAGTTTTGGAGGAATGTCTTGATTCAGGTATTGATCGCACAAGGCAAGAGCCCGGTCGTAATCTCCGCTGAGAAAACATTGATAGGTTTGAGCATAACGTTGCTCAGCTTCTTTTTCCTCATTGTAAATCTTTTGCAGATAAAGCGGATCACTCAGAATCTTTGCCTGCTCGCTGTCCGGAAATTTGCTGATAATAAGTTCTTTGTATTTCTCCTGATTCGATACATCTCCGGATTCTTTGAAAATCTGATACAGGGTAAAATAGGCAGAAAGCAGGTATTTGTTTTCAGTCCCGGGGAAACGGGTTACCAGTTCTTTCAGATTTTTTTCAGCACGGGCGGGATTCTGAAAATCATTTTTATAAATCAGGGCTGATTCAAAGAGGCCTTCCATCAGTTGCTGGTTTGACGCTATCATCATCGAATCGGAAAGCGGTATTTGTTTAAGGTAGTAACTGCGGCTTGTTTTATTTCCGGCAGGTGCAGACTTCACGGGAATGCTATCACCCTGTTCTTCGGTTGATGATGTACTGAAGTTCACACTCATTTTATTTTTTCTGCGCCAGTTATCTTCAAGACGCCGGGTTCCCCATTTCCGTTTGAATTCAGTGCGGCCGAAACCCAGCGCAGAGGGGTTGTAGAAATACCATTTTCCACCGCGTTGCAGCTCGTCCTGAAAACGCATCTGGGTTTGCATTTCCATACCCGGCGTATAATTTGGGACAAGTTGTTCTTCCCTGGCTTTACGTTCTTCTTCCCGGACCTGCTCAATGATCTTATCAATTACTCCCAGTCTTTCAGCGCTGGACATTGCTGCAAGACGCTGCAGGCTGTCCTGAAGTTCTGCCTGCCGCACATAACCTGCCAGGGAGTTCAGGCTTTTACTTTTAACCCTGATATTATCATAATCCGGAAAATCCTGAGGGATGATCTGTACGGCACTGTCATAATATTGTTGTGCCTGCAGGTAGTTGTTGTGGTTAAATGATAAATGTGCAATAGCGAGATATGATTCCGTTTTTTGTACCATATTGTCAACCGAACTGACTGCCGATTTCTTAAAATAATCTATAGCTTCATTTTCTTTCTTTTCGTTCAGGGCAATTTGCCCGAAAGCATAGTAAATCTGATCCTTGTATTCCTTGTTTTTCTTATCTCGTAACAATTTATTCAGGTCTTTTTTCACCTGTTTTACATTTTCACCGGTAATGCCCGATGATTCGGCAAGCAGAATACGTGCATTAAAAGCAAAATTGTAATCCGGCTTAAGTTTTAAAACTTTTTTAAAATAGGATGTGGCAAGCATGTTTTCTCCTTTGTCATAAGCCAATTGCCCCAACAGAAATGCGTACCTGTATTTGTTTTTTTTACGGCCTGAGTTCTGATATGCTTTTTCCAATGCGGGAAATGCCTTGTCCGGTTTATTCCGGAGAAGGTAATGATTGGCGAAAACCGCATAATAGAGTGCCTGGAGACGGGAAGGGAGTTCCTGAATATTTTCATCCAAAGACAGTAATACTTTTTCGGCATTATCATAACGTTTAAGTGCATCAAAAGTTTTGGCTGTCCATATTTTTGCCCGGGCAATCACTTCAGGGTCAGTAAAGGTACTGCTAATATAAGAAAAGGTTTGCAGGGCAGACTGTAACTCGTTTTTCCGGAAATGTGCCTTCCCCAAAAGCAGGTAACTGTCGTCAACCCATTTATTATACTCCGGTTTATTGTAAAACAGTTCTTCCCTGGGGGAGAGTTCTTTTCCTTTTGTTTCCGGTTTTGCCTTTATGGAATGGTTGCTGATCAGTTTTGAGGTTTTACGGATCACTCTGTCCATATCTGATCCCATAACTGAAACATTTTGAGGATTATCTTCGGGGAAAACGGGAATAAATCGTGTAAAATTTTCCTGGTACTGTTTGTTTGCTTTTGCAAGGCCTTTGCGGTAGCTTTCCCGGGCATTGAAAAAAATATTATAATGAGCCGTCAGGTTATGATATACCCTTGTCATCAGGGTGTTTTTCTGTACCGAACATCCCTGGATCAGGATTAAAAACATAAACAGAAAAAAGCGGTTTCTCCCCACAGTATGCAGATTATTACTTTTTTAAAAACGTAAAACTATAAAAATAGTATAAAGGGGATGAACCCCGGGAAAAAATTAATGACATCCCTGTTACCGGATCCTGCAGATTTAAAGGGAATTAACTTTATGACACAGGATTGACCGCTTCCACAGCTTTGATCTCAGGGATTTTTTTCAGGATGGTTTGTTCCACGCCGGCTTTTAATGTCTGTATACTATAAGGACACCCATCACAGGCCCCGGTAAGCTCAACCCGTACCACCATTTCATCCGTAATATCAACCAGGCGGATGTTCCCTCCGTCAGCCTGAAGGTAAGGACGGATATTATCAAGGACGGAGACAACCAAATTTCTGATTCGGATTTTCTGATGTGGTCCCATGAAATTTTTCTTAGTTCTTAATGATCAGCCTTTGCGTCGGAGGGAGTTCTTTATTACGTTTTTCCAGCTGTTCAACCACTTTCGCGGCAAGGTCACGGAATATCCCACCAAGTATAGTATTTTTATCCGCAGCCGGAGGTTTGCCCAGGTCTCCGCTTTCCCTGATTTTCTGGATAATGGGGATTTGAGAAAGTAAAGGTATTTTATATTGATTTGCAAGCTTTTCGCAACCGCCTTTACCAAAAATATAATACTTTTTATCGGGGAGTTCTTCAGGAGTAAACCAGGCCATATTTTCGACCAGACCGAGTATGGGCACATTAATTTTTTCACTTCTGAACATCGAGATTCCTTTTACGGCATCTGCCAGTGCCACATCCTGCGGGGTGCTGACAATAATGGCTCCGGTAACCGGTATTTCCTGAACCATAGTAAGGTGAATATCACTGGTTCCGGGAGGCAGGTCAACAACCATAAAGTCCAGTTCTCCCCAGTCACCCTGATGGAGTAACTGCTTAAGTGCATTTGTGGCCATCGGACCGCGCCAGATCAATGCATCATCCGGATCAACAAAAAAACCGATGGATAGTATTTTAAGATTATAATTTTCAACCGGGATGATCATATCCCGGCCGTCAACCTTATGTACTTGCGGTTTCATTTCTTCCAGATGGAGCATTTTTGGAATAGACGGCCCGAAAATGTCTGCATCTACAAGGGCGGTTTGAAAACCTGAATTTGCCAAAGCCACTGCGAGGTTAGTTGCTACAGTTGATTTACCAACGCCTCCTTTCCCGGAAGCAACAACAATGATATTCTTTACCCCGGGAAGGATCCCGGGTTTATCAATTTTAACTTTCCCAACCGACACCGGTACGGTGATCAGTATCTTGATATCTTCACCAAAGTTATTTTTTATCTGATTTTCACAGGCTTTCTTAATCGAACCGGTAAACGGATCATTTGCTTTGGGAAGACTTAGAGTAAAAAGCACCTGCTTTCCGTCAATACGCAAATTGTCTACCATCTGCAACGAGACCAGATCACTGTTCTTCTCGGGATGTTTTACACCCCTTAAAACTTCCAGAACATTGTCTCTCGTTAGTTCCATCACTTTAACAATATTATATTAATTTAAATTAAATAAAGATTCGGCAAAGATAAACAATCTTTAAATTAAAACAGATCAGGGTTCAGATATTTTAAGGGGTCCCAGAAAAGATTTTCAAATTCCGGAATCTGGTCGTTTTCAATATGTACACCCTCGCTTTCCAGTAACTGTTGCATGGTCCCTGAAAAACCAAAATGTTGTTTTCCGGTTAAGAATCCATTACGGTTTACTACCCTGTGGGCCGGTACAAAAGGGGTTTGTCCATATGATTTATTCATTGCCCATCCCACCATCCGGGCAGACTGTCCGCTTCCCAGGAACCTGGCAATGGCACCGTAGGTTGTAACCCTTCCGGGAGGAATCCTCCGGACAACACGGTAAACACGTGAAAAAAAATCACTCTGAGTCATCGGGAATGTCCTTGATGATTTTTTTTTCGGGAACGGAAAACTGAATATAGTAAATTTTCATCCCCTGATCAAGAAACTTTTGTTCATAAAATGTCTGTATTTGCCGGGCCGGATGTGTTTGAGACCATTGATAGAGATCATCGGTATTTATATGAATGGGAAGTTTATTAAAGCGGATTACTTTCTGTGTATAAAAATACAGGTCGTAGTTGTCTGTTTTAAGATGAATTTTTCCTGTGGGTTTAAGGAAGGTGTTATAACGGTTGAGGAAAAGAGGATGTGTCAGACGCTTTTTTGTCCGGCGTTTTTTTAACTGAGGATCCGGGAATGTCAACCATATTTCATCTACTTCTTTTGTGTCGAAAAAAGCATGAATCCATTCAACGCGTGTACGTATAAATGCCACATTTTTAAGTTGTTCATTTTGAGCAGTGATTGCTCCCCGCCATATGCGGGCACCTTTAATATCCACTCCGATAAAATTCTGCTCCGGGAACATTTTTGCCAGTCCGACCGTATATTCTCCTTTTCCACAACCCAGTTCCAGTACAATGGGGTTTTGGTTTTTAAAGAAGTTATGCCATTTCCCTTTAAGATGAAAATCTTTTCCGAAAACATCAACCATTGGAGGTTGAAAAACAAATTCGAGTTGTTCCAGATCTGCCCAGCGTGCGCTTTTATTTTTTCTTCCCACTGTTTTCTGTTTTCACTTTTTCCACACGGATACCGAAATTGCGGATACCCTCCAGAACATTCACTCGCATCCCCTGGGAAACATTAAAGGTATATACACCGGTTAGTGGGAAGCGAATATCTGATTTATAGGAAACCTGCAGAAAATAAAGGTCTCCCAGGCCACTTCCGTACCATTTTCCATGACTGTCGGCCAACGCTATATCGAGGGTATCTGTGATACTGACGCCGGCAGGGGAGGAAACATTGGAAAAAAGATAAAGATTACTATAAGGGTAATTCCCTTCGTTCCGGATGTTAAAAAAAATATTGTAATGCGATGTGGTATCTTTTACCACTACAGAAAAGCGAAGCTGTTCATTCTTGTTCCACCTGCTTCTTTCCAGTGTTTTATTTTCTTCAAACAATCTGCTGTGGTCACAGGAAGAAAAGAGAAAAAAAAGCAAAACCAGGGGAAAAAACAAAGCGGAAAAGTTCATCTTCCGGTGTAGAAAGATAAAGGCCAAGATTTTCACGGGGCGTCTCATTTCCTTTTGGGTTTTTTCCTTCTTTTTTTTCCGCTTCTGCGGTTTTCAAAACGTGTAAGACTATCCTGTCCGACAGCATTGGTGAAGTTGATTTCATCAACCCCGGAGTTAACTGTTCCGGTGAGTAATACTTCGGGTTTTTTGCCTGATTTGTTTATTTCCTGAATTTCTTTAACCCTGCTCACAGGTACCGGGATCATGTTCATGGTTCCTTCACCGGCTTTAGAGAACCACATGGTTTCTTTAAAAATATCTGTTTTCTGGTGCAGGAATGTTCCCTCTTCTGTTTCGAGAGGAACATCCGCACGGGGAAAAAATTTCTGGGTATCAATATATGCATCCAGTTCGTAGTTAAGGCAGCATTTCAATTTTCCGCATTGTCCGGCCAGTTTAAGCGGATTCAGTGAAAGTTCCTGGTATTTTGCCGCGCTGGTTGTAACCGATGAAAAGTTAGTCATCCAGCAAGAACAGCAAAGTTCTCTTCCACAGGATCCGATCCCACCGATACGACCGGCTTCCTGTCTGGCTCCGATCTGGCGCATTTCAATCCTTATCCGGAATGTTTCGGCAAATACCTTAATCAGTTCCCTGAAATCAACCCGTTCATCGGCGATATAATAAAATATGGCTTTTGTTTTATCTCCCTGATATTCCACATCTCCGATTTTCATATTCAATTTAAGGTCGGCAGCAATTTTGCGGGCTTTCAACATTGTTTCATGTTCCAGACCAAGTGCTTCCTCCCATTTGGCAATGTCTGCAGGTTTTGCCTTGCGGTAGATTTTCTTGAATTCTGCCTGATCCTGGGGGATATGATTTTTTCGTAATTGTTGGAACACCAATGGGCCGGTAAGGGAAACCATACCGATATCATGTCCCGGCGAAGCCTCCACGGCAACAATGTCTCCTTTTTTCAAACGGAGATTATTCACATTACGGTAAATACCTTTTCGTGTGTTCTTAAACCTGATTTCCACCAGGTCTGTGCTTAATGTATCAGGGGGCAGGTCTTCCAGCCAGTTAAATACCGGAAGCTTATAGCAACTGTCTGTCTGATAAGTGTGTTGTATATTTTGTTCGATCCGGCATACCCGGTTTGTTTTGCTTTTAGGCTCCATTTTCCCAACGATTAAACCTGCTGTCTTTTGCCGGCAGGTGAGTGTATGTTGATGTTTTAATAAACTACAAAAATAACGAAAATTAATTTTTTATCAGCCGGTAGATTTTAAATGATGTATCCAGAAGGACGATTCGGGGATTGGCATTGCTCTCAATGTGTAGAAAAGTATCGTTGATCAGTTGATAAAGTTGATGAATATTCCCGGAATGGATAAATCCGGAAAATTTTTTTGAAAACTCCAGCTCCTCAGAGTTGAGACGGGAAATCATATTTGAGGTATTGAGTATAAAATTTTCCCTGAGCATGTGCAGGGAATAAGAAAGGAACGATTTCTGATGTTCCCTGCCTGAAGAAGACATTTCGTCGATCCATCCGAGCAAACCGGTTAATCCTAAGGTATAGCACAGTCTCATCCAGCGAATAAAAGACTGCAGATGTTGTTTTTCTTCTTCCGGCAACATGGCTTCCTGTATGGCCCGGCCGATATTTCCTTCGGAAGTGACAGCCAGTAAGGCAGCTTGTTTATCCGGCAGGGAATATTTTGTGGCCAGAAACCCGGAAAGTTCCTGATCCGGAATCCCGGGAACCGGAAGATGCTGGCACCGGGAAAGAATTGTCGGGAGCATTTTTTCCGGATCCCGGGAAACCAGGAAAAAAAATGTTTTTTCAGGAGGTTCTTCAATAACCTTTAACAGTTTGTTCGCTGCTGTGGTTTCTAATTTTTCGGGCAACCATATCACCAGAATCTTATAATCAGATTCAAAGCTTTTCAAAGATAATTCGCGGATAATTTCATCACTCTCTGCCGTATAAATCGTTCCCTGCTGATTTTGAATACCAAGTGCTTTATACCAACGCTCGAGGGAAAGGAAAGGGTTTTGTATCAGGGTTTCCCGCCATTGTTCAAGAAAATACCTGCTCAGGTTTTCTTTATTTCCTTTTATGCGGATTACAGGAAATGCATAATGCAGATCCGGATGGATCATTTTTTCGTGTTTCAGGCAGGAACGACACCTGCCACAGGAATCTTTTTCCTGCCGGTCTTCACACATGATATACTGCGAAGTAGCCAGTGCCAGAGACAGTGCGGCAGAACCATCCTCTCCGGTAAACAATTGGGCATGACCCAAGCGTCCGTTGTTTACCGAACGGATCAGCCTCTTTTTCAGTTCTTCGTGTCCGGGAATTTCCTGATACCGCATTATTTTTCGAATATTGAAAACAAAAGTAGGAAAAATGCGGTAGCAGGAAGGCCTCCGTTTTAAAAATCATGTAAAATCATTTTCAGCCCCGGAAGAAGTTCGTATTTTTGTGTTAATATATTTACTTATCAAAAAAATAAAAGACTACAGCAATGAAAAATATTGACAATTATGATTTTACCGGAAAACGTGCTCTGGTAAGGGTAGACTTTAATGTTCCGTTGAATGAAAAGATGGAAGTTACCGATGATACACGTATCCGCGCAGCATTGCCAACCATCGAAAAGATCATTGCCGGAGGTGGTATGCCGGTTTTGATGTCCCACCTTGGAAGACCCAAAGATGCTTATGAAGAAAAATTTTCCCTGAAACATGTGGTTCCGCGACTCTCTTTGCTATTAAACCGTACTGTTAAGTTCGCTCCTGATTGCATAGGAGCAGAAACGGTTTCCCTGTCGAAGACACTGCAAACCGGGGATATCCTTTTACTTGAAAATCTCAGGTTCCATGCTGAGGAAAAAAAGGGCGACGAAAAATTTGCCGGTATGCTTGCCGAACTTGGGGATGTTTATGTGAATGATGCTTTTGGTACCGCTCACCGTGCCCATGCTTCCACAACGATCGTTGCAAAGTTTTTCCCCGAAGAAAAAATGTTCGGCTATCTGATTGAAAAAGAACTGAGAAATCTTGATAAAGTATTGGTCCGTCCCGAAAAACCTTTCGTTGCCATTATGGGGGGGGCAAAAGTTTCGGATAAGATCCTGATTATTGAAAACCTTCTAAACCGGGTAGATCACCTGATTATCGGCGGAGGAATGGTATATACCTTTATTAAAGCCCGTGGTGGGAAAATCGGAAATTCACTGGTCGAGGAAGATAAACTTGATCTGGCAACCTCCCTGGTGCGAAAAGCCGAAGAAAAAGGGGTTACCCTTCATTTGCCTGTTGACAATATTGTTGCCGACCGGTTTTCAAATGATGCAGACACAAAGGTGTGTCCGGCGGATGAAGTTCCTGATGGCTGGATGGGACTGGATATAGGATCCGAAACCATCAACAGGCTTAAAAGGGTAATCCTGGGTGCAAAAACCCTGCTTTGGAATGGGCCCATGGGGGTTTTTGAAATGGAAAAATTCCAGAACGGCACACGCGAAATTGCTCTGGCTGTTGCCGAAGCTACGTCAAAAGGGGCTTTTAGCCTTGTAGGCGGAGGAGATTCTGTGGCAGCCTTAAATAAATATAACCTGAAAGATCAGGTGAGCTTTGTATCTACCGGCGGCGGAGCAATGCTTGAATATATGGAAGGGAAAGAGCTTCCCGGAATCAAGGCCATCCGGAGATCATCATGACCCCAACCCCTGACAGAGATATTATATGGAGAACAGGTCTTCCCGGGCTTATGCTCCTCCTTCTGTTTTTTCCATCCGTCTTCTATGCCCAGTCTCCCTATCAGGAAAAGCTGATCAAAATTCATAAGGGGCCGGTCAATGCGGTTCAGTTTCATCCTGATGGCCGCAGGTTGCTTTCGGCCTCCTCGGATAAGCGTTGCCGGATCTATGATACGGAAACGGGGAGAGTTGTTATTACCATCCCTTTTGACCGTGAAGTGCATGCCGCCACTTTTACCCCTGACGGAAAATATATTGTGGCGGGAGCCGGATCATACCTGAAAATCTATACAACTAATGGGGAATATTATAAGACTTATAAAGGGCATAGCACAGCGATCTGGTCACTGGAAACGGGGCCGGGGGGCCGATATGTGGTTACCGGATCGTATGATAAAGCTTTTTATCTGTGGGATATCATTGAGGGGAAAAAACAACAGACCTTTACAGGGCATGTAAAGAGCGTTCTTGCCGTAGCTTTTTCTCCCGATGGTAAAACCGTGGCCAGCGGTTCCCTGGATCAGACAGTGAGATTATGGAAAATAAATGAACCCTCAGGCATGCCTGTACAGGGAAATCATTCAGGAAATATCGTTGACCTGGCCTTTTCCCCCGACGGGAAACTTCTGGCGAGTGCTTCCAGGGATCAGCAGGTTATCCTCTGGGATGTTGCTACAGGCAGGAAAGTTAAATCTTTTGCTCATCCTTCGGAAGTTTTTTCCGTTACCTTTAGTCCTGATGGTACTTATCTGGTTTCGGGAACTCTCCATGGTGATCTGTTCTTATGGGATATAACCGGCGGGAAACAGATCGTTATATTGCAGGGTCATACCGCTGCTGTTTTATCTCTCTCTTTTCGCCCCGACGGAAACATGTTTGCCAGCGGGTCCTACGACGGAACCATCCGGCTCTGGAGGCCGGATCCGGAAATCTTTGTTATGTATGCTTTTCAGGATTCTTTAAATACCGCTCTCGCAAAGAACCCGTTAAATAAACCGCGTGCTCCGGGAGAATCCAGAACCGGTTACCAGCTGCGATTAAAACAATTCAGTGAATGGCGTCAGAAACTGATTGAAAAATACTATCAGCAATATCTCCGGGAGAGGAAACCTGAAAATCCGATAGAAAAATAAAGGCAATGACCCATTTGTTTTGTATCTTTATTTTATAAATGATCATCAGGAATGACGTTTAACCGATTTATCCCTTTTGTCCTGATTCTGATTCTTTCTTCGTGTCAGAAGGAAAAACCCATACCCCTGACGGGTGAGGTGACTATGGATTCCACCCTGTTTGGCAGTGGTAGTGGACCTTATCCTTATTATTTGATAGGTTTTTCATTCAGCCAGGGCAAACTAATCGAATACAGGAACGGAAATGTTCCGGACATTACCATACTTCCAAAAACCGAAGTTTCGGGAAATGTCAAAAGTGCTTTTCTCGATACTCCCAATGTATTTCCTTCATTTTCGCTTACGGCGGCTTTTGATAACGCGGATGATGCGTTAACCTTTTTCGGCAATTACCTGGAAGCTGCAGACAGTGGATATATCTCACTGGCCGATCCCATCCTGCCCCACCAGATCTGGACTTTTAAAACAGCTACCGGCAGGTTTGCCAAAATGCTGATCATGGATGTAAAAACCATGTTGAAGGACCAGGTCCCTTACGCTGAGGTGACCTTCAGATATGTTTATCAGCCAGACGGGACACCTGTTTTTCAGGAATAAGTTCAATGATTAATTTCCGTTTCATGATATCTGACTTACCCGGAAAAATTTTTACAATCAAAACTTCCCGTGATTTTACGGAAACGGCGCTGGAGATTTTCCGTTATCAGTCAGAAGTAAGTGAAATTTACAGGAAATATATGCGTTTACTGGGAGTCCGATCTGATGACGTGTGCCAGATTGAAGATATTCCATTTTTGCCGGTATCGTTATTCAGGAAATATCCGGTTAAATCCTTTCGTGGAAAACCACAAAACATCTTCACCAGCAGCGGTACCTCATCCACGATCCCGTCGAAACATTATGTATATGACCTTTCCTTGTATGAGAAAAGTTTTCTGACAGCTTTTCGTCTTTTTTACGGTGACCCTGCCGGTATGTCTGTTCTGGCCCTGCTGCCAACCTATCTGGAACGTTCGGGGTCGTCTTTGATCTACATGATTGACAAGCTGATCAAACTGTCAGGTTCTCCTTTTAGTGGTTATTATCTGTATAATCACAAGCGGTTATACCACCGGCTCCGGGAACTGGCTGCAAAAAAGGAACGGGTTCTGTTGTTCGGGGTTAGTTATGCTTTACTGGATTTTGCCGAAAAATATGAAGTGTTGGTTCCGGGAATGATTGTAATGGAAACGGGAGGAATGAAAGGCCGGAGAAAAGAAATGGTGCGGGAAGAATTACATGGTATCCTTACTTCACGGTTTCATGTGACGTCTGTCCACTCGGAATATGGGATGACCGAATTGTTATCGCAGGCTTATTCACAGGGGAAAGGCATATATGCTGCCCCACCCTGGATGCAGATTCTTATCCGTGATCCTTACGATCCCCTATCTTTCCTGCCTCCCGGACGGCACGGAGGAATCAATGTGATTGATCTTGCCAATTTATATTCCTGTGCTTTTATTGAAACCGGTGACCTGGGAATCTGTTTTCCTGACGGAACCTTTTCGGTTTCCGGCCGGTTTGACCACAGCGAACTTCGGGGGTGTAACCTGATGGTACAGGAAATCTGATGTTTAACTACGGATGTTCGCTGAGACCGATTATATCCTTTATTTTATTCCGAGCTTTGCAGCCAGCTTTTTAGGCAATACATCCTTGTGAACCATAATGGCCAGGGTTTTATCCCGGACAAATGGCTCGGACATGTAAAGATATCCGCCGTAATTATTACGATCCGTTCCCCAGGAATTCTTGGTAACAAAAAATGTTTTTCCTGTTTCGTCGGTAACGGTACCGACAATATGCATAAGGTGATCGTCGGTGGAGGAGTAATTGTCGAAACCCTGCTGACGTGATTCAGGCGTAACAGCCATTTCATCAGGATATTTAAAGAGAGAATCCACTTCTTCGGAACTGAGTCCTGCCCATGATTTTGGAGGAAGGATGGCCAGTCCCCGCTTATGAGAAAAGCCCTTTTCACTGACATCGCCGTCCCAGGCAACCGAATATCCTTTTTTGACGGCTTCTTTCATAATATCAATCAATTCGTCTAACGGAATGTTATAATAAGGATCGTGTGCAAAGTTGTCGGGAACCTCAAGCTCAAATGTCTTGTAAAAAGGATGATGCAAATAGGATGTCAGTTCAACATAATCGTCGGGATTTAAATGGAAATGATCGCGGAATGAGGCCGGTGAATAGGAATTACCGTTCCATGTGAACGTCTCGGGTTCCGGGCCGAGATAAATGTCCAGGATGGCTGAATATGCGTTTTTCCAGACCGGCGTGAGGTGACCGCTACGGTTTTTGATTACGCCATCAAGAAAACCCAGCAGAATAGTATTCAATTCGCCGTGATTGTGCATGGTGTCGCCATAATGTTTCCCGGTGTATACTTCAACGGGAACGATCCCGAATTTCCGGATGACATTCATTACATCGTGTGCCTGACCGCCCGGTCCGAAGTTGTTTTTTCCGTGAAAACGGACGTAGAGATCGGCTTTTTTTTCATACGCATGTCGCGCGTTATACATTTCAGACAAATCCAGTTCAGGGCCTCCCATACGCAGGATTTCCGTCTCGACAAACGAAGTGGTGGCAAATGACCAGCAGGTTCCGGTACGTTGCTGGTTTTTTACCGGAGTTGTCTTAACCTTTACAACATTTGTAAAAGTCAGGGGAGTTTCCTTTTCCTGGGCAAAAGAGGAAAGTACAAAAATAAAAGATACGATGAAGATGAAAAGCCTGTTCATAATAGTGAGATTTTGTGATCTGTTTTCTTATTGTTTTCAGAATGGAGATACAATAATATGAAAAAAACAGGAGTCATGTCAATGATTTTTATCTGTTTTCGGAATATCTTGAAAATTGAATAGATTTGACATTTATAAAACATGAAAAAATCTTGAGTTTCCTGCAAATAATACTATAGAGTATGAATCAAGGGGTAAGTAAACGAGTGGCGCTGTGGATCGCTGCCATGGGATCATTTCTTACCCCATTTATGGGATCATCGGTAAATATTGCCTTACCCTCT
This sequence comes from Chlorobiota bacterium, assembly GCA_013152085.1. GTDB lineage: Bacteria > Bacteroidota > Bacteroidia > Bacteroidales > VadinHA17 > JAADHC01. The sequence continues at coordinate 105,567 of JAADHC010000072.1, forward strand.
ATCGGAAAAGAATTTGGAGCAGATGCGGTCATGTTGAACTGGGTGGCTACGGCATACCTGCTCTCGGCTGCAATGTTGCTGCTCCCGTTTGGAAAAACTGCGGATATCTACGGAAGGAAGAAGATTTTTCTTTACGGCGTGGGCGTATATACCCTTGCTTCGGGATTAACCGCCTTTGTTCCGGATGTATACTGGCTGGTGGCGGCACGTATTGTTCAGGGGGCAGGCAGCGCCATGATGTTCGGTACCGGCGTTGCGATCCTGACTTCCGTTTTTCCGGAACAGGAGCGCGGCAGGGCTTTGGGGTTTAATGTGGCGGCTGTTTACCTTGGCCTCTCCCTGGGGCCGTTTCTTGGTGGATTTCTTACGCAACACTTCGGATGGCGCAGTATTTTTTATGTCAATATTCCACTTGGCATTATTATTCTTCTCCTTGGTATCTGGAAGTTGAAAGGAGAATGGGCTGAAGCAGCCGGTGAGAAGTTTGACTTTACCGGATCTGTCGTATATGGAGTCAGCCTTGCAGCGATGATGTATGGTTTTTCAAGAATTCCCCAATTAACCGGTTACCTGTTGGTTATTGCCGGGATTGCCGGGATTGCCGGTTTTGTTTTGATGGAAAACAGACAACGTTATCCTTTAATGAATATTTCCCTGCTCAGCCGCAATCGTGTTTTTGCTCTTTCAAATGTGGCAGCGCTGATAAATTACAGTGCCACTTTTGCCGTGGGCTTTTTGTTAAGTCTGTATCTTCAGTATATCAAAGGGCTGACACCGCAGAGTGCCGGTATAATACTGATGGTGCAACCTGTGATCATGACTGTTTTTTCTCCGGTTGCCGGCAGGCTTTCCGATCGCTATGAACCCCGCCTGGTAGCATCTGTCGGAATGATGATGATGGTTATCGGCCTGACCACCCTGGATTTAATCCATGCTGAAACAACCATTCCATCTCTGATGATCAGCCTGGTGTTACTTGGTTTTGGCTATGCCCTTTTCTCATCTCCCAACACGAATGCCGTTATGAGTTCGGTTGAAAAAAAATATTATGGTGTTGCATCGGCTACCGTGGGCACTATGCGTCTGATCGGACAGATGTTGAGTATGGGTATCGTCCTGATCACATTCTCACTGCTTATTGGCAAGGTTCAGATCAGTCCTGCAAACTTTCCGCAGTTTATCCGAAGTGCAAGAATTGCTTTTGTGATTTTTACGGCATTGTGTGCCGCAGGGGTTTTTGCCTCCCTGGCACGCGGGAAAATCCGTTAACGCTTTTCAAGAGTTTTCCGTTTGAACACAGGCAGGGATTGACAAACCAGGGTATACGAATCATCAATCCATTGCTTAATGAGGACATCAGGAATGCTCCCATCAACAAAAACCGTATTCCAGTGTTTTTTATTCATGTGGTATCCCGGCGTTACGGCCTCATATTTCTCCCTCAGTTCAATCGCCTTTTCCGGGTTACATTTCAGGTTGATATGAAAATCTTCTTCCAGGTCGGTCAGGGCAAACATTTTACCAAGAACCTTAAAAACCAGCGTGGTTTCATCAAAAGGAAACGATTCCGTTACAAAGGGTTTTTCCATACAATATGCTCTGAATGCTTCGATATTCATAGATCAGGGTTTAAAGTACAGGATAAAAAGCTTTCCGGATATGCTCAATGGTAAAACGATTTCCTTCGGTATGGATAATGATTACATCAAACCGTACCTCCGGTTCGATTTCCTTTTGCCGGATATAAGCATCTGTGGCATTAATTATGAATCTTTGTTTTTTCGGGGGAATCAGATCCCCGGGGAGTAGCGGGTCATCCTTTTTCCGGGTTTTCACTTCCACTATAACCAGTTCTTCGCCGTCAAAAGCAATAATATCAATTTCAAGATGTTGAAAACGCCAGTTTTTTTCAATAATACGAAACCCGGCGTTTTCCAGAAACTCAGCAGCCAGTTTTTCCCCCTCTTTTCCCCTTTTGATATGACGGGCTTCAGCCATGCTTTTCCTTACATAAATATTATACCTGCCCTTCGGACAAGTATTTCATCTTTGCGGAAAGTACGTTTCCCGGGTGTGATGAATCGTATCAAAAATAATATTTTCCCCGGAAACGTTCATCTATGGATTCCTTACACAGGTTTTATACGCATATCCGAAGGTTAATAATAAGGAGTGTTTTTCCGGTTTCATCATCTTGTCTTATCTTTGTTGAACTTCACAGATGCAATGTACCCGACCATGACAAAAAAATTCAAAAGGCACCTGATCACTTCGGCTTTGCCCTATGCCAACGGCCCGCTTCATATCGGCCATCTTGCCGGTGTTTATATTCCTTCGGATATTTATACGCGTTATCTCCGGCAGAAAGGGGAAGATGTCATATCCGTTTGCGGATCAGATGAACATGGTGTTCCGATAACGCTGAAAGCACGGCAGGAGGGGGTTTCTCCTCAATCCATTGTGGACAGGTATCATGCTATGAATAAGGAAGCTTTTGAAAAACTAAGGATTGCGTTTGATATTTATGCACGGACTACCTCGCCGGTACACTTTGAAACGGCATCAGGAATTTTTAAAACATTGTATGACAAAGGGAATTTTATTGAGAAAACCACGGAGCAATATTACGATGAAGAGACCGGACAGTTTCTTGCCGACAGATATATTACGGGAACCTGCCCGCATTGCGGTTATGAAAAAGCCTACGGTGACCAGTGTGAGCAGTGTGGCTCATCCCTGTCGCCCACAGAATTGATCAATCCGAAATCAGCTGTTTCCGGAAATACACCTGTTCTGAAAAAGACACGTCACTGGTATCTGCCACTCAATGAATATGAGCCTTTTCTGAGAGATTGGATTCTGGAGGGGCATAAAGAATGGAAACCCAATGTTTACGGGCAGTGTAAATCCTGGCTGGATCAGGGTTTGCAGCCCCGTGCGGTGAGCCGGGATCTGGATTGGGGCGTACCGGTACCTGTCTCCGGAGCAGAAGGGAAGGTGCTTTACGTTTGGTTTGATGCCCCGATCGGATATATTTCGGCTACCAAAGAGCTAACCCCCGAATGGGAAAAATACTGGAAAGATCCTGAGACAAGGATGATCCATTTTATTGGAAAAGACAACATTGTTTTTCATTGTATTATCTTTCCTGCCATGCTGAAAGCCGAAGGCAGCTATATCCTTCCGGATAACGTCCCGGCGAATGAATTCCTGAATCTTGAAGGAGATAAGATCTCCACTTCACGAAACTGGGCGGTATGGCTTCATGAATATCTGGAGGAATTCCCCGGTAAAGAAGATGTCCTGCGCTATGTTTTGTGTGCCAACGCACCCGAAACAAAAGACAATGATTTTACCTGGAAAGATTTTCAGGCAAAAAACAATAACGAACTTGTGGCAGTGCTGGGAAACTTTGTGAACCGGGCACTGGTATTGACCACCAAGCATTTTGAAGGGAAAGTCCCTGAAAGGGGTGTGTTGGGTGATTATGATGAAGAAGTGCTATCGGCTTTGACAGATATTCGTAAACGGGTATCGGCAAGCCTTGATCAGTTCAGGTTCAGGGAAGCGCTGCACGAGGCAATGAATATGGCAAGACTGGGAAATAAATATTTATCGGATACCGAACCCTGGAGTGTAATCAAAACGGATAAGGAACGTGTAGGAACCATCCTGAATATCAGTTTGCAGATTACTGCCAACCTTTCCATTTTACTTGAGCCGTTTCTGCCTTTTACTACTGAAAAAATCCGGAAATTTATCGGTTTCCCATCTCATGAATGGTTGCTGATCGGAACCAAAGAGCTGCTTAAACCGGGGCATCCGGTGTCACGTCCTGATTACCTGTTTGAAAAAATCGGAGATGAAGTCATTGAAAAACAGGTTGACAAGTTGTTACGATCGAAACAGGAGAATAACCGGCAGACCGGCAATCTTGAAACGGTAAAACCGGAGATTACATATGATGACTTTGCGAAACTGGATATCCGGATCGGTACGATCCTGGCTGCCGAAAAAGTGCCCAAAACGAAAAAACTCCTCAAACTGCAGATTGATACGGGTCTGGATAAGCGAACCGTTGTTTCCGGTATCGCAGAATATTTTACTCCTGAAGAGATTATCGGCAGGCAGGTATCTATCCTTGTAAATCTTGCCCCACGTAAGATCAGGGGAATGGAATCACAGGGAATGATCCTGATGGCTGAAGATTCGGAAGGTAAGCTCTATTTTGTTACTCCCGGCGAAAAAGTTCCGGAAGGGATTATGGTTAAATAATTTTGTTTTTTCCGGAAAACAGCCGAAATTTCAAACAAACACAGCTTTAAAGTTTCGCTACTGACTTTTGCTATTCATCTTGTTTAAAATCCAATTTAATTGTATCAAAAGAAGAGGTCTTTCTAATTGAAGCATCTTTATAATCCTTGATACATCGGCGATCAGTAAAAAATAACTACGTAGTTAACTACGTAGTTATTTAATATTGTCTGTATAAATTCTATGCACAGGAATAAATTCGGATTATCCTTCAAAGGGATAAACTAAAGTGCTCCGATCATTTTTGACGGATCCACCCATGCGTCGAATTGTTCTTCGGTAACCAGGCCTGATTCCAGGGCAGCCTCTTTTAAGGTTTTTCCTTCGGCATGAGCTTTTTTGGCAATTTTAGCTGAATTTTCGTAACCGATATGTGTGTTAAGAGCGGTTACCAGCATGAGTGAGTTTCGTAAGTTTTTCTCAATATTCTCCAGGTTGGGCTTAATCCCTACGGCACAATTGTCATTGAAGGAAACGCATGCATCCCCGAGCAGGCGGGCAGACAGCAGGAAATTATAGATCATTACCGGTTTGAAAACATTCAACTGGAAATGTCCCTGCATTCCACCGATATTGATCGCTGTATCGTTTCCGATTACCTGTGCACAGACCATGGTAAGGGCCTCATTTTGTGTGGGATTTACTTTTCCCGGCATAATCGAAGACCCCGGTTCGTTGGCCGGAAGAATAAGTTCACCGATGCCACAGCGCGGACCGGAAGCAAGGAAACGGGTATCATTGGCTATTTTCATCAGGCTTACGGCAAGGGTTTTTAAAGCACCTGAAGATTCCACTATGGCATCATGTGCTGCCAGGGATTCAAATTTATTGTGAGCTGTTTTAAAGGGGAAGCCCGTTAATTCGGCGATTTTTTTAGCCACCAGGACATCATATCCCCTGGGTGTATTAAGTCCGGTACCTACAGCGGTTCCGCCCAAAGCCAGTTCTGAAAGGTGATCCAGCGTGTTTTCCAGAGCTTTTAGTCCGTGATTAAGCTGGGAAGCATACCCTGAAAATTCCTGTCCCAGCGTAAGGGGGGTAGCATCCATGAGGTGGGTGCGTCCTGTTTTGACGATTCCGGAAAACGCCTTGGATTTTTTAACCAGCGTATCCCTGAGTTTTCCAATACCCGGGATGGTGACTTCCATAAGCATTTTGTATGCTGCAATATGCATGGCTGTCGGGAAAGTATCATTGGATGATTGTGATTTATTCACATCATCGTTGGGATGAATAAAGTGTTGACCTTCTCCCAGTTTGCCTCCTTTGAGGACATGAGCCCTGTTGGCAATCACCTCATTAACATTCATGTTTGATTGTGTTCCGGAACCTGTTTGCCACACAACAAGCGGGAACTGGTCATCGAGTTTTCCGTTCAGAATTTCATCGCAAACCTTCATAATCAGTTTTGCTTTTTCTTCGGGGAGTACACCAAGTTCCATATTGGCTATGGCCGCCGCTTTTTTCAGCACACCAAAGGCATGGATAATCTCAACCGGCATGGTTCCCTCACCGATTTTAAAGTTGTTTTTCGATCGCTGGGTTTGTGCACCCCAGTACTTGTCAGCAGGGACCTCAACGGTTCCCATGGTGTCATGTTCGATACGTGTTTTCATTGTAGTACGGTTTTTTAAAGTTTTCCGGCATATTCCATCAGATATGCTTTGATAAACGGGTTCAAATCTCCGTCAAGAACAGCCTGCACATTCCCGGTTTCATAACCTGTACGCAGGTCTTTTACAAGTTTATAAGGGTGTATCACATAACTACGGATTTGCGAACCCCACTCTATTTTTTTCTTCTCTCCTTCGATTTTAGCTTGTTCTTCCTGTCTTTTTCGCAGTTCCATTTCATAGAGGTGTGATTTCAGGATCCGCAGGGCATTTTCCTTATTCTTAAGTTGCGAGCGGGTTTCCTGGTTTTCAATGACAATTCCGGTCGGAAGATGGCGCAGGCGTACAGCAGTTTCCACTTTGTTTACGTTTTGGCCCCCGGCCCCCGATGACCGGTAGGTTTCCCAGGTAATATCGGCAGGATTGATTTCGATTTCGATACTTTCATCCACCAGGGGTGCGACAAATACCGAGGCAAAGGTGGTTTGCCGTTTTCCCTGGGCATTAAAAGGGGATATTCTCACCAGGCGGTGTACACCGTTTTCTCCTTTCAGATATCCGTAGGCATAATTGCCTGTAAACTCAAGGGTAACCGATTTAACCCCGGCTTCATCACCTGCCTGGTATTCCACTTCCCTGACTTTATAGTTATTTTTTTCTCCCCAGCGCATATACATCCGCATCAGCATTTCCACCCAATCGAGGCTTTCGGTTCCACCGGCGCCAGAATTGATTTTCAGAAGGGCCCCGAGAATATCTTCTTCTTTACGAAGCATATTCTTAAGTTCCAGGTCTTCGAGCAGTTTCAGGGTAATTTCATATTGCCGGGAAACATCTGCTACGGAAGCTTCCCCTTCCTGGTGGAATTCCATCATCACCTGCAGGTCGTCCATGGCGTTTTTCAACTTGTCGAAAGCGGCGGTCCACCTTTTCAGGGAAGCAATATTCTTCAGTTGCCGTTCGGCTTTATGCCGGTCATTCCAGAAATCAGCAGCATGGGTAACTTTTTCCATTTCTGCAATGAGAGAGATTTTATCGTCAATCTCAAAGATGCCTCCTCAGCGCTTCCAGGCGCTTAATCATTTCTTTAACTGCTTCGGGTGAATACATAGTTTGAAATTTTTCCGACCAAAGTTAGTAATTAAATGACTTGGATTATAAAGAGACAAGATACTATACAACATCATCGAGAACTTTTCGGATGATGTCCGGTTCATACCCTTTGGACAAGGCAAACCGCTGTAACCGGGCTAGCAGGTCAAAACGGTTTTTAGCATGAAGCATGGCACGTTTTTTCTTTAATTCCTGCATTAATGTTTGCAGGTATTCTTCTGGAGGAATTTCTTTCAGAGCTGCCTGCATCAGTGTTTCCGGGATCTTTTTCAGAGCCAGGGCATGCCGGATTTTCTGTTTTCCCCATTTCTTCAGGCGATGATGATGCCGCACAAAAGCAAAGGCATACCGTTTGTCATCAACAAATTTATTTTCGATAAGAAAAGTTAACAATTCCGCTTGCTGATCGGGGGGAAGCCCCCATGCAACCAGTTTTGCTTTCACGTCCGAACTGCATTTTTCCTGACGGCTGCAAAGCCGGGTAATTTTGTCACGTGCTTTCAGATATTCTTCGTTCATTGACACAAATCTAAGATTTTCTTCTTGCCCTGATCATTCTTTCTTTCCCATTAAGATCTTTCCTGATAACCGTATCAGGGAAACCGGTGTGCCTGCAGAGTTCAGCCACGCTCCCGGAAAATCTTTCATGAACCTCGAAAAACAACATTCCATCGGGATGAAGTGCCTCAGATGAGAAGTTAAGTATGGCTCTATAAAAAATCAACGGATCATCTTCGGGGACAAACAATGCTTTTGCAGGTTCGTACCGGGAAACTTCAGGCTGTAGTGCTGCTTTATCCGAGATGGGTATGTAGGGTGGATTTGAAATGATATGGTTAAAAAATCCGGGATCAAAGGTTTTGTCAGGATTCTGGATATCCATCTGAAAAAAGGTAATGGAAACATTATTTGCCCGGGCATTCTGCCTGGCGGTTACCAGTGCTTTTTCAGAAACATCGCAGGCAAAGATTTTTACCTGTGGTATTCGGGCCGCAAGGGCGATGGCTATGCACCCCGATCCTGTGCCGGTATCCAGAATATTTAACGGAGCGGCAGGTGTGTTGACAACCTGTAAAAACCAATGCACAAGTTCTTCGGTTTCGGGCCTGGGGATAAGAACGTGTGGATTCAGTCGGATTTTATGGTCATAGAACGTCGTATGGCCGATAATGTATTGAAGTGGTCTGCGGTGTTTCAATTCCCCGAGAATATCCTTAACTTTCGACCATGATCCAGGGGTTACAGGCAGGGATGGACTGCGAAGAAACTCGATCCGTGAAAGAGAACAGGTATGTTCGATAATCAGATAACCCATTGCATCAGCCTCTTCGGGAGGATGGAGTGTACGAAGTTCATTACGAAGATAATGATGCAGTTCTTTTATGGTTTTCGGTGTGGCAGCCATTTTGTAAAAGTACAAACTCCTGCATAAAACATAAAGGGATTGTTTATGGATGACAGGACTTATATGATGCGATGCCTGGACCTGGCCCGGTGTGGTTTGGGAACGACCTATCCAAATCCCCAGGTAGGGTCTGTTATTGTCCGTCACGGGAAGATTATTGCCGAAGGGTTTCATCGAAGAAGCGGGGAACCGCATGCCGAAGCGCTTGCTATTGCTGCCGTAAAGGATAAATCTTTATTAAAGGGATCATCCCTGTATGTAAGTCTTGAACCCTGTTCACACTTCGGTAAAACCCCTCCGTGTGCCGACCTGATTGTTTCATCGGGAATTCCCAGGGTCGTAGTGGGAACGCTGGATACCAGCAAAAAAGTAGCGGGGAAGGGCATCGGTATTCTTCGGGCAGGAGGATGTGAAGTGGTAACGGGTGTGCTGGAGAAAGAATGCCGACGGATCAACCGTAGATTTTTTACCTGGCATGAAAAAAGCCGTCCGTATATCATTTTGAAATGGGCAGAAAGTGCTGACGGTTTTATGGACCGGAAGCGTAACCCGGATGATTCTTCAGGGCCTGACTGGATCAGTGGCCCCCTGGGCAGACAACTGGTTCATAAATGGCGCAGTGAGGAGCAGTCCATCCTGGTGGGTACACGGACAGCACAGATTGACGATCCTTCCCTGACTGTTCGGGAGTGGACCGGAAGGCAGCCCCTGCGGCTGGTTATCGACAGGAAGTTATCGTTACCGGAAACCCTGAATCTTTTTAATGATAAAGCACCCACACTGATTTTTAACTCGCGTTTGAACCGGCCTGATAGCCAACCCGAATATATCAAACTGGATTTTAACGGTGATATCATTGATCAGATTCTGGAAGTTCTCTATCAGAGGCAAATTCAATCGGTGATTATTGAAGGAGGTGCGGATACTATAGAGAGATTTATAAAAAAGGAATTGTGGGATGAAGCCAGGGTTTTTACCGGAAAGATGAGGTTTTATGACGGGATTCAGGCTCCACGTCTGGCATTTCAGGTTGAGGAATCCGTGCATCTGCATGATTCAGTTTGTGATATCTATTTCCGGGAATCGGACAGGTGAGTAGGTTTAACTGCAACCAAATGAACGATTTTGCGTAAAAAGGATGTATCGTATTTATTGAGAAAGTCAATAATAATCTTTAAATTTGAGACAAATAAAAAGTGTTGCTGCGATGAGAAACAAAGTTATATTGACGGTTTTGACCTTATTCCTTGTGGCCGGGATGGCCAATGGTTTTACACAGAATGCCAGGAAGTATTTTAAAGTTGGTGAAGATTTTGTAAAAACCGGTAAATATCAGGATGCTCTTACACAATTTTCCAAAGCTATTGAGATGGATCCTGATTTTTCCAAAGCTTATCTTTCCAGAGGGAAAGTATATGAGCAGATCAACCAACCCGAAGAGGCACTGAATGACTATAACCGGGCACTGGTGTTCCTGCCCAAAGATGCCGACACCTATTATTGCACAGGCAGAATTTACAATCAACTGGGAAAATATAAAGAAGCACTTGATGCATTAAACAAAGCCACGCGGCTTGCAAGAAGGAACGTCGAAGCTTATCAGGAAAAAGCAAAAGCCCTCATTTCCCTGGAAAAATATAAAAAAGCCATTGGTGCTGCCGATACTGCACTACTGCTGCAGAAAGATGCCGTCGGGTATTATCTTCATGGCACAGCAAATGAACATCTGGGCAACTTTAGTCTTGCAGAACAGGATTATAACAAATCAGCCAATGCTGATCACCGGTTTATTGACCCTCACCTTTCACAGGCAAAAATGGCTTTAGACCTGGATCGTACCGATCTGGCCATGAAAGAATGCAACAAAGCACTCCAGATCGACGATAAGAACATAAAAGCTTATCTTTTAAGAAGCAAAGTTTATGTAAAACAGCTGGACTATCCGAATGCCATCAATGACATTTCGAGAATTCTTCTTGTTGAGCCTGACAATGCGGACATGTTTTTTCTGCGTGGGACCTATTATCAGAAATTCAACCAGCATCCGTATGCCATTGCCGATTTTACGAAAGTAATCAGCCTCCAGCCGGACAAACCGGAAGCATATTTTCAGCGGGCCAGATCGTATGAAGAGATTCTTGACATGAAACATGCGGTAAAGGACTACCAAACCCTTGCCCGGCGTTTTGAGGATAACATCAAAGCAGAAAAGCTTTTAAAAGCTGCCCAGGAACGGCTTTATGAACTTAACCGTGAAAGTGATCCCCCTGTTGTAGCACTGGCCGTACCCAAACCGGTCGGGAAAAACACCATTGAAATTCCGGGGAACATGGCTGAAGTTATCTTAAAAGGCACGATCACGGATCAAAGTGATCTGGCTTCGGTTAAAATAAACGGAAAAGAAATACATACGGAGAAAACGGATGACGGATATGAATTTTTAGCCAATGCCAATCTTTCGGATACAGACCGGCTTGTAATAGCTGCTTCAGATATTTATAACAACGAGACGAAGATGGAATATGCTATCCGGAGGACCGAGATTAACCCTCCGCAGGTTGAACTACTGGCCCCTTATGCTTCGGATAACGGTGAGGTTTATCTTGAATCCACAGAACCGATGCTTTATATTGAAGGGCAGATTAAAGATGAGAGCCTGATAAAGGATATAAAAATTGAAGGTGTGCTGGCAAGTTACCGGCCGGATGATAATAACCCCCGTTTTTCAGCGACCATAGATATAAAGAATAAAAAGTCATTTCAGGTAACGGTAGAAGACATTTATGGAAACCAGACCAATAAGGTTTTTACCCTGAATCGTGAGGCCGCAGCATTGGGTCAGGATAACCCCATGGGGAAAACCTGGGCGATATTTATTGAGAATTCGAATTATCAGACTTTTGCCAGCCTTGACGGTCCGCCCAAGGATATCAGTTTGATGAAAAAAGCACTGGCCAATTACCAGATCAGTAATGTGATTGTGAAACAGGACATGACCAAAGAGCAGTTGGATAAGTTCTTTTCCATTGAACTTCGGGACCTGGTCAGAAGTAATCATGTGAATTCCCTGTTGATCTGGTATGCCGGACATGGAAAGTTTATCAATGAAACCGGGTACTGGATCCCGGTAGATGCTGCCCGGGACGATGAATTCACTTACTATAACATCAACAACCTTAAAGCGGCCCTGCAGACCTATTCGAACTGGGTAACCCATACGCTGGTAGTTACGGATGCCTGTGAATCGGGACCAACTTTTTACCAGGCTATGCGTTCGATCCCTGAAGAGCGGAGTTGTGATGACTGGCAGGCAACAAAATTTAAATCTTCACAGGTATTTTCATCCGCCGGGTATGAGTTGGCTGTAGATAATTCCCAGTTTACACGAACCTTTGCAAACACATTGGCAAATAATCCTAATGCTTGTCTTCCTATTGAAAGTATTGTTAAAAAGGTTACCGTAGCTGTGGTAAAAAACAATCAGCAACGTCCCCAGTTCGGAAAAATTGCAGGGTTGGAGGATGAGAACGGGACGTTTTTCTTTATCTCCAGATAGGATAACTGAAATAAAGCATCATGTATATTAAGGAAATTCCGTATCATAATATTCGCCGGAACAGGCGAATATTTTTTTTTACCTTTTTTCTTTTCATTTTCTTCCTGCCTTTTACTGATGCACAGCATTACTTTTTTGATACTTACGGAGTAGAACAAGGACTGAGTTCCTCAAAAGTTTACTGTATTTTACAGGACAAACGTGACTTTGTCTGGCTGGGAACCGAAGGGGGCGTTTCACGTTTCGACGGCCGGAGTTTCAAGGATTATTCTTCTGAACAGGGCATGGCCTCAAGCGGTGTATTTTCGGTTCTGGAAGACAGCAGGGGAAATCTATGGTTCGGACACCTGGATGGTGGTCTGACACGGTATGATGGTTTTCGTTTTGAAAATATCACTTTTGATTCTGTACAAATCAAAGGAGATATTACCTCTATTACCGAGACACGGAATCACCGGTTGTGGATTACAACGACAGCTTCCGGGGCATTTCTTATCTCTCAACCCTTTGGTGAACCAGGGGATATGAAAATCAAACAATACAAGGGAAGTGAAGGATTGAGTGATCAGGTTTTCGGTTCATTTATGACCCGGGATAGTACCTATTACTGTCTTACGGAAGTTGGGATTAATTACTATAACCCTGAAAAAGACAGGTTTGAGAATTTTATATTGAAAGGACTGACGCATTACTGGACAAAAACCTGTATGCTGGAGGATTCGAAAGCAAACCTCTGGTTTGGCACTTATAATGGCGGATTGTACAAATATGATAAACAACTGGACAGTATCATTATATATGATAAAAGGGACGGACTGGCCAAAAACTGGATCAGCTGCCTGCAGGAAGACAGGGATGGCAATATCTGGGTTGGTACTTTCGGTGGTGGAATAACCGTAATCAGGAACGGAAAGATACATAATTACAATACAGATAATGGTCTGAATGATAATTATATAAAATGTATTTATGAAGATCATGAAGGAAACATCCTCATTGGCACACAATATCACGGGTTCAGTATTTTCAAAGGCGAGGCATTTGTCTCACTGACAGAAAAAGAAGGATTAAGTAATCCTAATGTGTGGGCGGTGTATGAAGATTATCAGGGAAAGTACTGGTTTGGAACGAATAAAGGCATTACGGTTTTTAACCCTTCGGCTAAGGGTGATGATCGTTTTACTTACTTTGATCAGCAACGCTCCTCCATCGAGGACAACATACGATTTATCCGTGAAGATAATAACCGGAATTTGTGGATCGGAACATATGGCGGAGGTGTTTTCCAGTATAACATGGAACGGGGACGGTTTTTTTATGATTTCTTTTTGAACCGGAATCTTTATCGTGACCTGGTGGTTACCGCTCTTGAGGTGGATAATAAAGATCAACTGTGGGTTGGGACCAATGACGGTTTGGCATACTGGGATATTGAAAAGAATACCGGCACCAGGTATACCCAGATCAACGGCCTGACAGGAAATGGGATTACAGCACTCTATTTTGACGGTCAGGGAACACTATGGATTGGTTCAGATCGTAAAAAGGGATTGACACGTTATGATATTAAGACAGGAAAATTTGAAAAAGTGCCGTTGGGAAGGGAGATCGTTCCAAATGCAATAGCCCGGGACAAGGAAGGAAATATCTGGATGGGAACGACCATTGGCGCCTTTGCCTGGAACGGGGATTCGCTCTATTTGCATCTTACTGAAGAGCAGGGTTTACTGACCAACATTGTAAATCTGGTCGCATCTGATGACCACGGGAATATCTATCTGGGAACCAATAAAGGACTAAACCGGTATGTACCCGCAGAGCAGAAGATGTATACCTATACATCTAAAAATGGTTTTGTGGGGATAGAAACCAAGAAAAATGCGGTTTATAAAGATCACAGCGGTTATATCTGGTTTGGTACTGCCAATGGGGTGACACGATATGATCCGGCAAAAGAATCTATTATCGAACAGGAGCCGCTGACACATATCCTGGGAATCCAGGTGCATTACAAACCCCGGCCGATGGTTGAAGGGATGAAGCTGAACCATAATGAACGGGACATTATCTTTGATTATTACAGTGTTTGTCTTACCAACCCGGATGTGGTTTCTTACCGGATCATGCTTGAAGGGGCGGATGCTGACTGGCGACCGGTAACAAAACAGACACGGGCGATCTATTCAGCACTGTCACCCGGAAAATACACCTTCAAGGTAATTGCATCAAACAGTAGCGGGCAATGGAACAGTAAACCGGTGACCTTTGGTTTTATGATCCGTCCTCCTTTTTATCAGACATGGTGGTTTATTTTGACTATGCTGATCCTGCTTGCTGTTACGATTATTTTGTATATTAAAATACGGGAACAGAACCTGATAAGGGAGAAAAAGATCCTGGAAGAAAAAGTGGCCCAGCGGACAGCCGAGGTGGTACAGAAGAGCAAAGAACTGGAAGAAAAAAATAAAGATATCACGGACAGCATCAAATATGCTCAGCGTATTCAGAAAGCGATATTGCCACGTGAAGATTCGTTTTCCGATACGTTTATTTTGTTTAAACCCAAGGATATTGTCAGTGGTGATTTTTATTGGTTTCATGTGGATAACAGTAAGATGTTTATTGCCGCAGTTGACTGTACGGGACATGGTGTCCCCGGGGCATTTATGTCCATTATCGGTTACAATTCACTCAGTAAAATTGTAAAGGAATATCATATTTACGAACCTGCTGCCATACTGGACCAGCTTAACGAGGAAATATTCAATACGCTTCATGTGCAGGCTGCAGAAGATGAAGTGAAAGATGGCATGGATATGGCGTTGGTGGTTTATGATGTGGAAACGAGGAAACTACAATATGCCGGAGCGTATAATCCGCTTTACCTGATCCGGAAAGGTGCACTTACCGAAATTAAAGCCGACCGTTTTGCCATTGGACGTACGTCGGTGGATATCGGGCAGAAATTTACCAATCATGAAATCGATATTGAACCGGGGGATACCACATATATTTTCTCGGATGGTTATGCAGACCAGTTTGGCGGCCCGGAGGGTAAAAAGTTTAAAACCCGTCAGCTTAAACAACATCTGATCGCCATACAGCATTTAACCATAAAAGAACAAAAGACCGATCTGGAGAAAACCATTGAGGATTGGAAAGGGGATATGCCACAGATTGATGATATACTGATCATCGGAACCAGTTATAAATAGAGACAGGGAACCGGTTTAACAGCGGTTATATTTTAGCAATTCCCACAGCAGAAGGATCCCAGGCAGGAGCATTGAGAAGGGCCCGGATGATCTGTCGGGGATCGGTTATTACCGACCACATGTTTGCATGTACAGGGCGCATAAAGTTCATGCGGATCATTTGATCCCAAAAGGAAAGTAACGGGTTAAAAAATCCTTCGGTATTTAAAAGTACAATCGGGATGGTTATCTGACCAAGTTGCTTCATTGTGATTGCTTCTGAAAGTTCTTCAAGAGTGCCGGGACCTCCGGGAAGAGCGATGATCGCATCGGCTTTGCGGATAAGCATTTGCTTGCGTGTGCGCATGTCAGTGACGGTAATCATGTTTTCCAGTGTGGGGTGAGCCCATCCGTTATCTATCATAAACTCCGGAATGATACCGGTAATTTTTCCCCCTTTTTCAAGATATACCGAAGCTACAGCACCCATCAGTCCGGCATTTCCACCCCCATAAAGGACCTCAATATCACGGTTGGCCAGTTCTTCAGCCACAATCCGTGCATCACGAAAAAACACATCAGCAATTTTACTGCTGGAAGCACAGAAGATGGATACTTTTTTCAAAAAAATAAAGTTAGACAGAAAGATGATTAAAGTAAAGGCTCCAGCTTATTCATGATCACACTTTTGGGTACTGCGCCTACCTGTTTGTCAACCATTTCACCGTTTTTAAAGAAAAGTACCGTGGGGATATTGCGGATACCATATTTGGCGGGAATCCTCGGGCTGCTGTCCACATCAATTTTGGCGGCAACCACCTTCCCCTCAAGTTCCTGGCCAATTTCTTCAATGATCGGGCCGATGAGCCTGCAGGGACCACACCATTCAGCCCAGAAATCAACAATAACAGGAACTTTTGACTTCAAAACAACATCTTCGAAATTCGATTCGAAAACAACTACAGCCATTATTAAATTATTTATGGTTATACAGAAAAATAACGGGGCAAAGATAGCTAATTGATGATAAATTCAATATTTTTTTCATCGGTGAGATAGCGGACCAGTTTATTTGTTATCTGCACTTTGGTATTTCGTGAAAACATTTCTATATAGAGATTTTCCCGCTGATCGTAAATAGAAAATTTCAGTTCGGTTTTACCCTTGCCGTTGTCATCGAAGAGATGTTTCAGTTCGTTGACGAAATCTGCAGATATAATATCCAGGGGGACCCTGAGGGATATTGTTTTAATCATCTCTTCACGTACTTCGTTGAGTAAATGGATTGTTTTTATTTTGAATTCGGGTTCGTTATTTCTGTATTTGTTTTTCGATATTTTCCCTTTGACCATGATGAGGTATCCTGTCTGGAAATATTTTTTCATTTCCAGAAATTCGGAGTTAAACAGGATGAAACGGAAAGATCCGGTATAATCCTGTATGGTAAGTGTACCATAGGGTTTGTTGTTTTTTGAAATGCCTTCTTTGGTGAATGTAACAATACCGGCGACAGTAATCTCCTTGTTTAGCAATAAATACAGATCTTCGAGATCAGCCAGGGTAGCATTACAGAATTGTCCGATTTCAAGCTGGTATTCATCCAACGGATGTGAAGAAAGATATATCCCGATAATTTCTTTTTCTCTGGATAGTGTTTCAACTTTTGACCAGGGTTCTCCCTCCGGAGGTTCGGGGGGTAAAATATGTAACTCATGGCTTTCCCCAAAGAGGGATTGCTGCGCAGAATTTTTTTCCTGCCGGATTTTGTTGCCATATCTGATCAGGGTATCAATAAAGATGTTTCCATCCTTATCGGGAAGGAAAAACTGATGTCTTTCAATCTGTCCGAGCGTGTCAAATGCCCCCGCAATGGCCAGAGCTTCAATGTTTTTTTTGTTTACCGTAAAGAGATTTACCCGTGTAACCAGGTCGTAAATATCATGATACAGACCGTTTTTTTCTCTTTCCCGGATAATTTCGATAGCTGCCTGTTCTCCTACCCCTTTTATGGCATTGAGACCGAAACGGATATTGCCAGCTTTATTAACGGTAAAGATCACTTCACTTTCGTTGATGTCGGGACCAAGGATGCTGATTCCCATCCTCCGTGTTTCGTTGATCAGTTTCGTAATCTTTTTAATATCACTGATATTCCGGCTGAGTACGGCAGCCATGAATTCGGCAGGATAATATGCTTTCAGATAAGCCGTCTGATAAGAGAGATATGCATAGCTTGTTGCGTGTGATTTGTTAAAGGCATATTTTGCAAAAGACTCCCAGTCGTGCCAGATTTTCAGGATCACTTTTTCATCATATCCTTTCTTCTTTGCTCCGGCAATAAATTTGCTGCGCATGTTATCCATCTCTTTCTGCTTTTTCTTCCCCATGGCTTTTCGCAGCAAATCAGCTTCTCCCCCCGTAAATCCGGCAAGTTCCTGAGACAGGAGCATTACCTGTTCCTGATAAACCGTAATGCCGTAAGTTTCTTTCAGATATTTTTCCATTTCAGGAATATCGTAATGGATTTTTTCTTTACCGTGCTTACGGTTGATAAATTGAGGCAGGTAATCCATAGGCCCCGGGCGGAAAAGGGCATTCATTGCAATCAGGTCTTCGAAACGGTTGGGTTTAAGGTCCTTAAGGAATTTTTTCATACCTTCGGATTCGAACTGAAAAATTCCTATAGTTTCTCCTCTTGCATAAAGTTCGTAAGTTTTTTGATCATCCAGCGGAAGGTTTTCTATATCAATTTCCACACCCTTTGATTGTTTAATGATTTTAAGGGCATCCTGGATAATGGAAAGATTTTTCAGACCCAGGAAGTCCATTTTCAACATTCCGACGGATTCGATATAGTCTCCGTCAAATTGAGTGACCAATAAGTCTGTATCTTTAGAAGTGCAAACCGGAATGTTATCGATAAGATGATCTTTTCCGATAATGATCCCGCAGGCATGTAATCCTGTGTGGCGGACAGATCCTTCGAGTTGTTCGGCAAACCGGAGTGTTTTGCGGATCAGAGGATGATCACTTTCACGGGCTTTTTGCAGGTCTTTGGATTCACGGTAAGCATCAGAAAGAGATTTGTTTCCGGGAACCAGTTTGGCAAGCCGGTCTGCATCATTCAATGGCAATCCTTCAACCCGTGCCACATCCCGTATGGCGCTTTTGGCTGCCATGGTTCCAAACGTGATGATATGAGCCACATGGTCACGGCCGTATTTATCCACTACATATTTCAGGACTTTGTCACGACCGTCTTCATCAAAATCGATATCAATATCAGGCAGGGAAATACGTTCCGGATTGAGGAATCGTTCAAAAAGAAGGTTGTATTTTAAAGGGTCGATATCCGTAATGTGCGTACAATATGCAACCACAGATCCGGCTGCCGACCCCCGTCCCGGCCCAACGGAAACGCCCATTTTCCGGGCAGCATTGAGAAAATCCTGGACAATGAGAAAGTATCCGGGATACCCCATTTTTTTTATGACGGATAATTCATAATCAAGGCGTTCTTTGATTGTATCCGTAATCTCTCCGTATCGTCTTTTTGCGCCTTCATATGCCAGATACTGCAGGTACGTATTGTCATCATCAAAACTTTCGGGTAACGGAAAATCAGGCATCAACGGAGGCCGGTTCAACTCAAAATATTCAACCTTATCGACAATTTTCCGGGTATTTTCCAATGCTTCGGGGATATCCGAGAAGAGGGTTTCCATTTCCTCACGGGTTTTAAACCACTCCTGCTGGGTATATCTCAATCTTGATTCGTCCTGTAAATCAGTACCGGTATTAATACAAATCAGATGATCATGGGCCTCGGCATCTTCCTGGTTTACAAAATGGACATCGTTGGTAGCAATCAGTTTAATTTCCAACTTCCGGGCAATCCGGACCATGGATTCATTTACTTTTTTTTGCCGCTCGTAAACATCACGATCCAGGTCAGGGTTCCCGGTTGGATGCCGTTGCAGTTCGAGATAAAAATCATCGCCAAAAACAGAATGATACCACCTTACTGTTTTTTCTGCATTTTCTTCAGAATGGTTAAGAATTGTCTGAGGGATCTCACCGCCAAGACAGGCCGAGGAAACAATGAGCCCCTCATGATATTTTTCAAGTAATTCTTTGTCAATACGTGGTTTGTAATAGAAACCTTCGATCCAGGCCAGGGAAACAAGTTTTATGAGATTGTAATATCCCGTTTTATTTTTTGCCAGGACAATAAGGTGGTAACCACTCCGGTCGGATTTTTCTTTTTGTTCAAAACGGCTGCCTGAAGCAACATACATTTCACACCCCAGTATTGGTTTTAACCCTTCGCGGGTGCATTGGTCATGAAAAGCTTTTACACCAAAAAGATTCCCATGATCCGTAATGGCAATGGCGGACATTCCATCCTGTTTAGCCTTGGCAATAAGGGTGGGAACCGGAGAAGCCCCGTCCAGAATGGAGTATTGGGTATGTACATGAAGGTGTGTAAAGTCAATCATTCTATATAACAGGTTATGAGACGATTAAATGTTTTGTCCGGATTCGTTAAACTGCGGATTAAAGTTACAAATTCATTTTATTCAGGCCGGGGATGTGCATAACTTTCTGAAAAATCTCCCGGAAGTCATCATGAAAAACCGGTGGGAACCATTTGTTTGAGTAAAATGTTTTTGCCGGAATTTTTATTAATACCCTCAGAACATGCAGAATGTGGGGAGAAAATTTTTCTTTAAAACACTAAAAAAGTTTGTATTCGTAATTTACAATTGTATCTTTGCACGCACAATTTTTGAGGGTAAATATTAAAAAGGAATCGAACAATGCCAGTAAAAATCAGGTTAAAGCGTGAAGGACGCAAAAAAAGACCATTCTATCATATTGTGATAGCAGACAGCAGGGCGCCACGGGATGGCAGGTTTATTGAAAAGATCGGCTATTATAATCCAAATACAAATCCTGCTACCATTGAACTGGAGTTTGATAAAGCATTAGTTTGGTTGCAAAAAGGGGCCCAGCCTACCGACACCTGTCGTGCCATTCTTTCCTATAAAGGTGTTCTATATAAAAATCATCTTTTAAAAGGGGCTCAAAAAGGTGCTTTCAGTGAGGAGGAAGCAGAGAAACGTTTCCAGGCATGGATGGAAGACAAAGAATCCCGTATTGCCGCCAAAGCCGAGGGGATTAGAAAAGGTATGGATGAAGATAAGAAAAAACGGCTTGCCGAAGAGGCCAAAATCAATCAGGCCCGTGTGGAAGAGCTTGCAAAGAAACAGTCAGAACTGGTTGCGGAAATTGCCAAAGCGGCTGCAGCAGAAAGTGCTGCTGAGGATGTTGCTGAGGATGAAAGTGTTCAGGAAGCAGTGACTGAAGAAAAGGTTGTTTCAGAAGAAGCTGCTGTCGAAAAACAGGAAGCCACACCCGAAGAAAAGGGATCTGATGTATCTGTACCGAAAGATGAAAGTCCTGTGGCATCAGAAGGGGAAGCTGTTGAAACAGAGACAAAAACACCGGAAACGGAAGCCAAAGTACCTGTTGAGGATACAGCAAAATCAGAAGAGAAAAAAGCTGATGAAGCTTCGACAAAAGAGGCTTAGACATCGTTTAGAATCCCAAAACCTATGACCCGTGAACAACTGATCCTGGCGGGTGAAATCCTGAAAACCCATGGTATCAGCGGGAAATTATTTATACGGTTTGATCTGCCGGTTGACGTAGAATCCCTTACATTTCTTTTTCCCGTGATTAACGGGTTACCTGTTCCTTTCAGGGTTCTCGAAACAGAACCTGCCGGAGATAATACCCGGTATGTCACACTTGAAGGGATTGACAACCGGGAAAAAGCAATGCCGTTGACGGGAACACAGGTCTTTATGGATAAAAGTAATACCCGTCCTTCCTCTGATGATCTTAATCGGTTAGCGGGATATCTGTTCCGGGACGTCACCTCGGGAAAAGAAGGAAAAATCCTGAACTGGATCAATGTTCCCGGTAATCCTCTGGTGGAAGTTATCAGTGAAAATCACCATTATTATCTTCCGGGACATACTGATTTTATTGTAAAAACAGATCATATACATCATCATGTTACCTTACGGTTGCCTGAAGGTCTTTTTAGCAAATCGTGATTTGTACTGTAAATAAGGACCAGATGAAGATTAATATGTCTCAACACAGAACGGTGTTATTAATCTTCTGTATTTACGCTGTTATCAGGGGAGTACTCCGGTACGAGGGATTTCATTATATTTTTTAATAAACCTGGCTCGGTCTTTACCGAATTATTGATCAGGTCTGAGATTTCAGGATTTATTTTATGATAATCAACCGGAGAGACTTTAGCAATCAATATTTTAGGATGATAAGTTGGCAGGGTGTTCTCATTATCATTCAATAGTTCTTCATAAAGTTTTTCTCCGGGGCGTAAACCGGTAAATTTTATCTGGATATCCTTATTGAGTTTCAGGCCGGAGAGGTTGATCATTTTCTTTGCAAGGTCAACGATTTTCACGGATTTACCCATATCGAAGATAAAGATCTCTCCACCCTTCCCCATCGCACCGGCTTCCAGTACGAGACTGACAGCCTCGGGGATGGTCATAAAGAAACGGGTTATTTCCGGGTGTGTAATGGTAACGGGACCGCCTGATTCGATTTGTTTTCGGAAACGTGGGACAACCGAGCCGTTGGATCCCAGGACATTCCCAAAACGAGTCGTAATAAAGCGGGTTGTTGAATGGTGATTAAGACTTTGTGCATACATCTCGGCAATTCGTTTGGATGCTCCCATAACATTGGTGGGATTCACAGCTTTGTCCGTAGAAATCATGATAAATTTTTGTACTCCCTCGGCAGATGCGAGATCAGCCAGGATTTTTGTTCCCTGAATATTTGTACGAATGGCTTCGGAGGGGTTCATTTCCATTACAGGAACATGTTTGTAGGCAGCGGCATGAAAAATAATATCGGGTTTATGATGTTTTATCACACGCTCCATTTTTTTCTCATTGGAAATATCGGCAAGAATCGGGATATGATCTGAAAATTTTAGATTTTCAGAAATTTCCAGTTCAAGATAATAGAGAGGGGATTCAGCCTGATCCACCAGGATAAGTTTTTCGGGAGATAATGCTGTAAGTTGACGGACAATTTCACTGCCAATTGAACCGGCAGCCCCGGTAATCAAAATTCTTTTATTCAGGTATTGTTGTTTTCTGGAATCATGATTGATAAAGATAGGGTCCCTGCCCAGCAGATCCTCAATTTTATATTTTCTAAGCTGGTTAATACTCAGCTCCCCATTTATCCACTTGTCGGCCGGAGGAAGCGTAAGAACCTGGATATTATGAGATAAGCAAGTATCTACAATAGTATTCCGGGTTTCACTGTTTTGAGGAATACTGGAAAAAATAAATTTTACAACAGGATATTGTTCAAGAAGAGTATTAAGTTCAACCGGGGCATAAACCGGGATATTTTCTAAATAATTTCCGATGTTTTTCTCCCTGTCATCAATAAAGGCGATGACCTTGAACCCGGGTGCGGGTTCTTTGTCGATAGCCTGCTTGGTAATAACGGCTTCATTTCCTGCACCGAAAACAATCACATTTCTTTTCTGAAAGGATGGTGCTTTTATTTCAGCATATAATGTTTTAACCAATAAACGTGAAGCACTCAGGAAAAAAACCATGATAAAAAAGTCTATGGCGAGAATACCATAAGGGATAAAATTCCTGTCAAGAACAATATAATCCATCATCTGGTTTCCCAGGATAAAAAGTGTAGTACCAAACAGTACCACAAGAATAATCCTTTCAAGGTCTTTAACGGTTGTGAAACGGATAATTCCGGCATAAGATTTAAAAAGGACAAAAGAAATCAGCCTGATTGCCAAGACGTAGGGAATAACAATAGTAAGTGTAGGAAGATATTCTGCCGGAATTTTAAAGTTAAACCTTAACAAATAAGCCAGTGAAATCGAAAACAGACTAATTCCCAGGTCAAATAGCAGAATCAGCCATCTGGGGGCATGTTTCCCTTTAAGAATGATACTTACTATTTTTTCCAGGATCATGAAACGAATCTTATTAAATGAACATTGCTAATTGCAAAATTAAAACTAAAAATTTTTCAGGCGGGTTGCAGCAGCAATTAAAAATCTCCGTCTTTTCAACAAATGTAAATAAAAAACCATGAAAAAAATCTCTTACCTCTCAGTGATTGTTTTGTTTCTGCTGGAAAGCTGTGTCGGTACGCCGGGGTTTACGCAGAAAAAAGAAACACGAAATGTAACCTTTTTCACCCGGGTAGGGCTGGCAATTGCCGGCGATCTATATCTTACCCAGGGAGATAAAACCGAAGTTATCCTGGAAGGACCGGAAGGATTGCTTAAAGAAATTAAAACGGATGTTGACGGGGATCTTCTCAGGATTAAGTATAAGTCCTGGGGCCCCCATCGTGGAAAAGTAAACATTTACATAACCATGCATGATATAGAAGGACTTTCTGTATCCGGATCCGGAAATATTAAGACCCAAACGCCCATAGAGGCTAAAAAACTTTCACTGGCTGTTAGTGGTAGCGGAAATATCCGGATGGATGATTTGGATGCAAAGGATATTTCAGCAAAAATTTCCGGTTCAGGTAACATCAATTTATCCGGAAAGAATGAAGCCGGTTCCCTTGATGTGGCCATCAGTGGTTCGGGTGACATAAATTGTGCAGGACTTCCTGCCGGGGACGTTAACGTCAGGATTTCCGGTTCAGGTGATGTCAGGGTTTATGCAACAAAACATTTGAAAGCAGCTGTTGCCGGAAGTGGTGGTATACAGTATAAAGGAACACCGGTAGTTGATGCCAAGGTTTCCGGTTCGGGGAAAGTACGGCCTGTTAATTAATTGTTATTGATTGTTTCTCCGGTAAGGAGAAATATAAAAGGGACACCCCCTGTTCTCTTTTTCCTGCGTTTGCAGGAATCGGAGCGCAGGGGGTTTTGTTGCCTTATTATTTCCTGATGATGTTTATTTTATTTTCCTCTGTAACTTTAATTACACGTGATGGATGTGCGTTCAGCATTTCATGGCGACGCCAGGAAACGGCATAATCTACCTTTGCGATCAACCCGGGGTTAATCCGGCTGAAATCTGCCGGAAAGGGGCTTCCCGAGTAGTTTGCCGAAGTTGAAACCAACGGTTTTCCAAAGCGGTGAATCAGGTGGCAGCAAAATTTATCAAAAGTCAGGCGAATACCTACAGAACCATCCTGATGAAAGAGCGTTGGTGCCAGCCCTCTGCCTTTCGGGTAGATAACCGTTGTCGGTTTTTCCTGTTCTGAAAGAAAAGGAATTACGTAATCCGGGATTTCCGGGATATAATTCAACAACATCTCTTTTGAATCCACAAGGATAATCAATCCTTTATCGGCGGGCCGTTTTTTTATTTCCAGAATTTTTTGCACGGCCCTCTCAAGGGTAGCATCGCAACCGATACCCCAGATCGTATCCGTCGGATAAAGAATTATCCCTCCGGACCTAAGTATTTTCAAGGCTTGTTCAAGATCATGCTCCATGGACGGTTTTTTCATAGATATCAATGATAGAAGATGCTGCTGCATGTGGTGAAAAACGGGAGACATATTGTCTGCCTTCCTGTATCATTTTATTCCTGAGCGCATGGTCAGATATTATTTCCTTTATGGCTTCTGCAATACTTTCAGGGGAATGCGGATCGACATAACGGGATCCCGGCCCACCCGCCTCGGCAAAACATCCGTCGCGGCTGGTGATTACAGGTACTCCGGAAACCAGTGCTTCAATAATCGGTATGCCAAAACCCTCAAAAAAAGAAGGATATACAAAAAGTGAAGCCATTTGGTAAAGTGCAGGCAGATCCCTAAAATCAACGCTTTCTATAAATATGACTTCACCGGTCCGGTGTGTTTGAATATATTTTTTTACTTCACGGGCATATTTGCGGGGTTTCCCGGCAACCACCAGGGAGATGCCGGGTTTGGCCATTTCAATGGCTTTAACCAGACCAAGCAGGTTTTTTCGCTCTTCGATGGTTCCCACATACAGGATGTAGGTTGAGGGAAGGTTATATTTTTCCGTGACGGTTAACCGCGTATCATTATCTGTTATCCTGAAGAACTGTTCGTGACAACTTTGATAAGCTATATCGATTTTTTCCGTGTCGATATTCAGAAAATGGGTAATGTCGTCTTTTGTCTGTTCGCTTATGGCAATGATCCGTGTAGCATTTTTACAGGCAGTATTTGCTTTTTTTTGGTAAATTTTTCTGTCGACATACGGATAAAGCCCCGGATAACGTAAAAAGATCAGATCATGGATGGTAACTATTGATGGAATTCCGGTTTTGATTATTCCCCCGGGTAATTCGGCACTCAGCCCGTGAAAAAGATCAATATTATCCCTTTTTACCTGTTTGGAAAGCGTCAGGCTGCGCCAAAGTGCCGGGATTTTTTTTTCAGACCATTTTTCCGGAAATCTAATTTCAGCAGGTTTTTCCGGCTGAAAAATCCCCGGTTGATATCCGGGAGGGGTATAAAGTAAATATTTGTGTCCTGGGAAATAGCGAACCAGGGCATCTATCAGGTTACGGCTGTAATTTCCCAGTCCGCTGTAGTTAAAAAAAACCCTTTTTGCCTCAAAGCCTATCGTCACGATCTGAAAATTTGATTACACGGAAACATGAAATTCCCTCAGTGCATCGTTCAATGATGTTTTGCGGTCTGTGGATGCTTTCCTCTTTCCGATGATCAGAGCGCAGGCAACCTGGTATTTGCCTGCGGGGAAAGATTTCGTATAACTTCCCGGGATGACCACGGAACGTTCGGGAACCAAACCCCGGTATTCTTTCGGTTCTTTTTCACTTACATCGATAATCCGTGTTGACTGAGTCAAAACCACATTTGCCCCGAGGACCGCTTCATGTTCTACCCTGACTCCTTCGACAACAATACTCCGGGAACCGATAAAACAATCATCTTCAATAATTACAGGGGCAGCCTGCACCGGTTCAAGCACGCCCCCGATACCGACCCCGCCACTCAGGTGGACACGTTTACCGACCTGTGCACAGGAACCGACGGTTGCCCAGGTATCCACCATGCTTCCTTCATCTACATAAGCTCCGATATTTACATACGAAGGCATCATGATTACTCCGGGAGCCAGGTAAGAACCATACCGGGCAATAGCATGGGGCACGATCCGGACGCCTTTTTGCTGATATCCTGTTTTCAAAGGTATTTTATCGTGGAATTCAAAAGGCGGAAGTACAGTAGTTTCCATTTTCCGTATGGGAAAATAGAGGATTACCGCTTTTTTTATCCAGGTATTCACTTTCCAGTACCGGGTTACGGGTTCTGCAACACGGATTTCACCGCGATCCAGCAGGGCTATGGTCTGTTCAATAGCATCCTGAACTTCTTTTTCCTTTAACAGGGATTTATTTTCCCATGCTTTATCTATGATTTGAATGATTTCTTTCATCTTTTACTGTTTCTGTATCGATGTGGTAAAATTCGGATTTTTTTATTAATTATGAAATCTTAAATATTTAACAATTTATTCATTTAAAATCTCCCGAAAATGTTACGATCTTTATTGTTAGGTTTTTTGTCCGTGATTCTGTTGACAGCAGGATTTTCACAGGACAATCTTACTTATCAGACACCTTCAGCCGATCTTGCCCTGTTGGTAGATGCTCCGGCTACGCCTGCGGTAATCCAATCTCCCGACAATCAGTATCTGGCTATTCTTAACAGGAATAATTATCTTACGATTGCCGATCTGGCCCGACCGGAGCTCCGGATTGCAGGTTTACGGATTGATCCGTCCAATAACGGACCGTCAAGGTTAAGATACCAGGTTGACCTTGCCGTAATGAATATCCGGGATAAAAAAGTGCATAAGGTTTCCGGTTTGCCTGAACATGTTAAAATTATTAATTTTCAATGGGCCCCTGACGGTTCACGTGCTGCGTTTCTGATTGTCGGAGATAAGAAAACAGAACTTTGGATGTTAAATATAGCTGATTTTAAGGTGGCCAGAGTTACGGAAAGGGCTATTAATAATGTTTTTTACAGAGCTTTTTTCTGGTATCCTGACAGCAGAAGCATTTTATTTCTTTCTGTCCCTGATGACCGCGGGCCGGCACCTGAACAATCTGCCGTACCTAAAGGCCCGGTAATCCGGGATAATACTTCAGGTAAAAAGGCTGCTGTCCGTACCTTTCAGGACATGTTGACCTCTCCTGAGGATGAAAGGTTATTCGCCTATTATGCTGTTTCTTCCATCTTTCGTTATACTCCGGGAAAAGGTGAACAAAAACTCGGACATGAAGGGATCTTTATCAATACAGGAATTTCTCCAGACGGTAAATATCTTCTTGTTGAGGAAGTGATACGACCCTTCTCATACATTGTTCCTTATTACAGGTTTCCACTGCAGGTAATGATCTGGGATACACAGGGGGAAACCGTACGAAAATTAGCTACGATACCCCTGGCTGAGAACATTCCAAAAGGATTTGATGCCACCCGAACCGGGCCCCGTTCTTTCACCTGGCGATCGGATAAACCGGCAACGCTTTATTGGGCTGAAGCTACAGATAACGGGGATCCGGCGGTAAAAACAGAAAAACGTGAACAGCTTTATTTCCTTTCAGCTCCTTTTAAAGGTGATCCTGTGAAAGATGTTTCCCTGGGTTTACGTTTTGGCGGAGTTACCTGGGGGAATGATGGTTTGGCTGTGGTATCTGAAAGATGGCGCAGAGACCGTCATGCCGTAATTAGTTTTTTTAAACCCGGAACAGGTGATCAGTCAAAGAGAAAAATCTTTGATTATTCTTATGAAGACCGGTATCATATACCCGGAAGTTTTGTGACGGCAGAAAACGAAAACGGGCACCGGGTTTTACTTACCGATACCAAAGGGGAAACATTATTTATGACTAATCCCGGATATTCCGCCGAAGGGAACCGTCCATGGATTGCAAAATATAATATCCGTACCGGAAAGACTGATCGTCTGTGGCAATCTGAGGCACCTTACTATGAACTTCCGGCAGGATTTATTGATGTACACAAACTGGTTATCCTTACACGGCGCGAGAGTGTTCATGAATCACCCAATTATTTTTTACGTGATTTGAAAAAAGGAAAAACGGAACAACTCACGCACTTTCCGCATCCTTATCCGCAATTTAAAGGGATCCGGAAACAAATGGTACATTATAAAAGGAAAGACGGTATTGACCTGACTTTTGAGTTATACCTGCCGGCGGGCTATAAAAAGGAAGATGGCCCCCTGCCGACATTTCTATGGGCCTATCCAAGGGAATTCAAAAGTGCTTCAGCTGCCGGCCAGGTAAACGGGTCACCGTATTCTTTTATTCGTATACGTCCTTTATCTGCTGTTGCAATGGTGCTGCAAGGATATGCTGTCCTGAACAACGCCAGTTTCCCGATCGTTGGAGAAGGGGATGAAGAACCAAACAACACTTTTATTGAGCAGCTTGTGGCCAATGCAGAGGCTGCCATACAAAAAGCTACAGACATGGGGGTTACCGACCCTGCCAGGGTTGCTGTCGGAGGACACTCTTATGGTGCTTTTATGACGGCAAACTTACTGGCACATTCCAGCCTGTTTGCTGCCGGTATTGCCCGGTCGGGTGCATATAACCGTACCCTTACCCCTTTTGGTTTTCAAAATGAGACCCGCACCTATTGGGATGCTCCGGAAATCTATTATAAGATGTCACCATTTATGCATGCCGATAAGGTAAAAACGCCTATACTGTTGATTCATGGGATGGCGGATAATAATTCCGGGACCTTTCCAATCCAGAGCGATCGTTTTTATAATGCGCTGAAGGGACACGGAGCTGTTGCCCGATTAGTAAAATTGCCCCTGGAAAGCCATGGGTACCAGGCACGGGAATCCGTATTGCATGTGTTGTGGGAAGAGTCACGGTGGCTGGATACTTATGTAAAAAACAAAAAATAACTATTGGTTTGTTCCGCATTACGAACTCCGGAAACTCCGGAGTTTTTTTAGTCTGTATTTTGCTGTTTGATAAACGTTAAATGAAGTTAAAACAATTTCCGGGTGGCCTTTTCTACCCGGAATTTAGAAGAATAGGTTTTGAATATTTCAAAAAAAGCCGGACATTTACCGCCTGAAATTAAACGGACAATAATGGCCGGTAAGAAGTATTTGTTTTTTTTCTTGTTTCTGTTTATTACCGTTTTCTCTTTTGGACAACAGCAACAGGCAGATTCTGTCGTCACTGTCCTGGGCCAGTTAAGGGATGAACAATCCGGCCAGCCAATACCTTATGCCCATGTGTTGAATCTGGCTTTTAAAAGAGCAACGATTTCCGATACGCTTGGTTTTTTCCGGATTCCTATGCGTCGAAGTGACAGTATCGTTATAACCGCCGTGGGATATGAGGACACTTTTTTCTTCCTGCCGGGATTCTGGCCTTCAAATCATTATTCCGGTGTGATTTACGTGAAAGAAAAAGTCTATGAAATTGAAGGGATAAGAATACATGGGTTGGGCAGTTATGAACAATTCAAACAAAAAGTTCTGGCACTGGATTTAAGTAAAGACAGGGCTCAAAAGATGAAAAATTATTATAACGAGATACTTACAGAGGAGGCCATCAAGTACCAGCGTGTATCCACCGGGTTTAGCTTTTCTTTACGGACCCCTGAGGAAAGAAGCCTGCGTAAGCTGGGGAAAGTGGTTGCAGCTCAAAAAATTCAGGATCAAATTGATGCTAAATTCAGTAAGGCCATTGTCAGCGAACTGACCGGACTGAAGGGAAAGGAATTACAGAAGTTTATGGATTTCTGCCAGCTTCCGCAGGATTTTATTCTCAAATCCTCAGAGTATGATATCCTTATAAAAGTGAAGAGTTTATATGAAAGATATCAGATTCTGATAAACCAGGATAAACATTAAAACATGGATATTCCGGCATTTGAAGATATCCGGAAAGCACATTTGAGGATCCGGGATTATATTCAGATCACATCTGTTGTAACGTCAGAAGGAATAAATCACATAACCGGCAGCAATCTTTTTTTTAAGTGTGAGAATTTTCAGAAAGCAGGGGCATTTAAATACCGCGGGGCCACAAATGCAATACGAACTCTTTCCAACGGGGAAGCCCGCAGGGGTGTGGCCACACACAGTTCTGGAAATCATGCGGGAGCACTTGCCAAAGCCGCCGCAATACATGGCATCAGGGCTTATATCGTTATGCCCGAAACTTCTCCCCTGGTAAAACAAGCTGCGGTTAAAGGATATGGTGCAGAGATCACTTTTTGCAAATCCACCCTTGAAGCCCGTGAACAAACACTCGGTGAGGTTATTAGGCGAACAGGCGCAACTTTTATTCATCCTTATGATAATGAAAAAGTAATATGTGGTCAGGGAACGGCTGTACTGGAATTTCTTGACCAGATGCCTGCCCCTGATGTGATGATCACGCCGGTTGGCGGTGGTGGCTTATTGTCCGGGACTTCGGTAACCTTGCGGAAACTTTCTCCCGGAACAAAAATTATCGGAGCTGAACCCGAGTTGGCTGACGATGCCCGTCGCTCCTTTATTTCTGGAGTTATACAACCTGCACTTCCGCCCCGTACCATTGCCGACGGATTATTGACTTCCCTGAGTGACCTGACTTTTTCTATTATCCGGAAGAATGTGGATGATATTCTGACTACCTCCGAAACCTACATTATCAGGGCTATGCGACTACTGTGGGAACGGGCAAAGATCGTGGCAGAGCCTTCTGCTGCGGTTCCTCTGGCTGTTATTTTACAACATCCCGGATATTTCAAAGGGAAAACAACCGGAATTATTCTTTCGGGGGGAAATGTTGATCTGGAGAACCTTCCTTTTGGGCAGGAGAAATGAGAATCCGGCAACTTACGGGAAAATGATCTGAGTAACGGTTGCGGTAACGGCGAAAATCCAGTGGTTGCAAGGTACGATCGATAATGATATAATCAATTCTAAAAGAAGGGAGTAGTCCTGCGTATGTTTTTCCAAGCCATTTCCCGTTGTATAGAAATGCATCTTTCAAGCCGGTAGTGATCTTGTGATAAGTATACGAAACAGGCGTGTCGTTAAAATCACCGCATACAATTACCCGGTAAGGAGATTCCGTAATTTTTTTGTGTAATATTTCGGCTTGTCCGGCACGTTTGATGAAAGCATCCTTAAGTCTTTCTGAAATATCCAGAATCTCTTTAAGGGATTCACTCTGGTTTGATCCGGAAAATAAAAAGTAATTTGTTTTTTTCAGACGGGTAGACTGCAAATGGTTGTTGAAAATACGAAGTGTATCTTTCCCGGCCAGAACATCGCAAAACATGGTTGTATTGTAGGTATCCGGATATTTTATTGTGCCTGAACCGATAATGGGAAACCGGCTGAAAATGGCCATGCCATAATATACGGGTTTATTGCCGGATATCAGGTAATTTATCCGGTTATAAGGCAGCCCGATTTTTTGAATCAGCATTTTTTCTGTCATCCGGGACGAACCGGTATAAATCTCCTGCAGGCAAATGATATCGGCATCTTCATTATGGATAAAACGGATAATATTATCCATGTTGTCGGATTTTTTTTCGTACAGATTGAATAACCTCACGTTATAACTCAGTACTTTTATTTGCCGTAAAGAATCAGTAGTTATTTTGCTTTGGCGTTCCGGTTTAACCGGGACCCTGAAAAACCGGTTCAGGTGGCCCCAGCCAAGAATGATAAAAACCAGCATAAATACGAACTCTTTTGTTTTCCGGTTAAGGAGCCAGAAGAACAAGAGGAAAACAGCTACCAGCAGGATATAAGGGTATGCAAGACCGAAAAAAGCCAGGATCCATATTTTTACGGGACTTATCCAAACCGCCAGATAGGCCAGGAGCAGTGCAACGGCAGTAATCACGGAAAGCACACGAAAGGTTTTGTTGATCAGCTTGCTCAAAATATTGTCAATTTATTCCGGGATCAGTTTTTATTACTTGCCCTGAACAGGGTTTCTTTTTCTGCTTTGGAGAGGCTTTCATAACCACCTTTTGAAATCTTATCCAGAATCCTGTTGATTTCGGCCTGATTCTCCACCTTCTTTTTATTATACTCCAAATCGGTTAAAGGTCTTTTATAGGTTATTTTCATTTTTGTTTTCCGTGGTTTAAACCACGAAGCCATCGTATCAAGCAACCGGTTAAACGAACGGGACATATCCTTACCCTGACGATAGCGCAGGACATACAGATAACCATACAAAGCACCGCCGATATGGGCAATTTTCCCTCCGGTATTTGAGGAAAAATCCAACAGCGAAGTCAGGATAAAGGCAGTCAGGGCAACATATTTGATCTTTACCGGTCCAATCAGCAAAAGATAAATCGTGTAATCCGGAACATATACGGAAATGGCTACTACCACGGCCATGATGGCTGCAGAGGCCCCGATGGCCAGGGATTGTCTGAGCAGGGGTTGTAAGGCAGGGAAAAGGTTATACGAAAAGATATAAAGGGCTGCCCCGCTTAGTCCGCCAAGTATATATACGGCAATCAGTTTTTTCTGGTCGAAATATTCAAGGAAAATCTTACCAAACCAGTAAAGCCAAAGCAGGTTGAAAAGAATGTGAAAGAAACTTTGATGGGTAAACATGTAGGTGATCGGTGTCCATGGGTGCCTGATAAGTTCGGGCAGGTATGCAGGGACGGCAAGCCATGGCAACACCACGGACGATCCGTGAGAAACAGAAAACAGGAAGAGAATAATATACAGGAGATTTATAACAAGAAACACTCCCGTGTTAATATAAATAAGTTGTATGAGGGATGATCCTTCCCTGAAGGACTGTTTAATACTATTCCAGATACCGGACTGTTGCATCAGTAAAAAAGGTCTTTTTTCCTATTCCAGTATTTGATCATGATATACCCAAAAAGCATGCCACCCAGATGTGCAACATGGGCAATACTGCTGCCCGGTTGTGAAAGTGCAAGAAATAATTCAAGCGCTCCGTATCCAAGGACAAAATATTTTGCCCGTATGGGTATCGGGGGAAAAATCAACATCAGCTGCGTATTGGGGAAAAGCATACCAAAGCCCAGCAATACACCAAATATTGCACCTGAAGCACCTACAACAGGCGTATTGATCAGGATGTTCATTTTACTCATCAGCGGGTCGACAAAATTGCGTTGGTTTTGAAGTGCCAAAGCTCCCTGCTCCATGACCATGCGCATCTGTTCCGGTGACATTTGATTTTTTAATACGACGTATTCGATCCAATGCACAAGAGTATAAAAACCTGCTGCACCAAGCCCGGTAATGATATAGAAAATAAAAAAACGTTTTCCCCCCCATACATTCTCGAGCACGCGGCCAAACATCCAGAGCGCAAACATATTGAAAAA
Source organism: Chlorobiota bacterium (assembly GCA_013152085.1). Lineage (GTDB taxonomy): Bacteria > Bacteroidota > Bacteroidia > Bacteroidales > VadinHA17 > JAADHC01. The sequence goes on from JAADHC010000072.1 coordinate 139,233, forward strand.
AAGATGTGTCAGTCCGCCATGCATAAACATATGCGTAACAAACTGATAGGGGTGAAAATACTGTGATGTGGGGAAATAAAGGGCCAGATACCGGGTAAGATCGAACCCGAAACTATTGACCGTAACCCAGGCGATCAAAAGCATCAGCGTGTTAATGATGACCAGGTTTTTAACTACCGGAGGAAACGAACTCGTATTGGGTTGTTGATAATAGTTCATAAAATATTGATTTAGCCCTGCTCCTCAATGATCACGCCAAAGGTAATAAAATGAGTAAACAATGCAGTGAAACGACAAAATGTCATTATCGGATTTATTCAAAAAAATTTTCCAGCTCCGCAGAGGGAAGTATATAAAAAACAGTTCTGCCTGAAGCAGTAAAAGAAGGTGATTTACAAGCAAAAAGCCTGTCTATGAGATCCTGGATTTCCGCTATTGAAAGGTTTTTTCCGTAAGGGATTGCCGCTGCTACAGCCATGCTGTGAGCCAGTTGTTCACGCGGACTGATTGTCGGGTCGGACAAGGTATTTTTGTACGTTTCCAACAAGCTGTTGATCAGGATTTTCGGATCCGTTTGAGGAATCTGGGCCGGGATGCCGGAGATGGTGATACCAAACGGGTCTGTGAGTTCAAAGGAAAATCCGAAATGCTTCAATTCGTCTTCCATTTCTGATATTAGCGTGAAATCAGCAGGATTCAGGACAATGTGCTCCGGGTACAACAGCTTTTGGGTAACGCCCTGTTGCCGGACATCCTGCATAAACGTCTCAAAAAGAACACGCTGGTGAGCACGTTTCTGATCTATGATCATCAATCCCGATTTTACGGAAAGGAGAATATATTTCTGTTTAAACTGAAAAAAAACGGCCGGAACGATCAGGTCTTCTTCATGGTAAGAAGAAAAGGATGTAATATGATCCTGCGGTGTCTTTTCCTGCTCAAAACCTTCATAAAGTTTTTCCCAGTTGTGTAACGGGGGTTCTTTTTTACGTTGAAATCCCAGACTTTTCTCCTCTTCCCTGAAAGGATTATAGTCGGGATTAACAGGGATAGAAGGCGGATGGACATTTCCCGCGGATTGGGCAACAGGAATGTCTATGGGTGTTCCCAACTCAAAATCAATTGAAGGGACAATGTTGTGTTTCCCCAAAGCTTCCCTTACCGTTGCATGCAGTATCTGCCATACCGACCGCTCATCTTCAAATTTGATTTCTGTTTTTGTCGGATGAATATTGATATCGATCTTGTCAGGATCAATTTCAAAATAAATAAAATAGGTCGGAATAGCTTCCGGGGGCAGGATTTTCTGGTAAGCTTCGGTAACCGCGCGATGGAAATAAGGGTGTTTCAAAAAGCGCTGGTTGGTAAAAAAGTACTGTTCGCCGAAGGTTTTTTTGGCAAATTCGGGTTTGCCGATAAATCCCTGGATATTTACAAGAGATGTCTCTACCCGGAGCGGGATCAGATGCTGATTCACGTTTTTGCCAAAAATGCCGGAAATTCGTTGTCTGAGATTTTCGACATGTGGAAGATCATAGATCAGGGTTTCCTGGTGTTTGAGGCTAAAATGAATCCGGGGCAGCGTCAGTACGATACGCTGAAAAGCCGTAATGATATGTTTCAGCTCGGTAGCATTGGTTTTAAGGAACCGGCGGCGTGCAGGGATATTGAAAAAAAGATTCCTGATCATGAAGTTGCTGCCGACTTTACATGAAACCGGTTTCTGTTCTTTTACTTCCGAGCCTTCAATAATGATGTGGGTACCCAGCTCATCTTCTTTACGCTTTGTTTTCAGTTCTACCTGTGCTACAGCGGCGATGGAGGCAAGCGCTTCGCCGCGGAAACCCATGGTACGGATAGAAAAAAGGTCTTCGGCGCTTGTGATCTTTGAAGTAGCATGACGCTCAAAAGCAAGCCGGGCATCCGTTTCAGACATGCCGCAACCGTCATCAATAACCTGGATCATGTTCTTCCCTGCCTGGGATAATTGTATATGGATAGCCTGAGCTCCTGCATCCACGGCATTTTCCATCATTTCCTTGACAACGGATGCCGGACGCTGAATAACCTCTCCCGCTGCAATCTGATTGGCTACTGAATCGGGCAGCAACCGGATGATATCCGCCATAGAATTAATAATTTAACGGAAAAACAGCAAATAAACCACCAGCATCAGGAAGACGATCAAAATGATCAGGCGCAGGTTTGACGCCCGTTCGCGATGCCTTGACTTACGATTAAAATAAGTAGTCATCTGACCTTTCCTGATACGGGGGACGTATGCTTCTCCTTCGTGCAGGCCCAGTTCCAGTTCAATCTGGCGTATCCTTTTCTCCCGCTCTTCTTTTTCAGGATCCCAATACCTTGGTATGTAATTAAATACATGCGGTTTGTTTGTGGCAAAAAAACTGGGAAGTTGTGACATATATTTTATGTTTGAACCTGCAAATTTACGGATAATTTTTTATAGTGCCTAAAGACTTACCCCCGGAAATCACACTGTTTTCTATGCTCTGTTTTATTCCTTACGGATTCAATTTTGATCCGCAGTGTTTGCAATAGATGGCATCCGGTTCATGACCTTCGCACAGGCATACGGGACAGGTCTGGGTTGTAATGTCCTCATTACGGACGCGTGAATATTCAGCAGTGACAATACCTGTGGGGACAGCAATAATTCCATAGCCGAGAATCATTACAAGTGCTGCGACAAACTGACCCAGATTTGTGGACGGGGCAATATCACCATAACCCACTGTGGTCATGGTTACAACTGCCCAGTATATCCCGCGGGGGATACTGGTAAATCCGTTTTCTGTCCCTTCGATCATATACATCAGTGTCCCGATGATGATGACCAGGGTAAATACGGCGAAAAGAAAAACACTAATTTTATTGCGACTTGCTTTCAGTGCCCGAATCAGAACCGTCCCCTCTGACGTATAGCGGGTTAGTTTGAAGATACGGAAGATCCTTAAAAGGCGTAAAGCCCGGATGATGATCAACCCTTGTGCCCCGGCAATAAAAACTGCAAGATATGTCGGCAGAACGGCCAGAAAATCAATGATGCCGTAAAAACTAAGCAGATATCCGGCCGGCCGTTGAACCACCAGAATACGAAGAATAAATTCAATCGTAAAAAGAATGGTTACTGTCCATTCCAGCCTGTTCAGCCAGGGATGATAGCGGGTTTCTATGGCAGGAACACTTTCTATGATTACCGCAATAACGCTTAACAGTATAAGAATAAGCAGGATTACATCAAAGGCTTTACCTGCCGGTGTGTCTGCCTCAAAAATTACTTCATACATTTTCTTTTTCAGTGAAGATGTCATGGCCAGAAAGAATTGTGATTACGGGAGATGAAAATACAAAAGTTCTGCATAGGAAGGATTTAAACGGTAAGAATCTTTGATCTGATTGTCGGTTTTCAGGAATATTTCCTATTTTTAAAAAGAGATTATAAGATACAGAATCCGTACAGCTACTCAGATGCTTGTAAAAACCTATGGCAGCGCCGTTCATGGTATCGAGGCCATGACCGTAACCGTGGAGGTGAATATTTCTGCGGGGATCAAGTTTTTTCTGGTGGGATTACCCGATAATGCCGTAAAAGAAAGCCAGCAGCGGATTGAGTCGGCATTTCGCAGCCGGGGATTGAAATGGCCGGGACAACAGATCGTGATCAATATGGCACCGGCGGATATTCGAAAAGAGGGTTCGGCCTACGATCTGACGCTGGCTATCGGTATTCTGGCGGCATCAAAACAGCTGAACGCCGATGCCCTGAGCCGTTATATGATCATGGGTGAATTATCCCTGGACGGGAGCCTCCAACCGATTAAAGGCGTATTGCCCATTGCCATCCGGGCCCGCGACTCCGGTTTTGAAGGATTTATCCTGCCGGCACAGAATGTTCAGGAAGCTGCCGTTGTCGAAGGTTTAAAGGTATATGGGGCCGGCCATCTCGGTGAAGTCGTTTCCTTTCTTGAAAACGGAAACACGCTGCAGGAAACTCATGTAGACGTCAACGAACTGTTCCGGTCACAGGTGAACAGGTATCCCTTTGATTTTTCGGATGTCCGTGGCCAGGAAACGGTAAAGAGGGCGCTTGAGATTGCTGCGGCAGGAAGTCATAATGTCGTGATGATCGGCTCGCCGGGATCAGGTAAAACCATGCTGGCGAAGCGCCTGCCGACAATCCTTCCCCCGCTTTCCCTCGACGAAGCCCTGGAAACCACCAAGATCCATTCTGTTGCCGGTAAAATCGACGGGCAAACCTCGTTAATGACCCAGCGACCGTTTCGCTCTCCCCATCACACGATTTCGGATGTTGCCCTGGTTGGCGGAGGTACTTTCCCGCAACCCGGCGAGATATCCCTGGCTCACAACGGTGTCCTTTTCCTGGACGAATTACCTGAATTCAAACGCACCGTCCTGGAAGTGATGCGCCAGCCGCTTGAAGATCGTGTAATTACCATATCGCGCGCTAAATTTACGGTTCAGTATCCGGCCAGTTTTATGCTGGTTTCAGCTATGAATCCTTGTCCCTGCGGTTATCATAACCATCCTGAGAGAATATGTGTTTGTACGCCCGGGATGATACAGAAGTACCTGAACCGGATTTCGGGGCCATTACTCGACCGGATTGACCTTCATATTGAAGTAGTTCCGGTATCCTTTGATAAGCTTACAGCCCCGCGGGCAGCAGAGCCGAGCCATGTCGTAAGGGAGCGGGTTGTTAAAGCCCGGGAAAAACAGATAAAACGGTTTTCCGGAGAAAAGGGAATCTACAGCAATGCCCAGATGAGCAGGAAAATGCTGGAAAAATATTGTCAGATAGATGATGCCGGACAACAGCTACTCAAAAATGCCATGGAAAAAATAGGCCTTTCTGCCCGGGCTTATGATCGTATTCTCAAAGTCGCCCGCACCATTGCCGATCTTGATGACAGTGAAAACATCAGGAACAACCATCTCGCCGAAGCCATCCAGTACCGGAGCCTCGACCGTGAAGGATGGGCAGGATAGGATAACACATCTTCTATAGCCGGTTGTAATAATCAATAAGAGCGCTTAACTCATAAGGTTTCCTCATCGATATTCTGTGTCTTCTGATATATTCGGCCACTTCCTGCTCATGGTCGGCAAGATATTCCTTAATGGCTTTTTTCCCTGTGATACGCTGCGGTGCCCGGATACCGGTTTGCAGAAAATAGACATCGCTCATCCTTGTAAAATGCGGAGGACGTGGTTCGGCATAAGCCTGGCGGGTACGGCCGGGGATCAGTTCAACACGTTTACGGGCCAGCAAAAGGCATTTCCCGGAGCATAAAACCTCATAAAAAGCCCCCTGGACATCTTTCTTCTTATTTTGGGCAAGGAGGTAAATAAATGGCTGATCTCCTATGGTTATGGTATCGATATTTAAAAAATCCTTTACCTCGTATATAATCCCGTTAACACGGAATTCCATCGCCTGGTCATGAATATCATACCGGTATGATCCCGCATATCTTTGCCTGTTTTTAGTTACCAGGACACCTTTCTTAAAATCGTCATAAAGGTATGGGGAGCCGGTTACTTTATGATAGGCGGATTGTGCCGTTCCATAATCCGGATTATGGAATTCAACATAGTTAGTCAGGTCGAGTAACTGCAAATCATTCTGTGCGAAGATATTAAGAAACATTCCTCCGTTCAGCAGCAGGATAACGAAAGATGTTTTCAGGGCACTCACTTTGTACATAGCATGGGAATAACGTTAAAATCTATACTATTTGACAAAAGTAAATGCGAAATTATTCCATCGGACAACCATAAATTTACCTGCCAATATTATCCGGCAAACCTTTATAATAACGGAATCCTTCCATGGTTTTTCCATCGTGTAAAGTAAAATGCCTGGCAAGTTTTTCCTTAACCTCTTTCTCTTCTTTTGGAGAGAGAGTCGGGCCGGTATATTTATACCATCCCGAACTCCATTGGCTTACATATTTAGCCATGGCATCGATTTTTTTGTCTTTATAGGCAGAGATATCCACCCAGGTATTTATGGCTGCGGGGTCGCAGTCATAAAGCATATATGCGGGAATCGTAAATGCCTTCAGTCCTTCATTGGTAATCTGTCCCTGGAACAGCAGTGGCCACATGGCAGCGCGTGCAGCATCAGCAGCCAGGTAAGATGCAGACCGGTGGTCTGCTTTGCGCCAGCGTTGTGACCCTTTTCCGGGGTCAAATGCAAACAGTACATCGGGCCTGATTTTTCTGATTTGCCGGACCAGATTGGCTACAATATCCTTTTTATTCTGGTATTCAAGCATTCCGTCGTCATAACCCAGGTTAATATAATGATCTCCCGGGATCCCCAGAACTTTCAATGCTGCCAGTTCTTCCTGTCGCCGGATATTCGCCAGATCGGTCATGGAAAGTGTAGTGTCCTGTGTTCCTACGTTTCCGGTGGTCAGTGTCACAATAAAAACCTCATTTCCATGCTCCTGAAGCATAGCCAAAGTGCCCTGGGAATACGTATCATCATCGGGATGAGCTCCAATCAGCATGATCGTTTTACCTGTCCATTGTTCAACAGGAATATCAGGTTGCGTAAAAGCTATTTGAGCCGTTAAGGCAAGAAAGAAGAAGATGGTGACCTTTTTCATGATTCCTTTGTTTTGATTAAATAAAATGTTTAATGGATTTAATATTTATGATTATTTCTGAATACGTTTCAATCGTTTGCTGATCTTGGCGATGGCTTCCTGGATGGACTCTTCCGGTTCGATGACATTTGCAGGCCCCCAGAATTCCGGATCCTCAAAGGCACTGACTTTCTCGGAGAAGAAATCGTTCTTCTTAAAAGACTCTCTGAATTTGGGTTTTTCAATCTTTTCGGGATTTATATCCGTGATTGCCGTTTCAGAGGTCAGGTAATACTCAGATCTGAACAGTTTTTTCTTCCATTTGGTACTGAAATGATCTTCAAGCCTTACATAGTTGAGAAACCAGCGATCATTTACCATCCGGTAGTTTACCAGGTAATGGGCGCTAATTACATCAACAACAAGAGTTGCAGGTTTGCGCAGGATCAGGTAGTCCGCCGCCTTGTCCCGTTGTTTCGGACTGATCTCAAAGTCTATGCTGACAATCCCTTTTGTTTCCTTGTCAATATAGATTTTCCCTTTATAAAGAGGAACCTGCACCGAATCTTTCTGGTCGAATTGTATAACATAAGTTTTCCGTCCGTTAATGTCCACAGCGCCACTTAAACGGTAATCATAATAATCATATACTTTCGGTGATAAAATATCAGAAGGATTTTTAACCAGATCGAGTAATGAAGCCGTTACCGGTCCTCCCATGAATTTTACCATAATGGTATCCGATCTTCTCAGGTTTTCGCTTTTTCTCCCTTTATAAATTCTCACTCTGTCTCCGTCAAACGGATTTTTATAGGAACCTTTGTATATATCCAGAATGGCTTCTCCAACCGATTTATAGTTATTGCGGTTTTTCCTGATGGATTCCCTGTAAAAGCCGGTCATCATAACCGGGGCGTCTCCATAATTCCTGGGGATAAGTTGGACAGCATCCTTAAGCAGAAGGAGCGGGTCTATATTGCGAATAACCACAGGTTCAATAGGTACAGAGGCCATTTGCAGCTCTATAGTACTGGTCTGTGATTTGGAAAGCTGAGACACGGCTATTGTTTTGGTTTCATATCCCAGGCTGCTGATTTTAATGGCCGGTTGTTCAACATTGTCAGGGATTTTAATTAGAAAACGTCCTTCGGAATTGGTAACGGTTCCGGATAGTGTTCCCCGAATAACAACAGCAGCAAAAACCACCGGTGTCTTACTTTCTGCATCCAGGACAATGCCTTTATATGCAGTAAATTTTTTTGATTGTTGGGCGTTACCTGGTTGGGCCTGACCATTTCTTCCGGAAAATATCATCACCAAAGCAGCCAGATATATTATCATCCGGAAGGGGTTTTTTGATAAGAAATATGTCGTTTTCATAGCGAATATCTTTAAAAAACAAATCCTCAATATGATTCACAATTTACAACAATTTTACCTGAAAAAGAATGATATTTATCCATGTATTGTAAATAAAATACAAACCCCCGTTTCAATCATTAAGATTCCATCGTCTCCTTTATGTTCAACAACTTTTAAGATATGTTTTTGTATCTTAAATATAAAATATGTTAATTAGCACAAATTGATCTAAAGCAAACATACAACCAGTAGAAACGTTGATTTATTCCCGGATGTCAAACCTGTAATCCTGTTGCATAATGAATATTCAACATGTCATTCTTATTTTCTTTTTTCTATTAACCCCGGTGGCTGTTTTGTATCTGGAAACAAAGTATTCCATTCTTAAAAAAATTGGTTCGGTACTGGTTTGTTACGGTGTCGGCCTGATTCTGGGGAATATCGGGATTCTGCCCGCAGGGGCTGAAAAATATCAGAACCTGCTTACAACCATTACCATTCCGTTGGCATTACCCCTGATCCTTTTTTCCATTGATGTTAAAAAATGGATGCGGATGGCCAGGTCGACCTTTATTTCTTTACTTATCGGGCTTTTTACCGTTGTCTTAATGATTTTTGTGGGATACTGGATTTTCAGGAATGATATTCCCGAGATATGGAAAGTTTCGGGTATGCTGGTAGGCATTTATACCGGTGGCACACCGAACATGGCCGCCATGAAAACGGCACTGAACGTCAACCAGGAGCTTTATATTATGACACACACATACGAGCTGGCATTGGGAGCTGTTTATTTGATCTTTATTCTTTCCGTCGGCCAGCGGGTGTTCCTTTTATTCTTACCTGCGTATAAAAAGCCTGAACCGGATCCGGATACGGCTGTTCCTGGTAACGATGTAAAGCAAATGGAGCTGGACGATGAATTCGATTCTTACGATGGAATATTCAAAAAGAAAACCTTTCTGCCCGTTTTGCTTGCCTTTGGACTATCTGTGGTGATTCTGGGGATAAGTTTTGGCATCAGTAAATTGTTTCCTGCTGATTTTTCAACAGCTGCGATTATTCTTTTAATTACTACTTTCGGTATCGTCCTGTCATTTATCCCACGTATCAGGGCAATCAAAAAGACATTTCAGTCCGGCATGTTTTTAATATTAATTTTCAGTCTGGTTGTTGCCTCAATGGCAGATCTTTCCAAGTTGAAGGATATTTCCTTTTCGCTGTTTTATTATGTCGGCCTGGCCATGTTCGGATCTCATCTGCTCCATGCGCTGATTGCCAAAATATTTAACCTTGATGCTGATACGGTAATCATATCCGGCAGTGCACTGATCTGTTCTCCACCATTTGTGCCGGTTGTGGCAGGAGCCCTGAAAAACCGTGAGATCATTCTTACCGGACTGGCTGTGGGAATAGCCGGATATGCTATCGGAAACTATCTGGGGATTACTATTGCATATATTCTCAGATAATGAATGATTCTTTGAAGAGGGTAACATGCTGGTGTTTTTTAACATGTATAAATCATGGATTTTTAAAGTGAGGAACAATGAAATTTATTCTCATAACGTATATTTGCACAATCATTTTTGCACAAATTAAAAAAGATGCCTTATGAAAAAGAAAAAAGTTTTTTCTTCTTTGTTGTTATTCTTGTTATTTCCGGTGCTGTCATTTGCCAGTGAGGCTGATTTGCCCATACCTGATCTGCATGAAAGTTTTTTCCCTTCGCTGGGAATGAGTGGCTGGCATATCCTTTTGTACGGGATGGCCCTGGTTCTGTTGGGTTTTGCTTTCGGAGTATACCAGTATTCCTCTATTCGCAAAATCCCTGCACACAAAAGTATGCTTGATGTTTCAAAGATCATTTATGAGACCTGTAAAACCTATCTGATACAACAGGGAAGGTTTTTACTGATTTTGTTTCTGATCATCGCCGTGGCTATTGTCTATTATTTCTATTTCCTGAGCCATATGTCGATTCCTAAAGTTTTACTGGTTACTTTATGGACTGTGATTGGTATTCTGGGCTCTTATTCCGTAGCCTGGTTTGGGGTCAGAATCAATACATTAGCCAACAGCAGAACGTCATTTGTTTCTTTAACAGGGAAACCCTGGCAGGTTCTTTCCATTCCTTTACAGGCCGGTATGAGTGTAGGGTTATTGCTGGTATCTGTAGAGCTGATCCTGATGATCGTGATCCTTCTGTTTATTCCGCGGGAGAGTGCCGGAGCCTGTTTTATCGGTTTTGCTATCGGAGAGTCGCTTGGCGCCAGTGCACTTAGGGTTGCCGGAGGGATTTTTACCAAGATTGCAGATATCGGTGCCGACATGATGAAGATTATTTTTAATCTTCCCGAGGATGATCCGAGGAACCCGGGCGTGATTGCCGATTGTACCGGTGACAATGCCGGAGACAGTGTAGGTCCTACAGCCGATGGCTTTGAAACCTATGGGGTCACCGGAGTAGCTTTGATTGCCTTTATCGTTCTGGCTATCACTGGGATAGAATTCCAGGCCACCCTTATTGTCTGGATCTTTGCCATGCGTATTATGATGATTATTACTTCACTGGTCTCTTACTGGATTAACCATGCAATTGGCAAAGCCAAATATAGTAAGGTTGATCATTTTAATTTTGAGGCACCTCTTACCAGTCTTGTGTGGCTTACTTCTCTGATATCTATTCTTTCCACTTTCGGATTATCCTACCTGCTTATACATAATGTGACCGCTCCCGATGGTACCGTAATTTATGATCTTTGGTGGAAGCTGGCCACGATCATTAGTTTCGGGACCCTGGCTGCCGCACTGATCCCTGAGCTGGTGAAAGGATTTACCTCTTCAAAGTCCAGACATGTGAACGAGATTGTTACCGCATCACGTGAAGGAGGTTCGTCACTTACCATTCTTTCCGGGATTGTTGCAGGGAACTTTTCGGCATTCTGGCTCGGCCTGGTCTTTGTCGGTCTGATGTTCGGTGCTTATTTTATAAGCACCCTGGGAATGAGTGAACTTATGACTTATCCGAGTATTTTTGCTTTTGGTCTGGTGGCATTTGGTTTTCTGGGCATGGGGCCTGTAACTATTGCCGTTGACAGTTATGGTCCTGTAACCGATAATGCCCAGTCGGTTTTTGAACTTTCCAGAATTGAGAGCCGTGAAGGTATTTCGGAAGAAATTGAAAAAGATTTCGGTTTCACTCCCGATTTTGAAAAGGGAAAGTTTTATCTCGAGTCGAATGACTCTGCCGGGAATACTTTTAAGGCAACAGCCAAACCTGTTTTGATTGGTACGGCAGTTATCGGAGCTACCACGATGATTTTTTCCATTATTCTTCTGCTGAAGAATCAGGGACTCATGCAACTTGAGATGGTAGATGCTCCGGTAATCCTGGGGCTTATTACCGGTGGCGCTGTGATCTACTGGTTTACCGGGGCCTCCATGCAGGCTGTAACTACGGGTGCATACCGTGCTGTAGCTTTTATACGTAACCATATTAAACTGGATATCAAAGAAGCAGATCTCGAAGATTCAAAATCTGTTGTGCGTATCTGTACCAAGTATGCCCAGGACGGAATGTGGAATATTTTTGCCGTGTTATTCTCATTGACGCTGGCATTTGCCTTTTTCAATCCAAACTTCTTTGTTTCATACCTGATCTCTATTGCTATTTTCGGCTTGTTTCAGGCTATTTATATGGCCAATACCGGAGGGGCATGGGACAATGCAAAGAAAGTTGTTGAGGTTGACCTGAAGGAGAAGAATACGCCTCTTCATGAAGCAACAGTGGTTGGCGATACTGTTGGTGATCCTTTCAAGGACACTTCATCGGTTGCCATGAATCCCATCATTAAATTCAGTACCCTTTTCGGTTTGCTGGCGGTTGAGATTGCGGTGCATATGCATTTGAATGCCATTAAAAATGACAGATTCGATTTTACTCCCATTATAGGTGGAGTATTACTTATCTTCGGTTTAATATTTGTCTACCGTTCGTTTTTCGGTATGCGTATTAAAAAACAATAGTTTTAATCAGGCCTGAAAAATCCCGGTATCGCACCGGGATTTTTTTAGGCTTTGGGATAATCAAATGTTTTTAAAGCGAGGGATTCCCCGTTAAAAACAGCATAGCTGAAATGGGATATCCAATCTCCCAGATAGATGAATCTCGAATTTTTATTCAGCGGATAATCAAGCGGAATATGCCTGTGCCCGAAAATAAAATAGTCAAAGTGTTCTTTATGGTTTAATTCACGTGCATAACGGATCAACCATTCTTTTTCTTCTGATGAAAAAGGTTCTGCAAGCCGGTCGCGGCCGTAACGACTGGCATGTGACCATTTATGAGCCAGCCAGACGGTAAAGTTGGGATGCAAACGGGCGAAAAGCCACTGCAATACCGGGTTGGTAAAAATCTTTTTTAACATTTTGTATCTCCTGTCTCCCGGGCCTATCCCATCCCCGTGGCCAATATAAAACCGTTTACCATTAAAATCCCTGATAACAGGCTGGCGGTGCAGGGTTATGCCCAGCTCGGAAGGCAGATAATCGAATATCCAGATATCATGATTTCCTGTAAACAGATGAACGGGAATACCACTGTCAGTTATTTCAGCGATTTTCCCCAAAAAACGGGTAAACCCCCGCGGAACTACTTCTCGATACTCGAACCAGTAATCAAAGATATCCCCTACCAGGTACAGTTCTTCTATGGAATCCCGGATTTCAGTAAGCCATCGTACAAAATGGCGTTCCCGGTCGGCAGTTGCAATTATTGCAGGCAGCCCGAGGTGAAGGTCGGAGGCGAAATAGATATTTTTGCCGGGTTCCAAAACAGGGATTTACGGTTCAAAAATCTGACTGAGTTTAATTTGCAGGGAACGTCCATGCAGGTCTCTGGCAATGAGATCTCCCTTTGGGTCCAGGAGGAAATTGCGTGGTGGCTGACGGACATTGTATAAATTCGCAGCAGGCGAGTTAGGATAGCTCAGATCGGAAACATTGATCCAGGGTAATTCATCAAACCGGACAGCCCTTGTCCAGGCATCCCGTCGATTGTCCAGGGAAACCTGGTAAATATCAAATCCTTTACTGTGATATTTTTTATAAAGTGTCTTAAATTCAAGGTTTTCCTGTATACACTGGTCGCACCAGCTTGCCCAGAAAGAGAGTAAAATATATTTGCCACGTAACGAGGACAGTTTTACAGTGTCGCCGTTAATGTCCGGAAGTTTAATATCCAGATAGCCAATGGTTCCGGATTTTTGTGCCATGGCATTGAGCTGCATTTGCTTATATTTTGACATTTCACGGTTAAAATCCGTAACCAGTGCCCTGGTAATTCGAAGTTCCGGAAAATACTTTGTCAAAGTATCACTAAGGATCTTCAGGTACTGTATGTCACGGATACTATTCAGAACAAACGCATTGTCATCAATCTTCTGGTAGATTGCTTTTATGCTTGCCAGGTCGTGCATATGATCAAGGATGAAGGCAATGGAGAATTTTCGTTGCCCGTCAATGATTTTTTGATATGCATCTTCAAGTTTCGTTTTAAGGGTATCAAAGCCGGCTTGATTCATGGCTGTTTTGTAAAGGGTAGTAATGGAGTCAGCTTTTTGAATGGTGCGTCGCAAATGATCATCCAGGGTTTTTACCAATTTTGATTCTTCAGATCCGTTTACCTGATAACCAGCGGGAAGGAAAGAGGTGTCTGCTGTGATACGAATATGTTCACCCGGGGAAGCAAGTATGGTAATGTAATTATACGGATCGAGCTTAAGCAAAAGGAAAGACGGTTCGGACAGTGGAACATGAAGATGAAATTTTCCTTTGCGTAACCGGGCAGAATCCAAAGGAGTTGAAATGTTTACATCAAGCAGATCGACATAAATTCGCTGGTAGTCTGAAGGTGGAATTTTTCCTGAAATCCGCATGGTTTCCTTATTATGGCATCCGGAAAGGCCCAACGCCGTAACAAGAAGTAAGATGAAAAGTGAACGGAGCAAAACGGATTTATCCCTGTAACCGGCCATGGTATTCAGTCTGTGAAGCGTAAGATATTATTGAAAAAGCTCTTCAAGTTTATTGCTGAGGGCTGCACCGCGCAGGTTTTTACCAACGATTTTTCCATCCTTGTCGAGAAGAAAATTCATCGGAATCCCCTGAATATGGTATAGGGTAACCACCGAAGACTGCCAGTAGTTCAGATCGCTGACATGGATCCATGATCCCAGATGATCTTCGGAGATGCCTTTTAACCAGTTTTCACGATCACGGTCCAGGGAAACCTGAAAGATTTCGAATCCCTTTTTGTGATATTTCCGGTATTCTTTAACTAGATTGGGATTCTCTTTACGGCAGGGGCTGCACCAGGATGCCCAGAAATCGAGCAGGACATAATTTCCCCGTGTAGAGGAAAGCCGTATCGTGTCACCTTCCGGAGAAGGCAATGCAATCTCGGGAGCAACCATCCCCAAACCTACGTTTTTTTCCTGTTCATTAATCTGTTTTTTTCTCTCACGGAGGTCATTCATTTGTGTATGAAAAGAAATTACCGGACCGGCCTTGGGATACGACGAGTTCAGGGCGGAATCGACTTTTTCAAAATAGCTAAAATCTTCCATGGGGTCAAGAATGTACTGCCGCGGAGCAATCTGTTGGTACAAAACCAGCAGGCTGGCCAGTGAATTGAGATTATCATCTATAAATGTACGGGTGTAGGTTTTCTGATCTTCAAGAATAATCCGGGATTTTTTATCAAGATCATTTATGATATCATTAAGATTCGGAGAGTTGATGCTGTCCTTGTAGGTCTGGTTGAGTACCTGAAGTTTTGTAATGTTTTCCCTGAAATGGGTGAGAAATTTTTGAAATTTCTCAGTATCCTCAGAGCCTTCTATGGTGCAGGAAGTTTCCATTTCGTTATATGGGCCGGTGATTTTTACGTGATCACCGGGTACCAGTATGAGTGTAATATATGCATCCTGCTGGGAACGTAGCACGGCAAAAGAAGGCTGTTCCAGATCACCTGAAATCATAAAATGTCCCTTTTCGTCAATAACAACAGAGTCAACAGGTTCGAGGGAGCTCATCCTGATAATATCAACATAAACCTTTTGACCGGCGCCGCCATCCAGCGTGCCTTCAACTTTGAAACCTTTCCTGGTTCCACAAGAGGCAAGAATAATAACCAGTAAAGCAATAAATCCGGACTTTTTCATCATAATGTTTTAAATGTGTGAATATTTTTTTCAGGTATCCTAAAAAATTATCGCGCAAAGTTAATGATAATTATTGGATTTGACATTTTCTTCCAGGAAGTGGATCTGCCGGAGATATGAAAGATAAAATTAACCTTGGAATTTCATTTGTCTTATCCTCGGATCTGTTTTCCGATGTTTTCGGTCTCGGATGTGAATATATATATATAAATATACAATAAAATACATAATTAAAAACCGCTTTGGATTGCAGTACCATTATTGCAAAACCGAAAGTTATTATACTTTTATTGGTTGCCGGGTTTTATAAGCAGAACCATAAAAAAGGTCCGGATGGTTACCGGAATGAAATTTTAAAAAGTACTGATTTAAAAAATTCTAATACAGGCAGAACAGAAGTTTTGTTGAGGTATCTGTTTTGAACATTGGTTGTTAGCTCTATTTTATAACATGATTTTTCAGAAAAATATTTGGTGAAAAAAAAAATATTATACCTTTGCACTCCAATTTGGTCCGTTCGTCTAGTGGTTAGGACGCCAGGTTTTCATCCTGGTAACAGGGGTTCGATTCCCCTACGGACTACAAAACATTGAAAAAGAAGCTATGGCACACCATTTATCAGCACTTAAAAGAATCCGTCAGAATGAAGAGCGGAGACAGCATAACAGGTATTATGCACGGACCACCCGTAATGCAGTAAAAAAATTAAAATCGGTTACGGAAAAGAAAGAAGCCGAAAAATTGTATCCGGAGGTTGCTTCGATGCTTGACAAACTTGCCAAGCGTAATATTATACATGCAAACAAGGCAGCCAATATCAAGTCGAAACTGGCAAAACACGTAAACAGTTTGTAAAATATTCTGATGTTCGAATAAACCCTTCTTCGCAAGAAGGGTTTTTGTTTTCCGATAAAAAAATCAGATGTGACAGTTCTTCGGAACTTTCTCAGGATTCTCTCCCGGAGTATTGTTGTTCGTAGTACCTTTCATATTCACCGGATAAAACATGCTTCAGCCATTCGGTATTGGCGAGATACCAACGGATGGTTTTTCGTAATCCGGATTCAAAAGTTGTTGCGGGCTTCCATCCCAGTTCATTGCTTATTTTGGATGCATCGATAGCATACCGCAGGTCATGACCGGCACGGTCTTTTACAAAGGTGATGAGTTTTTGTGCCGTTCCGGGTTTGCGGTCCAGAAGGTCATCGGTAAGATCACAAATCTTACGTACAAGGTCAATGTTCTTCCACTCGTTGTTTCCACCGATATTGTATGTACTTCCCGGTTTGGCATGATGAAAAACAGTATCAATGGCAGCAGCGTGATCTTCCACATACAGCCAGTCTCGGATATTTTCTCCTTTGCCATAAACCGGAAGAGGTTTGTTCCTGGTAATGTTACGTATGATCAGCGGGATAAGCTTTTCGGGAAACTGATTGGGACCATAATTATTGGAACAATTGCTGATCACATAAGGCAGGTTGTACGTGTTACCATACGCCCGCACAAAATGGTCTGCTCCGGCTTTGGAGGCCGAATAGGGACTTTGCGGATCGTAAGGCGTTTCTTCGGTAAAATAACCTTCCGCTCCCAGACTTCCGTAAACCTCATCGGTAGAAATCTGGTAAAACAGGTGGTTTGCAGCATCTTTTCCCCATGCAACCCGGCATGCATTCAGCAGGTTTACCGTCCCGATGATATTTGTTTCAATAAAAGACATCGGATTGAGGATCGACCGGTCAACATGCGATTCGGCAGCCAGGTGAATAACCCCGTTAAAATGATGTTCGCTGAAAAGACGGTTTATAAAAGCCTGGTCATTAATATCTCCCCGTACAAAACGGTAATTATCTGCCGCTTCGATATCGGTCAGGTTTTCCAGGTTTCCGGCATAAGTAAGTTTATCGAGGTTGACGATCAGGGTTTCCGGATAACGGGTAACAAAATACCTGACTACATGTGAACCGATAAATCCGGCTCCTCCGGTTATAAGAATCTTTTGTATCAAATCGAAACTTTTATTGCTTTTCACAAATCTACAACCTTTTTTCAGAACAGGAATACCCTAAGAGTGTGCTTTGGTAGCAATATCAGCTAAACGGGATCAGGGTTTCCGATAATTTTTCCGGTAATACTGTTCCCATTTCCAGGCCGATACCAATGCCTCAGCCAGCGAACTTTTGGCATACCAGCCCAATTCCCTGTTGGCTTTGGTCGTATCTGCCCAGACCTTTTCCACATCGCCGGGACGACGATCCGTGATGACATATTTTACCTTAACGCCGGTCGCCTCTTCGAAAGTATGAATGATTTCAAGAACGGAATAACCTTTTCCGGTTCCCAGGTTAAAAACTTCGTAGTTGTCTTTCTGTTTTCCTTCCAGCATCCTGTTGATGGCTGCCACATGTGCTTTCGCCAGGTCAACAACGTGCAGATAATCCCGGATGGCCGAGCCATCAGGCGTATGATAATCAATGCCAAAAACCCTGAGGTGCGACCGGAGCCCGATAGCGGTTTGGGTTACATAGGGGACAAGATTTTCCGGTTTTCCCATGGGATGTTCGCCGATCCATCCGGTCGGGTGTGCTCCGATAGGATTAAAATAGCGGAGTGATATACAATGAAGGATTTCATCCGAAGAGAGGACATCCTGCAACATTTCTTCGGATATCTGCTTGGTATTGCCGTAAGGTGATGCTGCCGGTTTTACAGGAGCGTTTTCCGATACGGGTAACGTATCCGGTTGTCCGTAAACCGTACATGACGAGGAAAAAACCATACGGGTGACATTATGCTGTTGCATCCCCTCAATAAGATTGATCAGAGACACAAGGTTGTTCCTGTAGTATTTTAAAGGTTTTTGTACCGATTCTCCGACTGATTTGGACGCGGCAAAATGTATGATGGCCGTGATATTTTTTTCATCCTCGAAAAATTGCATGAGTCGCTCACGGTCGCACAGATCGAATTTTACAAAACCGGGTTTTATTCCGGTAATCTTTTCAATCCCGTCCAGTACGGAAAGTTCCGAATTAGACAGATCATCCACGATAATAACCTCATATCCGCTATTGATCAGTTCCACCGTTGTATGAGAGCCGATATATCCGGTTCCGCCCGTGACCAGAATTTTCTTTTTCATGGTTTATCTCCCGGCATTTTACAAACTCCAGTATTCGAGGGTTTTAATTTTTTTCCTGTATACTCCTTTGATATCAACAAATACAGCAAGTCCGTTCAGCAGATTTCTGAAATCAGTTTCTTCAAATTCGAGATAAGGTTTATGGGCTACGGCAACCACTATGGCATCATAAAGGCCTTCGGGTTTTTCAGAAAGCTCTATGCCGTATTCTTCAAAGACCTCGTTTTTGTTTGCATAAGGATCAACGGTTTCAACATTGACTCTATAGGATTCAAATTCACGGATCATATCAACCACTTTTGAGTTGCGGATGTCACTGACATTTTCTTTGAAGGTAATTCCCATGACCAGTACGCGTGCATCACGGATATTTTTCCCTTTGGCAACAATTTTTTTCACCACCTGTTTGGCGATGTAACCACCCATCGAGTCGTTAATAAAGCGTCCCGAATTGATGATCTGTGCGTGGTATCCCAGTTCTTTGGATTTATAGGTAAGGTAATAGGGGTCAACCCCGATGCAATGTCCGCCAACAAGTCCCGGGGAAAAGTTCAGAAAATTCCACTTTGTACCTGCGGCTTCCAGTACCTCATAGGTATTAATATTCATCCGGTTGAAGATAATCGACAACTCATTCATAAAGGCAATATTGATGTCCCTCTGGGTATTTTCAATAATTTTGGCTGCTTCGGCTACTTTTATCGAACTAACCGGATGAATACCGGCCTTAATAATGGTTTTGTAGATCTCTGTAATATTCTTCAATGCTTCTTCATCAGAACCGGCAACAACCTTAACCACGTTCGTCAGCGTGTGAACCGTGTCGCCGGGGTTAATCCGTTCGGGAGAATATCCAACTTTAAAGTCGTGATTTAACAGCAATCCGGATATCTTTTCCAGAAGCGGTATACATTCTTCTTCAGTACATCCGGGATATACCGTGGATTCGTACACCACGTAATCTCCCTTTTTAAGATGCGGTGCGAGTGTTTCGGTGGCGGAAAGCAGCGGACCCAAATCGGGAAGGTTGTGCTCGTCAATCGGGGTAGGTACCGCGATAATATGAAACTGAGCTTCTGCAAGCTTCGCAGTATTATGGGTAAATTTAATGTTTTTATCTTTGAATGTACCGGGAGGCAATTCATTGCTGGGGTCTTTCCCCTGTTGCATCATCCGGATACGGTCTTCACGGATATCAAAACCAATCACCGGAAAATGGTTAGCCAACTCAAGCGCAATTGGTAACCCGACATAACCGAGTCCCAGTACTGAAATTTTTCCTTTACCGTTTTGTAATTTATCGATCATAATTTTATCCGGTTAAATAATACTTTTAATAAATGGGTGGAGTTCGTTGGTTCCGGGTTTTACGGGGATGGCATTACGGATCTCATAGGTGGCTTCGATGGATGGTCTGACATCTTCAATACCAAATCCGTTCCCGCGAAGAATATCCCGGTAGGTTTCGGTGTGAAGCTCCGTAAAACCGGAACTGAATTCTACCTCTTTACCATCAATCCTGATGGAACGGAAAGTACGCTGTCCGTTCTTTTTCATATCGTCTGGCAGGTCCTTGCTGTCAAGAGACAAAAACCAGCGCACCCGTGCATTCTCAAGTTCCATAAATCCTGTGGCTTTATCTTGTTCGCACAGGAAAACCTTGTTATCCTGAATTTTTCCGAAGATCCAGATCAACATGTCAAAGAAATGGATACCGATGTTGGTTGCAATGCCCCCTGATTTTTGTAAGTTCCCTTTCCATGAAAAGAAATACCAGTGACCTCTGGAGGTAATATACGTGAGGTCAATATCATGTTTTTTACCGCGGGAAACATCAGGAAATGTCTCTTTTAATTTTTGGATGGTTTCATGAAGTCTTAACTGCAGAATATTGTATACCCGGTGTCCGGTTTCCTCTTCAAATACTTCAAGTGCATCAACATTCCACGGATTAAGTACCATGGGTTTTTCACAAATTGCATCGGCCTGCTGGCGCAGGGCAAAACGGATGTGCGTATCGTGAAGATAGTTTGGAGAGCAAATGGAAACATAATCAACCGGGTTTCCGATCCTGCGCAATTTATCAATGTGTCTGTCGAATCGCTCAAATTCCACGAAAAAATCGGCTTCAGGGAAGTAATTGTCCATAATTCCCACGCTATCGTGTTTATCCAGCGCTGCCAGGAGGTTGTTCCCGGTTTCCTTGATTGCCTTCAGATGACGTACGGCAATATAACCGGCTGCGCCGATCAGGGCAAATTGTTTTTGAACTGGAACGGATGCCATATCAGGATAATTTTGCGGGCCAAAGGTACATTCATTCGTCGATTTTCACAACCAGACTTTCTTTTAAACAGTATAAGGCTCCGCTTTCGGGACACCGGGCTTCCCCTTTTTCGTTAAAATGAAGGCGATGGCCAAACTCGCTCATCCAGCCGGCATGTCTTGCAGGATTTCCGACAACCAGTGAATAAGGCCTGACATCTTTATTAACCACGGCTCCGGCACCGATAAATGCATATTCTCCGATGGTTACACCACAAATAATGGTTGCATTGGCACCAATAGATGCCCCCTTTTTTACAAGCGTGGTTTGATACTGATCTTTCCGGATCACCGCACTGCGTGGATTGATAACATTGGTAAATACCATCGAAGGCCCGAGAAAAACATCATCTTCGCATATAACTCCGGTATAGATGGAAACATTGTTCTGTACTTTGACATTTGCTCCCAGGACAACATCCGGAGAGACAACGACATTCTGTCCGAGATTGCAGTTTTCCCCGATGACCGCACCGGTCATTACATGCGAAAAGTGCCAGATTCTGGTACCTTTCCCTATGTGGCAATGATCATCAATGACTGCTGTTTCATGTGCAAAATAATTTTTCTCCATACGATTTTCAGCGTTTTGGGTATTCGGAAATATGTTTGGTAATCCAATGAAGCTGGTCTTCCGTCAGCTCCGGGTGCATGGGCAAAGATAAAACACTTTTGCAAAGCATATCGGAAACAGGAAAATCCTGGCCGGCAAAAGAAAAATGAGCAAAAGCTTTTTGCCGGTGCATGGGTTGCGGATAATAGATCATTGCAGGGATGCCTTTGTCCTTAAGATATTTAATAAGTTCATCACGATTAATACCACGGGTAATCAGGGTATATTGATGGAAAATGTGTGTAGACCAGGGGACCTGTTTGGGTATTTTCAGATAGGGTAATGACATAAAAGCATGGTTATAAAAATCTGCGGCCTGCTGACGGGCCAGGTTAAATTCATCCAGGTGTTGAAGTTTAACATCAAGAATGGCTGCCTGTAGCGTATCGAGGCGGGAGTTGATACCAACACGTTCGTGAAAATATTTTTTCCGGGTTCCGTGATTGACAATCGACCGTAATTTAACGGCCAGAACGGCATCATTTGTAAAGATGGCACCTCCATCCCCATATGCACCCAGACTTTTGGACGGGAAAAAAGAGATACACCCGGTATGTCCCAGGGTTCCGGCTTTTTTGCGTGTGCCGTCACTGAAAAGGTAATCGCTGCCCAGTGCCTGGGCACTGTCTTCGATAACGAAAAGATTGTGTTTTTTCGCAATAGTCAAAATATCTTCCATGGGAGCACACTGACCATAAAGGTGTACGGGTATGATGGCCCGTGTACGTGATGTGACGGCTTTCTCTATTTCATCGGGGCGCATCATAAATGTATCCGGATCAACATCGGTTACTACCGGCGTAAGACCCATGAAGGCAACAACTTCGACGGTTGCAATAAACGTGAAGTCCGGAACGATCACTTCATCACCCGGTTTCAGGTCCAGCGCCATAAGTGAAACCTGTAATGCATCTGTCCCGTTACCACAGGGAACAACATGAGCAGTGCCTGCATAGTCAGCGAGGTTCTCTGCGAATTTTTTCACTGACGGTCCGTTAATGAATGCAGAGGACAGTATAACCTCCTGCATGGCATCGTCAATTTCTTTTTTCAGTTTCAGGTACTGCGACTGAAGATCTACCATACGTATGGATTTCATAGCTTATCATTTTTCCGGGCTAAAATACCAAAAAATGGGGGGAATAAGATCATAGATGTTCAGGGATAGAAATAAGTTTAATAAAATATTCATAGAGGCATTCCGTTTTTGCATCTTTATTTTTATTATTTTTGTTTGGCAAAAACCACCCGATATGGAGCTCCAGCATTTTATCAAAGAACTGCTTTTCCGGCACGACTGTGTGATTGTTCCCGGATTTGGCGGTTTTGTAGCCAACTACAGGCCTGCCGAAGTCAATTACCAGAATCATTCGTTTGCCCCCCCGTCAAAAGACATTGTATTTAACAGTGAGTTGAAAGATAATGACGGGCTGATTATCGGGCATATATCAAAATCCAGTGGTATGTCATATGTGGATGCCCGGAACTGGGTTGAGAAACAAGTGAAGGAGTTGTCCCGGAAGCTCGAAAAAGGGCGAAAGGTTTACCTTGAGGATATCGGCACTTTTCATCTGGGAAAAGATAAAAATATCCTTTTCGAACCGGCACATTCGGTGAATTATCTGACTGAATCTTATGGACTTCCGGATTTTCAGTTTTCACCGCTTGAAACTTTCAAAGGCGAGAAAAAACCGACTGTTTTGGTAACACAATCCCGGGTGCGTAAATCCTGGCGCTGGGTAGCCGTGGCTGTTCCTGTGGTTGTGGCCCTAACACTGATTCCGCTGAAAACAGGCTTGCTGGAAAATATCCATATCGATCTTTCTTCTGTCAGTCCTTTTCATAAAAAAGCAAATAATAAAGCAACTTACATTCAACCATCTCCTGAACAAAAAGTTCAGCCAGCGGAGCATTTGAAAAGCGAGGAGCCGAAGGTATCTTCTGAAGAGATTACTCCTGCTGAATCAAAAGAAGCGGAAAAGACTTCACCTGTTGAAAAAACGCCTGTACCTGTTGTCAGGTATTATATTGTTGCAGGCAGTTTCCAGCACCGTTCCAATGCCGAATATATGAAACAACAACTTATCGGTGAAGGGAAAAATGCTGTAATCATGGATGGTCCCAATGGTTTTTTAAGGGTGGCTTATGGCGGATTTGTTAACAAAACCGCTGCTGAAAATGAGCTTTCGGGCATTCGACGTTTAAAAAGTCATGAAAATTACTGGCTTCTCAGGAAGTAAATTCCGGATCCGGGCTTTTTTACCTCTCGTATTTATTCATTTCCAAAATCCGGAAGCCGGTCCCGTAGAATTTTACATGCATGACAAATATCAACAGGATTGGTAATTTTATTTCCTTTAAATTTGCGAAAATAATTTCAAATTACGGATGAAACCTTTGTTTCAGGAATTTAAAGACGTATCTCCTGCAGCGTGGGAAAACAAAATTTTGCAGGATCTGGGAATATCTTCCCTGAAAAATCTTTTCAGGGATACCCCGGAGGATATATCGATACATCCTTTTTATACTAAGGAAGATTTGGAAAATCAAAAGTTTGCAGGTGGTCGTCCCGGAGAATTTCCTTTCCTGAGAGGTTCCCGCACACCGGGTTTTTCTTGGAAAATACAGGAAGAGATTCCGGTTTACAACTCCGGGGAAGCAGGCAGACAGGCTGCAACAGCGATAGCTTCCGGAGCTGATCGTGTTGCTTTTACTTTTCCTGTACGTCTTGACAAATGTCCTGATATCAGACATCTGTTTAATGAAATAAATCTTGCTGAAACAGCTATTGTTTTAATAGATCATTTAAATCCTTATTTGCTGTGGTCTTTATTTCAGCAGTCAGTATACCGGGATTCACTGGATAAGCAAAATGTGAGAGGAGCTATCGCTTACGACCCCTTGGGTTTTCTAACACAACATGGGGATTATCCTTCAACCGAAGCGGATGCCTTATCCTGGGAACGGGATATTCTGGCTGAAAGCATTCATGATCTACCGCATATAAGAACCCTGGAGGTAAATGCCGGGATTTTTAATGATGCCGGAGGATCGGTGGTTCAGGAGATTGCCTTTGCCCTTGCCATGGGGAAGGAATACCTGGATATCTATACCGGCTTGGATATTTCTGTTGATGATCTTCTTCCCCGTATGGGATTCAGCTTTGCCACCGGTCCCGATTACTTTATGGAGATCGCTAAACTCAGGGCTTTTCGAGTATTATGGTCATGGATTTCCAAAGAATACGAACCTTCTCAGGCGAATGATCTGAAGGCACAAATTCATGCAAGAACAACACTTTGGAATGCTACCCTGTATGATTCTTATGTGAATATGTTAAGAGCAACTACCGAAGCCATGTCTGCCGTGTTAGGCGGAGCAGATGTTGTTACAACATATCCCTATGACTATGCATACAGAAAACCCGGTAAATTTTCAGCGCGGATTGCACGGAATATACAATTGATTCTGAAACACGAATCAAACTTTGACAAAACCGTTGATCCCGCCGCCGGTTCTTATTATTTGGAGAAACTTACGCGTCAGGTGGCAGAAAAAGCATGGCATTTGTTTCTTAAAGTGGAAAAGGCCGGTGGTTACCGGAAAGCACTTTCAGGGAATTTTATTCAGGAGGAGATCAGGAAGGTTTTCCTGAAGCGTTCAAATAATTTGTCCACCGGAAAAGAGGCATTGATCGGAACAAACCGTTATCCTTTGCGCGGAGAAAAATATCCCGAACATGCAGAAAAGATAAATACCGGGAAACCGGATATTTTCTTTGAAAAACGAATTAAACCTGTTCCAATACGTCGTGCATCGGAGGTTTTTGAAGTGCTAAGGCAAAGAACGGAAAATCATGAAAAAACACCCCGGGTTTTTCTTTTTGGACATGGGAACCCATCAATCCGTTCTGCCAGGGAAACCTTCGCCGCGAATTTTTTTACAGTTGCTGGTTTCAAAATTATAGATAACATCTCAATTTCAACCGTTGAGGAAGGGATTAGAAAGATAAGAAAGGTGATGCCGGAAGTAGTGGTATTGTGTGCGGGGAATGAGGATTATCCTGCACTTACGGATACATTGTGCGTAGAATTAAAAACATTGCCTTTGCTGGTGGTTACTGGCAACCCGGGAGAAAAACGAGGTGAACTGGAACAAAAGGGCATACGTTTTTTTATTCATCGTGAATCAAATATCCCTGAGGTTTTGAGTGAAATTCAGTCTGATCTGGGTATCCATGGACAAACAGAGGTGATGGTATGAAGAAGGATTTTCTGAAATATTCTTTTGATAAGTTATGGGCAGCTGAAGAGAAGCATGCTGCCGCACCCGGCGATCAGGTTGAAAACCCATGGGAAACCCCCGAAGGGATTCCGGTTAATCCGGTATATTTTCAGAAAGATCTGGAGGGTCTCGATCATCTTCATTTTGCTGCAGGTATTCCCCCCTTTTTGCGGGGGCCATACTCCAGTATGTATGTAACGCGTCCCTGGACTATACGGCAATATGCGGGATTTTCGACGGCTGAAGAATCCAACGCTTTTTACAGGCGGAATCTGGCTGCCGGTCAAAAAGGACTTTCGGTAGCATTCGATCTGGCTACACATCGCGGCTATGATTCGGATCATGAACGTGTAGTAGGTGATGTAGGGAAAGCCGGAGTAGCTATAGATTCGGTAGAAGACATGAAGATCCTTTTTGACAGGATACCCCTTGACAGGATGTCTGTTTCTATGACTATGAACGGTGCCGTATTACCCGTAATGGCATTTTTTATCGTTACCGGCCTGGAACAGGGAGTACCGCTGGAAAAACTTTCCGGTACCATACAGAATGATATCCTGAAGGAGTTTATGGTCAGGAACACCTACATTTATCCTCCGGACATGTCCATGCGCATCATCGGGGATATCTTTTCATAT
Organism: Chlorobiota bacterium; assembly: GCA_013152085.1. Classification (GTDB taxonomy): domain Bacteria; phylum Bacteroidota; class Bacteroidia; order Bacteroidales; family VadinHA17; genus JAADHC01. The sequence goes on from JAADHC010000072.1 coordinate 165,461, forward strand.
ACGGCACAACATATGCCACGGTTTAACTCGATCAGCGTTTCGGGCTACCACATGCAGGAGGCCGGAGCAACAGCAGACATAGAAATGGCATATACCCTGGCTGACGGACTGGAGTATTTGCGTACCGGGATAAAGGCAGGTCTTTCCATTGATGAATTTGCACCCAGAATATCTTTCTTTTGGGGTATTGGTATGAATTATTTTATGGAAATTGCCAAATTGCGGGCTGCACGGATGTTATGGGCAAAGTTGGTGAAACAGTTCAACCCTGTAAACCCGGCATCAATGGCTCTGCGAACACATTGCCAGACATCAGGCTGGAGTCTCACAGAGCAGGATCCTTTCAATAATGTAATCCGTACGTGTGTTGAAGCGATGGCAGCAGCCCAGGGACATACCCAATCGTTGCATACCAATGCCCTGGATGAAGCCATAGCCCTGCCCACTGATTTTTCCGCACGCATTGCCCGCAACACACAACTCTATCTTCAGGAGGAAACAAAAATCCTAAGTCCGGTTGATCCATGGGGAGGTTCCTATTTTATGGAACATTTAACGGCCAGCCTGGCCCGCAGGGCATGGTCTGTCATTGAGGAAATAGAAGAAATAGGCGGTATGGCCAAAGCTATTGAAACAGGCATTCCGAAAATGCGCATCGAGGAAGCGGCTGCAAGAAAACAAGCCCGTATTGATTCCGGGAAAGATATTATTGTCGGAGTAAATCGCTGGGCCATTGACGAAGGATCATCCTTTGATATTCTGGAGGTCGATAACCGTGCTGTAAGAGAAAAACAGATTAAACGGTTAAAGGAATTAAAAGCTTTGCGCAATGAAAGAAAAGTTCAAAAAGCCCTTAATACATTAACTCGTGCAGCAGCAGATAAAAACGGGAACCTTCTTGAACTGGCCGTAAATGCCGCGACAAAACGTGCAACCCTGGGGGAAATATCTGATGCCGTTGAGAAAGTCTGCGGACGTTTTAAAGCTTCCATCCAGACGGTTTCAGGTGTATATTCGTCCGAATTGAAGCGGAACCATTCTTTTTCGGAAGCAGGACATCTGGTACGTGAATTTGCATCTCTGGCCGGCAGACAACCAAGAATAATGGTGGCTAAAATGGGGCAGGACGGACATGACCGTGGTGCAAAAGTGGTTTCCACCGCTTTTGCAGATATCGGTTTCGATGTGGATATAGGGCCACTTTTCCAAACCCCTGCCGAGGTAGCACGTCAGGCGGCAGAAAATGATGTTCATGTATTAGGTATTTCATCACTTGCAGGCGGACACAAAACCCTTATCCGGGAAGTAATCAATGAATTGAAAAAACTGGGACGTGAAGATATTATGGTTGTTGCCGGAGGGGTTATACCCAAACAGGATTTTGATTATTTGCACAAATTGGGTGTAGTAGCGGTTTTTGGCCCCGGAAGCCCGCTGACCCAAACTGCAATGGAAATCCTCAGGATACTTATCGATAAGGAAAAAAACTGATTCTGTTTTCCTTCTTTTCACTTTGCAGCATCCGCGTTAATTATACGTCCATGTTATACGGGGAATATCATGATCATTTGTTGAAATGTTTTGATTGTTATATCTTTCGTAAAAAAAGATTATGATGAAATATCTTTTACAACCGGTGTTGATTCTTTTTGCAACCGTTAATCTCACTTTTGCACAGAACAACCGTGTTTTTTCCGATCAGGCCGGACAGGTTATCCTGCTGGGCTATGGTGATCGCAGCGGTATGGAATCCACTCCTTTTGACGAATGGTTTTCCATGGAGTATGATGGATACCAACCAGACCGGAAGATTATTGACGAATTACAGGGAATGGCTCATGATGTTGAAATAACCATAGTTATGGGAACGTGGTGTTCGGACAGCAGGCGGGAGGTTCCACGGTTTTTTAAAATTCTGGATGAAATAGGGGTTACGGAGGATCAGGTAACCATATATTATGTTGACCGGGATAAAACATGTCCGGATATCGATACGCAAAAAATAAGGATTGAACGGGTACCCACCTTTATTTTTAATAAAAATGATACGGAACTGGGCAGAATTATTGAATCGCCTGTCAATAATCTTGAAAAAGACATAACAGAAATACTTAAAAATAATAACCATGGAAAATGAACCGAAAAACACGGCAGGACAGGGCTTTGGCATTGCTGCTCTTGTCCTGGGGATTATTGCCCTTTTGATTGCTTTTATTCCCTGTATTGGCATGCTTGCACTGATTCCCGGAGTAATCGGCATTGTATTTGCCATTGTCGGCCTTAACCAGGCAGCACAGGCCAATGCTGCCAAGGGATTGGTGGTTGCCGCGCTGGTTATTTCCATTCTCGGAACAACGATTGCCGTGGTTTGGGTTTTTGCCCTTTCCTCTTCCTCATTTATGATAAAAAATAATCTGGAAAAAATTACCCGGGAGTTTAACAAGGAGTTTTCAAAAGAATACGGAAAACCCTTTGATGAAGCCATACAGGAAACCTCAAAGAATCTGGAAAAAGAACTGGAACAGCTTGAACTGGCACCAGACTCGCTGGTAAATGAACTTGAGCAGATTGAAAAACCCGGGTCTCCCGGTGAAGCGGGGCAGGCTGCCGGAAAAGCCCTGAAAGAAATTAATAAAGAACTTACGGATACAACCAGGCGGCGATGAGTCCTTTACAGGGCAAGTTTTGTCCTGACATCAGGCATCCCTATCAGGTGCTCAATCTTGTTATGGCCATCCTTCTGGGATTGGTTTTTATCTATGCAGCTATCTTTTCCGTTACAAAGGATAATCATCCTGTACCCTCTGTATACAATAAGATGATGCTCCGGCCATCACCGACAACAGGTCTTTCGCGCAGTTTCTCCGCTATGGTCCGTGGAGATTTTGCAATGGCCGGGAAATGGAATCCCTACGGCCCCAGAATATTTATGTTTTTTTTCCTGGAGATGATTATGAGGGGGGTGGCTTTTGCCATATTATGCAAACGGATCGTTCCTGTAAAAACAATGATGACGATTGATGTTATACTTACGGTGGTTCTGTTTGTTACTGCCTATGGGAAGCTGCTTTTTTTCTGGAATTATTTTTAACCGGTGAATTATCCTGAAGATTAATATTTCTGCTGTAATCCTGTAATTTCTTCCAGAGTGAGGAATGTTCCGGCACGTATCCCTTTTGGTGTATCGGTGAGCAGGCAGCACTCATGAAAAATGTCGTGTTCAAAAAAGAGAATGTATTGATGCTCTAGTGCTTCTTTTAAAAAGGTTTCCTTTTCAGCAATTGTTACCAGGGGTTCCACATCATAACTCATGTTGTAAACCAGGGGAATATGGGCGTATGAAGGAATCAGATCGGCAGTAAAGACAATGGTTTTATCCTCGTAATGGATAAACGGAATGATCTGCCCGCAGGTATGTCCATTGAATATGCGAACCTCAAAACCGGGAGCCAGATGTGTATCTTCTTCAACAAACTGTATTTGCCCGCTGTCCATTATGGGGATCAGGTTTTCCTCGAGGAAGGCATCCTTTTCCCGCAGATTGGGATTTATAGCCCATTCCCAATGGCTGCGGGAAATCCAGTAGGTGGCGTTGGGAAATACGGTTTCAAAACCAGACCGGTTTGCATTATAGCGAATGCCTCCGCCACAATGATCTGCATGAAGATGTGTCAGTACCATATCGGTAATATCTTCAGGCCGGTACCCTGCTTTTGCCAGACCGCCATCCAGTCCGTCACCACCATTCAGGTAGACATAACTAAAATATTTTTCATCCTGTTTGTTCCCATATCCGTTATCTACCAGAATCCTTCGTTCACCGGTATCGACAAGGATGGATCTCAGTGCCCAGTTACATAGATTGTTTTCATCTGCAGGATATACCTTCTGCCAAAGCATTTTGGGAACAACGCCAAACATAGCGCCACCATCAATCTTGAAATTGGAAATATGTACAGAAAATACTTTCATAACATGAACGGTTTATTTCGCAAAGATATAATTTCCCGGATGGTTTGGTACCATAACGGAGGAAATGCGGGAAGTGAAAAATATGTACTTTTGAGCTTTAATAATGTACTGTATGGATGTTGATCTGCATACTATTTTGGTGGCTTTCGGTCTGACACTGTTTGCCGGGTTATCTACAGGGATTGGAAGTGCCATTGCTTTTTTTGCCAAGCGTACGAATACCAAGTTCCTGTCTGTCTCACTGGGCTTTTCTGCCGGTGTGATGATTTATGTTTCGTTTGTTGAAATTATCCGGAAAGCCAATGATGAGTTGGTGAACATATTAGGCTTGCGCGGAGGATGGTGGGTAACCGTTGCTGCATTTTTCGGGGGGATTCTTTTGATTGCCCTGATCGATAAACTGATTCCGGAGATTGAAAACCCGCATGAAATGCACCGTGTTGAGGAAATGGGAAATAACAAGCAAACCACGAACAATCCACTGATGCGCATGGGATTGTTTACGGCGTTGGCTATTGGCATACATAATTTTCCGGAGGGTCTGGCTACTTTTACGGCAGCCCTTACCAATCCCTCTTTGGGGATTGCTATTGCTGTGGCCATTGCTATCCATAATGTCCCTGAGGGTATTGCCGTTTCCGTTCCTGTCTATTATGCTACAGGGAACAAGAAAAAAGCTTTTTGGCTTTCTTTTTTATCCGGACTATCTGAACCGGTCGGGGCGTTGGTGGGTTTTCTCATCCTTATGCCCATCATGAATGAAGTAGTCTTCGGCATTTTATTTGCTGCGGTAGCCGGAATTATGATTTATATTTCCCTGGACGAATTGCTTCCGGCTGCCCGTGAGTATGGCGAGCATCACTTAGCAATCTACGGTTTGATTAGCGGTATGGCGGTGATGGCAATCAGTCTTTTGCTGTTTTTATAAAACCCGTAATTCATTTCCATTGATTCTTCTCCTCAGATTTGCTTTGTGTGTTAAGCAAGCCGGCTATACCCGTAAAAACTGATATGAGAACATACCAGGGATAAATGATCTGGGCAGGAATGAAATACTTTAGCAGATCCTTCCTGTTAAAAAAAATAGCAACCCTCTTTAGTAAAATCAGATCCGGCCAGGATTTCATGAGATACATGATCAGCGTGATTGCTAACCAGAAGATATTGAAAAAAGAAAGCAGGGTTAATCCTGCAATAGCAACATTCATCAGAAAAATCCTTATGGCCTGGGTGTAGGTTGACAAGTCCCTGAAATAGACCGATTTGCCTGCCCAGCGTCCCCGTTGACGGAAAAATGAACGGAGGTTGTTCGTAGGAAATATGAGTACTGCGACAGCTTTATTTTTGATAAATTTTATCGCTTCCGGTTTTAATGTTTTCAAATGATGAAGTAAAAATACATCATCACCACTGGTTACGGATTTTAAAAACGGATCGGACAAACCTGTGATCAGTGATTTGCGATAGGCCATATTTGCTCCGCTGCAAAAGACAGGATTTCCGGTACCGAAAGCCCCGATACCAACTGCTGTTAAACTGAGATGTTCGAGGGCCTGCAGGTGATCAAGAAAACGGGTTCCCGGATGCATGATTACCGGTCCTGCGATCATCCCGGCTTTTGTTTCTCCGGAAAATGATACCATAATCCTTATCCACTGATTGCCGGGGATGGTGTCAGCATCGGTCTGCAGAATTAACTTTCCTGACGAAAGGCGGATGCCTGTTAACAATGCATCCTTTTTTCCGCTTCCGTCATTGTGAATAAGGCGGAACCTCGGATCTTCACCGGTTGCATTAAGAATGATACTTTCAGAAGCATCGGTTGAATGATCATTAACCAGGAGGAACTCGATAAACCCGGGTGGATATTGTTGTGCCGATAGTGCTGCGATCAGTTTTGGAAGATTTGAAGCTTCATTCCGGAAAGGAATGATCACAGATACCGGCTCGTTTTCTTCGGAATTTCCGGTATCAAAGGGATCAACCTTATCCCATCCGGAGATATATTTACCGATCAGGAAAAGATATGAAATCCCGGTAAGGAGGAGGACGAGAAAAACGGGAATGATTATGGGGTTTACATAACTCATTTCCTACGTTAAAATTTTATTCACTTTGCTTATGAGATCGCTTCGCTAAGTCTATGTTCGTTTCATCCATTCAAACAATGCATAATGATCACCATCCATTCCCAGATGTTTATACACCTGTTGTGCCTGTATATTGGATTTGTCGACATACAGACGGATTCCCATCAGGGATTCATCTTCTGCAACCATGTTTTGGATGTGTTCATACATTCGACGAAACACGCCTTTTTGACGATATGCAGGGAGTACGTAAACCGATTGCAGCCAGCAGACAGTGCCATTGCGCCAATCGCTCCATTCATAGGTTACGAGTGAAGAGGCAATGACTTCCCCTTCACTTTCAGCTACAAAATACCGGCCCATATCCGGTTTTGCAAATAGCTGTTTTACCCCATGAGTAACCGTTTTGGTATTGAGGACAATTCCTTCTGTTTCTTTGGCCATAAGGATTTGGAAGTTTACAATGGCCTTATAATCCAGGGGGCCGGCATCACGAACACGGATCATTTTTTGTATTATTTATATTCATCCCAGGCCTTTACCTGGATGTCATTCCTTTTGATCTGGCAAAAGGCCAGTATAAAAGCACTTGCCAGACGGGCATTTGTGATTAGCGGGATATTAAAATCCACTGCATTTCGACGGATCATATAATCGTTATCCAATTCGTTTTTTGTAAGGTTCTTGGGGATATTAACGACCAGGTCAACAGTCCCGTTTTTAACCAGATCCAGGGTATTGGGGCGTTTTTTTTCATCAGGCCAGTAGGCAAGGGTGGTCGGAATATTATGATGGTCATAGAATTTCTTTGTTCCGCGCGTAGCATAAAGCCTGTATCCTTTATCAAGCAGGGCCCGGGCACTATTGATCAGTTCAACTTTAGAACGGACAGGCCCGGTGGACAGGAGAATGGCTTTTTCCGGAATGTGATAACCTACCGATAACATGGATTTCAGGATGCCTTCGTAAAAATCGTCACCGATACAACCTACCTCCCCCGTTGAAGACATATCAACACCCAGAATCGGATCGGTCTGCTGGAGCCTGGAAAAAGAAAACTGCGGAGCTTTAACCCCAACATAATCGAGATCAAAGATCGATTTATTTAATGGTTCCACATTTTCGCCCAGCAGGATGCGTGTAGCCAGATGAATCAGGTTGACCTTAAGAACCTTCGATACAAAAGGCATACTCCGGGAGGCCCTCAGATTGCATTCAATGACCTTAACATTATTGTCCTTGGCAAGAAACTGGATATTAAAAGGCCCCGAGATATTGAGTTCGGCAGCTATTTGCCGGGCAATACGTTTGATGCGGCGAATGGTTTCAAAATAAATTTTCTGAGGGGGAAAAACCATAGTGGCATCACCGGAATGAACACCGGCAAATTCCACATGTTCTGAAATGGCATAAGCAACCATTTCCCCTTTCCCGGCCACGGCATCGATCTCAATTTCTTTGGCTTCCTGTATAAATTCAGATACAACTACCGGATATTGTTTGGAAACTTCAGCTGCCAGTTTGAGAAAATGACCAAGTTCTTCCCGGTTCGATACCACATTCATGGCAGCGCCTGAAAGCACATACGAAGGCCTGATCAATACGGGAAATCCTATGTCGTCAACGAACTCATGAATGTCTTCAATGTTTGTCAGTTCCCGCCAGCGGGGCTGATCAATTCCCAGCCGGTCAAGCATGGAAGAAAATTTGTGCCGGTTTTCAGCATGATCAATTGAATCAGGGGATGTTCCCATGATATCGGCGCCGTTTTCCCTGAGCCTGACAGCAAGATTGTTTGGAATTTGACCGCCCATCGAAACAATGACCCCTTCCGGATTTTCAAGCTCATAAATATCCAATACCCTTTCCAGGGACAATTCGTCAAAATAGAGACGGTCCGATATGTCATAATCAGTGCTTACCGTCTCAGGATTATAATTGATCATTATCGTTTGGAAGCCTTTGTTTTTTACGGTTTGAAGCGCATTGACACTACACCAGTCAAATTCGACGCTGCTTCCGATACGGTATGCTCCGGACCCAAGAATAATTACGGAATTGCGTTTTTTGTTAAAAGAGATATCATGTTCTGTAGCGCTGTAGGTCAGATAAAGATAATTGGTTTGTGCCGGATATTCAGCAGCCAGCGTGTCAATTTGCTTAACAAAGGGGACAATTCCTTTCTTTTTGCGGTGATTCCTGATGCGGATCAGATCATCAGCAATACGGTTAACAGGAGATTTAAGTACAAAACGGGCAATCTGAAAATCAGAAAAACCAAGGATCTTTGCTTCAAGCAGTGTCTGATCAGATAGCCCGGAGAGGCTGCCAAAAGAACTGAGAGTGTTTTTCAAAGCTACGATGTTCCGGAGTTTATACAAAAACCACTTGTCTATTCTTGTCAGGTTATGGATTTCATCTACCGGGAATCCTTTTTCAAGAGCATCAGCGATAACAAAAATACGCATGTCGGTAGGTTCTGCCAGTTCTTTTTCAACCGGTTCGAAGGTGAGTCCCCTGTTGCCGACAAAACCATGCATGCCCTGACCGATCATTCTCAATCCTTTCTGAATGGCTTCTTCAAAAGTTCGTCCGATGGACATAACTTCACCCACACTTTTCATACTGCTGCCGATCAAATGGGAGACGCCTTCAAATTTATTCAGGTCCCAGCGCGGAATTTTACAGACAATGTAATCCAGTGCCGGTTCAAAAAACGCCGAAGTAGTTTTCGTAACGGCATTTTTCAGCTCGGGAAGGCCATACCCGAGGGCAAGTTTGGCAGCTATAAAAGCCAATGGATAGCCGGTGGCTTTTGAAGCCAGTGCACTGGAGCGGGATAGCCGTGCATTTACTTCAATTACCCGGTAATCCTCCGATTCAGGATCAAGAGCATACTGAATATTACATTCTCCGACAATGCCGATGTGGCGGATCACACGGATAGAAAGCTCGCGAAGTTTGTGGTATTCACTGTTTGTAAGTGTCTGTGAAGGTGCAACAACAATACTTTCACCGGTATGTATACCCAGGGGATCAAAATTTTCCATATTACATACCGTAATACAGTTATCAAATGCATCCCTGACCACTTCATATTCCACCTCCTTCCAACCTTTGAGTGACTCTTCCACAAGGATCTGGTCAGTATAGGAAAAGGCTTTTGATGCCTGAATTTCAAGTTCTTCCTGTTCTGAACAAAAAGCACTACCCTGTCCCCCAAGCGTATAAGCAGAACGTATAATAACAGGGTATCCCAATGTTGCGGCAGCTTTCAGGGCATCACTAACATTGGTGACGGCCACACTCCGGGGGGTTTTTATTTCGATCTCATTAAGCTTTTCTATAAACAATTCCCGGTCTTCGGTATCCATAATGGCCTGTACAGGAGTTCCCAATACACGGACATGATATTTTTCGAGAATACCATCTCGATGGATTTCAATACCGCAGTTTAATGCCGTCTGACCGCCGAATGACAACAAAATTCCATCCGGTTTCTCCCGCGCAATAACCTGCTCAACAAACCATGGCATAATCGGTACAAAATAGATTCTGTCCGCAATCTCTTCCGATGTTTGTACCGTTGCAATGTTCGGGTTAATCAGTATGGTGCGGATCCCTTCTTCACGCAGCGCTTTTAGAGCCTGAGAACCGGAATAATCAAATTCTCCGGCTTCACCGATTTTCAATGCTCCCGAACCTAACAGAACCACTTTTTTAATCGATTTATCCATAGATATTTTGTATGGCTTAATGATATAAAATTTGCTCAAAGATAATCACACCTGTAAAAAAAGACAGTGATTTGTTTTTTTTAATCAATAATGTATATATTTGCAACCATAATGCAAATATATACAAATTATGAAAAACAAATCACTTCGGCTAACCAGAATCAGGGAAATGATACACGGGCAGGTGATTACCAGCCAGGAGCAGTTGTTGGGATTGTTATATAGAGAGGGTTATGACATCACCCAGGCAACGCTTTCCCGTGATTTGAAGTATTTGGGTGCCGGCCGCATTCCTGACGGAAGGGGGTCTTACCGGTATGTTTTATCGGCAACATCAAGGTCTGCTCCCGAAGAGACAACCGGTCCATTCAGCGCAGGTAGCGGTTTCCTGTCGATGGAATTTGCCAGGCAGTTGTTATTGATCCATACACTGCCCGGTTATGCCAGCACCCTGGCCATTGCCATAGACCAGGCAGGCAGGCCACAAATTGCAGGTACCATTGCAGGTGATGATACTATTCTGTTGATTCCAAGGGATGGAATTACCGACCAGACCCTGAAAAAAGTGCTTATGGAAATTTTCCCGGAGTCAGCAGAAAAAATCAGCAGGAACCAATAATGTAACTATATGCAATAAATTGTGAGAAAGATGAAAAACGGAAAAATTATTTTAGCTTACAGTGGCGGGCTTGACACATCGATCATACTGAAATGGCTGATCGATCGCGGGAATGAAGTTATTGCCTATGTGGCAAATGTCGGACAGGAAGATGATTTTGAGGCGTGCAGGGAAAAGGCATTGAATATCGGTGCCAGCGACGTTGTTATTGATGATGTACGGGAACCGTTGGTAAGGGAGTTTATCTTTCCGGCTATACAGGCCAATGCTATCTATGAGAGCAGATATCTCCTGGGGACAGCTCTTGCCCGTCCGTTAATTGCCAAACGAATGATTGAAACGGCGAAGAAATTTAATGCCGGAGTCGTCTCTCATGGCGCTACGGGTAAGGGGAATGACCAGGTACGCTTTGAACTTTCATTTTATGCCTTAAATCCGGAGATCAAAATATATGCACCCTGGAAAGACAATATTTTTCTGCAGGAATTCAAGGGTCGTTCTGATCTGATCAGGTATGCTGAGAATTCGGGAATTCCCGTTAAAGCTACGATTGATAAACCTTATAGTGAGGATGACAACCTTATGCATATCAGTCATGAAGCCGGTATTCTTGAGGATCCTGCGCTCAAACCTGATATTTCTGTTTATTCGAAAATTACGCATCCTTTTAAAGCCCCGGATAAACCCGATCCCATCGAAATTTCTTTTAAAGATGGTATCCCCATAGAATTGTATCACCCGGAAAGCGGACGGACAGAAACAGAACCGCTGAAGTTGTTTCTGATGCTCAATGAACTTGGTTGTAAAAACGGTATCGGAATTCTGGATATGGTTGAAAACAGGTATGTCGGTATAAAATCAAGAGGGATTTATGAAACACCCGGAGGAGAGATTCTTTATCATGCCCACCGGGATATTGAGGGAATCGCCATGGACCGTGAAGTAATGCGACTCAGGAATATGCTGACACCTAAGTTTGCAGAACTTGTTTATTACGGTTTCTGGTTCAGTCCTGAAATGGATTTTCTGATGGCGGCTATCCGGAAAAGTCAGGAATTGATTGACGGGAAAGTTTATCTGACGCTGTATAAGGGCAATGTCCTGATTGACGGACGCGAATCCCCCAGCTCACTTTATGATCAGGATTTGTCAAGTATGGATATCGAAGGTGGTTTTGATCAGACTGACAGCAAAGGATTTATTAAAATCAATGCGGTGAGGCTGATGGCTCACCATGCGATTGTAAGCAAACATAAAAAGAATCATATATACAGTCTGTAATAAAATAGATAAGATGATACAGCAAAAGATTGCCATTCTTGGCGGAGGAAACATTGGTTCGGCAATAGCTGCAGGACTGGTAAGATCAGGAGATGTAAAACCGGACCACATTACCGTAACGAGAAGGAAATTGCATCTGCTTTACTCACTGAAAGAGAAGGGAGTTAAGGTTACGGATAATAATAAACAGGCTTTAGACCAGTCGGAAATGGTTATCCTCGCTGTCAGGCCGAGACAAATGGAGGGTTTGCTACAGGAAATATCATCTTACTTAAACGCGGAAAAACATATATTGGTTTCAGTTGTTACGGCATTTCCGATTGCCCGGATTGTAAAAATATCCGGAGATCATATCCCGGTTTTCAGGGCAATGCCCAATACAGCAGCTTCGGTATGTGAATCTGTTACCGGATTGTCGGCCGGAAATCATGATCCTGAAAAAATAAAGATGGTACAGGCAGTTTTTGAACGGGTGGGTCGTACATATTTAATTGAAGAGCAGTTACTGGAATCGGCAACCATTATGGATGCCTGTGCTATTGCTTATTTCCTTCGGGTGATACGGGCTTTCATGCAGGGGGGGATTCAAATTGGTTTTCATGCTTCCGATGCACAGATGATCGCTGCACAGGTGGCTAAAGGTGCTGCTTCTTTATTACTGGAAACAGGCATACATCCTGAAGAAGAGATTGATAAAGTAACTACCCCGAGAGGTGTGACAATTGCCGGGCTTAATGAAATGGAACATCATGGGATGAGTTCGGCCCTGATTAAAGGGATCACTGCTTCGTTTCATGAAATAGAAAAGCTGCGTGAATGAAAAAATTGTGGGATAAAAACAGCAGTATCAACGAATTTGTTGAAGCATTTACTGCAGGGAATGATCCGGTTCTCGATCTGGAACTGGCTCCATGGGATATCATCGGCTCAATAGCACATGTTGCCATGCTGGCTGAAACAAACCTGATAAGCGTGGAGGAGAAAGATAAACTCATCAAAGAGTTAAAAAGCCTGTACCGGTTAGCTGCCGACGGGAAATTGATTATTGATCCCGCTGTAGAGGATATTCATTCGCAGGTGGAAAATGAGTTGACCAAAATGCTTGGGGATACCGGGAAAAAGATCCATACGGCACGTTCAAGAAATGACCAGATCATTCTGGATATACGACTTTATGCCAGAGAAAAGTTAACCATCATCCGGGAAGAAGTACTGCAGTTGTTTAATTTGCTGATACAACTCAGTGAGAAATATCATAACATATTAATGCCGGGATATACCCATTTTCAGGTGGCTATGCCTTCGTCGTTCGGCCTGTGGTTTTCCTCTTTTGCCGAAAGCCTGGCAGATGATATGATTTTACTGAACAGTGCTTACCGGGTGGTAAATCAGAACCCGTTGGGTACGGCGGCTGGTTACGGTTCTTCCCTGCCGGTAAACAGGGAAATGACCACTCATCTCCTGGGGTTTGACGATATGGTATATAATTCAATTTATGCCCAGGTTGGTCGTGGAAAAACCGAAAAAATGATTTCCGTTGCCATGGCATCCGTTGCTTCGACACTTTCGTTGCTGGCGATGGATGCAGTTCTTTTTATGGGGCAGAATTTTGGTTTTCTTTCCCTGCCGGATGCTTTTACTACCGGTTCGAGCATCATGCCCCACAAAAAAAACCCGGATGCTTTTGAGTTGATCCGTGCCTACGGAAACAAAATACAGGCTCTTCCCAATGAGATACAGATGATCGGCACAAACCTGCCCTCCGGGTATCACAGGGATAAACAGATTCTGAAAGAATCCCTGTTCCCTGCCTTTAATTCGCTGCAAAAGTGTCTCCGGATGACTATGCTTCTTCTAGGAAATATAAAAGTGAACCCAAACATTTTAGATGATGAACGTTACCGTTATATTTTCAGTGTTGAAGAGGTTAACGAACTGGTAAAAAAAGGGATTCCGTTCAGGGAGGCATATCGCAGGGTTGCCGGCGATATTGAAAAGGGAAAATATGTCCCGGAACGGAAAGCAACCTATACGCACGAAGGCAGTATCGGGAATCCCGGGAATCCGGGTATCCGGAGAAAAATGGAGCAAATTGCTGCTGAAATCAATCCGCAAATTGCAACTGAAGCAATGAACAGGCTGCTGACAGCCTGATTTCAATCAAACCATACCGGTATTTGAGAAAAGATATGGAAAACATATGTTTAAAAATTGTTGTGAAAGTTGAAATCAGCACTTTGCTTGATCAACATGGCGAACTGGATGCCGCCGGGATGGAACGTATGTCTATGGTGCTGGCCAATCTGAGTAACAGCGGTTCGCAAATATTTATCGTTTCTTCGGGATCGATCTTTTTGGGCTCAAAAAAACTTGGAGTTCCGGATCAACCGGATTCGCTGGTGGACAAACAGGCTTTGTCGGCTATCGGCCAGGCTGAGTTGATGAAACGGTACCGCAGATATTTTGAGAGTTATAACCTGATGGTTGCCCAGGTTTTACTTACCGGAGATGTTTTCAATGATCCCGAGCGAAGAAATAATGCACGCAATACGCTGACACACCTGGCCAGGTTGCATGTCATCCCGGTGATCAATGAAAATGATGCCGTTTCGACCGAAGATATCGAACTGAATGATAATTATTATCTGGTCCGTGCCGTTGCAGAACTGATCAGAGCAAATGCCATACTGATAAAAGAAATGAAACCGGGTTTATATTCTTTATTATCCCGTCAGGCAAAAGAACCTGTCGGAATGTTACACGAAGACGATTTGATTGGTCATTTGACAACGATGGCCCCTGAGATGAATGCCGGGGAATATATCTCAAAGCATTTTCCTGATCATATCCAATCTTTAAACGGAGAGGGTTAATATAATGGATCAAAGAGATTTTTCGGGGAAACAATTGATTATTGTTAAAGTGGGGAGTTCAACCCTTTCTTTTTCCAATGGGAGATTAAACCTGCAGCGGTTGGAACGACTCGTTAAGGTAACGGTCTCCCTGAAAAAACAGGGGAAGCAGATTGTGCTGGTATCTTCCGGAGCTGTGGCGGTAGGAGGAGGATTGCTTGGAATGAAACATAAACCGGATAAACTGGAAGAAAAACAGGCTCTGGCTGCCGTCGGACAAGCAGAACTCATGAAGATTTACCAGAAATTCTTTGAGCCGGGAGACCAGATTATTGCCCAGGTTTTGTTAACCAAAGATGGTTTGCAGGAGGCGGTGAAACGGAAAAATGCTGCGAACACTTTAACAAAGTTATTGAACATGGATATTATTCCGGTTATTAACGAGAATGATACCGTTTCCACTTACGGTATAGAGTTCGGGAACAATGATATACTGGCGGCCCGTGTAGCTGAACTTTTGCATGCCGGTTTGCTGATTATCCTTTCGGACATTGACGGATTTTTTACTGCCGATCCGAAAAGCAACAGGGATGCTGCTCTGATTCATACCGTGCACTGCATTACAGATGATATTCGAAGGAATGCTTCCGGAAGTGGTAATTCATTCGGGACCGGAGGGATGGCCGAAAAACTTGAGGCGGCAAATATCTGTCTTAAAAACAATATTGATGTGGTCATTGCCAATGGTGAAAGACCGGATGTTGTCCTTGATATTCTGAAAGGGAAACCTGTGGGAACATTATTTTCCGTGAAGACAACGGATTAAGTTAAAATCTAAAATCAAAGATATGTTAGAGGAATTAATTGAAAAAGGGAAAAAAGCGCGGGGAGCAGCCGCTTTTTTACGTACCGTATCCAGCGCAGAAAAGAATAAGGTATTGACGGGGGCTGCCGGCCGTCTGGAGATTAATCTGGACCGCCTGCTGGAGGCTAATCATCTGGATATCGTTGCTGCTGAAAAAAATGACATTAAAGGAGCATTTTTAGACAGGCTGAAATTGAATACCGGTCGTGTAAAAAGTATGGCCGACGGATTACGGGAACTGGCTGCTTTGCCCGATCCTGTCGGAGAGGTGGTCTCTATGGTAAAGCGTCCCAATGGGTTGATGATCGGAAAACAAAGGGTCCCGATAGGGGTGATCGGTATTATTTATGAATCCCGGCCTAATGTTACTGCCGATGCTTTCGGACTTTGTCTGAAAACCGGAAATGCCACTGTTTTACGAGGGGGTAAAGAAGCGATCCACAGCAATCTGGCAATTCTGGATGTGTTGCAGGAAGCTCTTGTTGACAGGGGCTTCCCCGGAGATGCGGTTCAGGTGGTTGAGAACACATCCCGCGAAAGTGCCCGGGACATGATGCGCATGAATGGGTATCTTGATCTGCTTATCCCCCGTGGCGGGCAGGGTCTGATCAAAACAGTGGTCGAAAACAGTTCGGTCCCGGTTATCGAAACCGGTGTGGGAAATTGTCACGTGTTTGTTGATAACCAGGCAGATCAGGAGAAAGCCATTGCCATTGCCGTAAATGCGAAAACCCACCGGCCGGGGGTTTGTAATGCTGCCGAAACCTTACTTATACATACCGGTATTGCCGCACCATTTATTCCGGCCGTTTGTAAAGCCATGGCAGAAAAAGGTGTAGAGATCAGAGGAGATGAAACGGTATGCCGGTACTGGCCTGAAGCTGTTCCTGCCACAAAGGATGATTGGGCAAAAGAATACCTGGATCTGATCCTTGCCGTCAGGGTGGTTGGTTCCCTGGATGAGGCTGTTCAGCATATTTCCCGATATGGAACAGGACATTCCGAAGCCATTGTTACGGAAAATTATTCAAAAGCTCAGGCGTTTCTGGCAAAGGTTGATGCTGCCGCCGTTTATGTGAACGCTTCCACCCGTTTTACAGATGGTTATGAGTTTGGTTTTGGTGCTGAAATCGGAATCAGCACCCAAAAATTACATGCCCGTGGCCCGCTGGGATTGAAGGAACTTACCAGTACCAAATACATTATCTACGGCAACGGACAGATCAGGGAATAAATGAAACCCGGAATATTATTCCCCTTTATGGATTTTTATTTTCCCGATAAATTCGTCGAAAAGAAAGGCTGTATCCGTCGGACCTCCTGAAGCTTCTGG
The DNA here is from genome assembly GCA_013152085.1 of Chlorobiota bacterium. GTDB lineage: Bacteria > Bacteroidota > Bacteroidia > Bacteroidales > VadinHA17 > JAADHC01. The sequence goes on from JAADHC010000072.1 coordinate 182,210, forward strand.
ATGAAACTGGGTTGAAAAAAACGGACGTGAAGTATGGATCATCCCTTCGTTTGTCCCGTCATTAATATTGATAAACAACGGCTTCCACTCGGCTGATAATGTTTTGTTGTCTACCGCATAACCATGATTCTGTGAAGTGATGTATGCCTTGTTTGTGTCTGCCTGTAAAACGGGTTGGTTATGACTGCGGTGTCCGTATTTCAATTTGTAGGTATCTGCGCCGGAAGCCAGGGCCATAAGCTGATTACCGAGACAGATACCAAAAACAGGACGATCGTCATCAGACATCTGGTTCTTTAGATTTTCAATGGTAAGGTTGCAAAGTTTCGGATCTCCCGGCCCGTTTGAAATAAACAACCCGTCATAATCTGTATCTTTCAGCGAATAATCCCATGGAACACGAATAACCGTGGTATCTCTCTGCAACAGGTAACGGATGATATTATACTTGACGCCACAATCAACCAGGAGGATCCTGTACTTGCCATTACCGTAAGTTTGTACTTCCCGTGTGCTTACCTGGGCTACCAGATTTTCTTTTGACGGATCATAAAAGGGGATATCATCCTGCCCGAAAATGATTTTGCCAAGCATGGTCCCCTTTTCACGAAGCTTTTTTGTCAGTGCACGGGTATCAACACCGTATATGCCGGGAATTTTATTTTCTTTCAACCATTGACCAAGGCTGTCCTTTGCATTCCAGTGGCTGTAATGAAATGAGTAATCGGAAACTACCAGCGCGGTGATATGTATCTTGTTGGATTCCTGAAACCGCAACAACTCATTTTCCATCTCCTCCTTGGGGGCCCCGTAATTTCCAACCAGCGGATAGGTCAGGACAAGAATCTGTCCTTTATATGAGGGATCGGTCAGGCTTTCGGGATATCCGGTCATGGCCGTGTTAAAAACCACCTCGCCGGAAACCGGAGATTCATAGCCAAAAGATTTCCCTGTGACCCGGGTACCGTCCTCGAGGATCAGGGTTACTTCAGCAACAGATTGATCAGCTATTTTCATGGTGTTATTGTATTGCTTTTTTCAGGTTTTCCATAGCCTGTTCAACGATACTTTTGGGACAGGCAACATTCATACGCTGGAAACCAACTCCCCCCTGACCGAATATTGTTCCATCATTCAGACCGAGTTTAGCTTTACGGGTTAACATCGAATTCAGTTCTCCGGTTGTCATGTTCAGTTCTCTGAAATCCAACCAGAGGAGGTAGGTGGCTTCAACAGGAGAAATTCTTACCCGGGGAATCTCATTTTCCAGGAATTCCGTGACAAAACATATGTTTTCCTGCAAATACCTGAGTAATGCATCCAGCCAGGGTTCTCCTTCACCGTATGCCGCAGTGGAAGCGATCATCCCAAACAGGTTGCCCATGTTCAGATGGAGACGCTCTATAAAAGCCTTGAATCGTTTCTTTTTATGTTCGTTTTTAATAATAACCGACGAAGTACTCAGCCCGGCCAGGTTGAATGTTTTACTCGGGGCAATGCAGGTAACAGTGGCTTCAGCCAGTTCGGGGGACATGGCGGCCAGTGGTATATGTTTATATCCCGGCATGGTCAGATCGGCATGGATCTCATCCGAAACGATGAGGACATTGTTTTCAAGGCATATTTCACCGAGTTTCAGAAGTTCTTCCCGGGTCCATGATCTCCCGACCGGATTATGAGGATGACTGAGTAACAGGATTTTTGCTTCTTTTGCCTTGCGGGAAAGATCGTCAAAATCAATCGTGTATTTATTATTCTTTTCAACCAAACGGTTATTCAGCAACCGGCGGTTATTGTTTCGAATAGCATGAAAAAACGGATGGTAAACAGGTGACTGCAGGATAACGCCGTCACCGGGCTGGCTGAATTCCTGTATCAGGATATTGAGTGCCGGCACAACGCCCGGACTATAATGGATCCAGTCGGTTTCAATTTCCCAGCCATGACGTTTTTTCAGCCAGGCCACAATGGTTTCAAAATAAACCGGCGGACGCATAGTGTACCCATAAACAGGATGTTCACTTCTTTTTCTGATGGCTTCGCTTACCGGTGGGGGTACGGAGAAATCCATGTCTGCTACCCACATGGGTAAAATATTCTCCGCTCCGAAAAGTTCTTTACGGCGGTCATACTTAATAGTGTGTGTTCCGGAACGATCAATAATGCGGTCAAAGTCAAAAGTATGCATGAAGAAATTTTACCGGCAAAGATAGGTAAGATTATGAATTTATACAGCCCGGTTTTTACCTTCGGAGACAAAAGTGACCTTATTTTTACGATCTTTGGGATATAAACCGTTAAGCATTCATGGAGCCTAAAAAATCTCTTAGCCAGAATTATCTTACCGATCCGAATATTGCGCGCAAAATTACCGCATCGTTAACCTGTATTGATGCAGCTCGTGTTGTGGAAATAGGATCCGGACATGGCATGTTGACGAAATTTCTTGCAGAACATTATTTCGAAAGATTGTATCTGGTAGAGATCGATAACGGGTCGGTTCAAAAGTTAAATGAGCAGTTTCCCCGGCTTAAGAAACGAATAATTCATGCGGATATTCTTACTTTTCCGATGGAAAAAATTCTGATTCCTCATACCTTACTTACAGGCAACCTGCCTTATCACATCACGAGTCCGATCTTTTTCCGGCTACTGGATTTTAAGGATCAGATTGACCAGGCCGTTTTTATGATTCAGAAGGAAGTGGCAGAACGGATTTGCAGCCCTCATGGGAAAAAGTCGTATGGTTTGCTTAGTGTGTTGCTTCAGACTTATTACCGGACTGAATACCTCTTTACGGTTAGTGAGCATGTTTTTTATCCACGGCCTAAGGTGAAATCGGCGGTTATCCGCCTTACCCGCAATGACCGGGAAGAACTTCCCTGCGACGAAATCCTGTATCATCAGATCATTAAAAAGGTTTTCGGACAGCGGAGGAAAATGTTAAGGAATTCCATGGGAATTATGGCCCGGCAGGTGCAAATGCATCCGGAATTTCTCCGGCGAAGGCCTGAACAAATGTCAGTAGCGGATTTTATTGCGTTGTGTTCGGAACTCGGGAAAGATTAAAAAGTTGTACCGATGGCTTCGACGGGATTTAACCGTGAAGCTGAAAATGCCGGAGCATAACCTGAAACAACACCAATGATAGCCGAAATGGTAAGTCCCAGCATGATATTTCCCAGGGTCAGGCTGATATTCATATCTGCTATCCTGTTGATAACCAGGGTGCCGGAAAAAACAAGGCCCAGGCCAAGTATTCCTCCCATAATCGAGAGAATAATCGACTCATAAAGGAACTGTTGCAGGATAAAATTATTTTTGGCTCCCAATGCTTTCTGAACGCCGATGATATTTGTTCGTTCTTTTACAGAGACAAACATGATATTGGCAATACCAAATCCACCGACCAGAATGGAAAATCCCCCGATAATCCATCCCCCAAGATTGATCCCTTTAAATATGGCATTGATCCCCTGCGTAAGCATACTTGCCTGGTTGAGGGAGAATGTATTCCCGGCCGAAGGTCTCAATTTCCGAATGCTTCTCATCAGGCCGGTCATCTCATCTTTAAGTTCCGTAACACTTACCCCTTCTTTTCCCCGGACCATAATAAATGGATTCAATGATTCACTACGGATATTGATTACATTCCGTACATAATTTACCGGAACAAATACGACCTTGTCGAGTCCTTCATCTCCGAGACCGCCGGCTCCTTCTTTTTTAAATATACCTATTACGGTAAGTTTCCTTCCGCGAATCGTAATTTTCTTTCCTAAGGGATCAACATTATCAAACAACTCTTTCGCCAGGTCAGCTCCGATAAGTGCCCTGTTTTTTCCGCTTTTCGCTTCAAAATCGGAAAAATATCTTCCTTTAGCTATCTCAAACGAACGGACTTTACTGAAGTCGTTTGTGGCACTCAGAAATGAAATGTTTTCTGCCGAGTTGGAAAGATATTTTACGGTGACAGGGGATGAAATAACAAAAGCCATAGCTTCGGCTTTCCTTGAACGTTTTTTTAATTTCTCATACTCTTCGAGTGTGGGTACCGGCCGTTTGATAATTTCCCACCATTTGATGTTCGGATCAAAGGACCATGGCCATTTCTGAATGTAGATGGTGTTCTCTCCCAGTGAGGAAATACTGTCCCGCACCGATTTTTCCATCCAGTCGAGTACGGTAAAAACCGATATGATGGCAAAAATCCCAATCGTGATTCCAAGCAACGTAAGCAGGGTACGGAGTTTGTTTACGGTAACCGAATGAACCGCAAAAAGAATACTCTCTTTTAAAATCCGGAAAAACATCATCTCAGTATTTTTTCAGGCGGAAAGTTACATAAATCCCTTGGTCAGGACAAGATTATATACCGGTAAATTAATACTGATCTTTCTTTTCTCCGGTAACCGGTATTCCAATCCCTGTCCTCCCGTGGGATTAAACCTTTTTTCCTTGAAAATATTGTGATTAGATCATGATGTATGGATAAATTTCCCTATTTTTACGGCCAAATAATTTCCGGTGAATATTAGCCGTACATACCTAAATATAAATGACTTAAGCAGGGGTTGTTCCAAAAGTGAGGTAAAGGGTATGGAAAAGCTGAAAGACATGAGTACCATTACCGGCAAAAAATAAGGCATACATATAGGTATTATTTATATGGAAAAACAAATTCAATCTGCTCTGATTTCGGTTTATCACAAAGACGGTCTTGCTCCGGTTGTGAAAAAGCTGCATGAGCATGGTATAACCATTTATTCGACAGGTGGTACGGCTGCTTTTATTCGGGAACAGAATATCCCTGTAACTACGGTTGAAAGCATTACATCGTATCCTTCCATTTTGGGGGGACGGGTTAAAACACTTCATCCCAAGGTTTTCGGAGGCATCCTGGCACGACAAACATTGGCTCAGGACCGGGAGGACCTGGTCAAATACGATATTCCACAGATTGACATGGTTATGGTTGATCTTTATCCCTTCGGACAAACCGTTGCTTCAGGTGCTTCAGATGAAGAGGCCATCGAAAAAATTGATATCGGAGGGATTTCCCTGATCAGGGCTGCTGCAAAAAATTACTACGACCTCCTTGTGATTTCCAATCAGGGTCAATATCGGAAATTCCTCCGTATATTGGAAAAGAAAGGGCCACAAACCTCCCTTGAGGAAAGGAAAATTTTTGCTGCCGAAGCTTTCCATATCAGTTCACATTATGATACACTGGTTTTTAACTGGCTGAACAGGGAAAATCTTGTTTTTGCCTGGAAAGATAGTTTTTCAGGAGGGAAAAAATTACGGTATGGTGAAAACCCCCATCAACAGGGATATTTTTACGGCGATTTTGAAAGCCTTTATACACAGCTTCACGGTAAAGAAATATCTTATAATAATCTGCTGGATATAGATGCTGCAGAATCCCTGGTTGCCGAATTTAACGAGACGGTTTTTGCTGTGCTCAAACATAACAATGCCTGTGGTATTGCTGCCCGGGAAAAACTTATTGAGGCATGGACAGATGCGCTGGCAGGCGATCCCGTATCTGCTTTTGGTGGAATTCTTTCTACAAATGTTGAGGTAAACGCCGAAACCGCCGAGGGGATCAACAAAATCTTTTTTGAGGTGATCATTGCCCCGGGATATACTGATGAAGCACTTAAGATTCTGGAACAAAAGAAAAACAGAATCATCCTGATCCGAAAATCTTTCGGGTTTCAATCGTTGATTGAAAAGAGTGCCCTTAACGGTGTTCTTGTTCAGGAACGGGATTCGAAGGTCGAAGCATCATCAGATCTGAAAACCGTTACAAAACGGCAACCTTCCGAAGCAGAAATCCGGGATTTGCTCTTTGCCAACAAGGTTGTCAAGCATTCCAAATCAAACGCTATTGTCCTGGTTAAAAATCAACAGCTTGTGGGTAATGGCATTGGCCAGACCTCGCGTGTCGATGCATTAAAACAAGCCATCGCCAAAGCAGACAGTTTTAACCTTGATCTTCATGGTGCCGTGATGGCATCGGATGCCTTTTTCCCTTTTGCCGATTCGGTTGAGCTGGCTGACAAAGCCGGTATAACAACAGTTATTCAACCGGGAGGGTCTGTTCGTGACCAGGAATCCATTGATTATTGTGACAACCATAATATGTCCATGGTTTTTACCGGTATAAGACATTTTAAACATTGATAATTTTAACAGATGGGAAGTAAATTATGGGCTTATTTTCATTTCTGACACAAGAGATTGCCATTGACCTGGGAACTGCCAATACCATTATTATTCACAATGATAAAATTGTTGTGGATGAACCATCCATTGTAGCGATTGATAAAGCTACCGGGAAACTGATTGCCATTGGTGAAAGAGCCCGGCAAATGCATGGCAAGACTCATGAAAACATTAAAACGATCCGACCACTCAGAGATGGCGTAATTGCGGATTTTGATGCTGCCGAGCAAATGATCCGGGGAATGATCAAAATGATAAACCAGAAACCCCGTCTTTTTAACCCGGCATTGCGTATGGTGGTGTGTATTCCTTCGGGTAGCACCGAGGTTGAGGTCCGTGCCGTTCGCGATTCTTCAGAACACGCCGGTGGACGGGATGTTTATATGATATATGAGCCCATGGCTGCCGCCATCGGTATTGGTATCGATGTTGAAGCGCCTGTCGGAAGCATGGTCGTTGACGTCGGTGGAGGAACAACGGAAATTGCCGTGATTGCTCTCGGTGGTATTGTTACCAACAAATCGATCCGGATTGCCGGTGATGGTTTTACCGCCGATATTCAGGCCTATATGCGTCATCAGCATAATATTAAAGTAGGAGAACGTACCGCCGAGGATATCAAAATAAATGTAGGATCAGCACTGCCCGACCTGGATGAACCACCTCAGGATTATATTGTTCGCGGTCCGAATCTTATGACGGCTTTACCTATTGAAGTTCCGGTTTCATATCAGGAAATTGCCCATTGTCTGGATAAATCCATTTCAAAAGTGGAAACGGCTATCCTTGGCGTTTTGGAACAAACCCCTCCGGAACTCTATGCCGATATCGTTTCCAATGGTATTTACCTGGCCGGTGGCGGAGCGTTATTGCGCGGACTGGATCGAAGATTGACAGATAAAATAAATATCCCTTTTCATATTGCAGAAGACCCCCTCCATGCGGTTGCCAGGGGAACCGGAATTGCGCTGAAAAATGTTGATAAGTTCTCTTTCCTGATGCGATAATCTCCGGAAGTATGAACCATGAGAACCCTGTTAAGATTCTTATATCGTTATCATTTTTTTCTGGTGTTCCTTACACTGGAAATCATTGCCGTGACCATAGGGTTCCGGTACAATAAGTTTCAACAGGCTGCTTTTGTAAAATTTACAGAAAACATATCAGGATACTTTAATGAAAAAATCAGTGCCTTTACCGACTACTTTTCTCTGGTTGAAACCAACCGGAAACTGGCTTTCGAAAATGCTGCCCTGAAAAACCAGTTGCAGCGCGTGTATCGCTCTGATGAGTTATTCTTCTTTAGTGAGGAGGATACTTTATATCGTCAAAAATATTTTTTTACTTCTGCCCGGGTTGTAAATAACAGTATTCATAATATGTATAATTTTCTTACCCTGGATAAAGGCCGGGAACAGGGCATGCGACCGGAAATGGGCGTGATCTCAACAGAAGGGGTCGTAGGAATTACGGTCGGGGTATCCCAAAACTTTACTTCGGTAATGTCGTTACTGAATAAAAATTTCCATCTCAGTGCCCGCCTGAAAAAAAATAATTATTTCGGCTCGTTATCCTGGGACGGAGTGGATTATCTGCATGCTCAGCTGACAGAAATTCCTCACCACGTTGATATTCATCCGGGAGATACGGTGATTACCAGTGGCTATTCTGCGATCTTTCCCGAAGGGATACCCATTGGTGTCGTTGAAAAAGCTGAGCTGCGTGATGCCAGTTTTTATACAGCCAGTATCCGTTTATTTACGGACTTTAAACATCTTGTATATGTTGATGTTATCGGGAACCTGAAAAAGGAAGAGCAAAGAAATCTTGAAAACCGGTTTCATGATTAATCTGATACTCAGAAATATTGCCCGTTTTGTCGTACTGATCCTGATCCAGGTAATTATCCTGGATAATATTCAATTAAGCCATTATGCGATCCCTTTTATGTATGTTCTTTTTCTGCTGTTACTCCCTTTTGAGACTCCCGGATGGTTGGTCCTTATATTAGGTTTTATACTTGGCTTTACCGTTGATTTGTTTGAACACACATATGGGATACATACGGCAGCTACGGTTTTCTTAGCATTTCTGCGTCCCCTGATTCTCAAAGTTGTAGCTCCTCGCGACGGATATGGATCCAACACATACCCCCGTATATATTATTTTGGTCTTACCTGGTTTTTAAAATACACTTTTATTCTTGTCTTTTTTCATCATCTTTTCTTATTTTATTTCGAAGCTTTCAGTTTCCATCATTTCTTTTCAACCTTCCTGAGGGTATTGCTCAGTACACTGTTTAGTGTTACACTTATTGTTTTAAGTCAGTATTTTATGTATCGTAAATGATAATCTTTAACAGGGTCTGTCCTCAGCCTTCTCAATTTTAATGGCTATTCTGTTTGGGCTATCTCCGGCAAGTGGTTTTTTTATTAATTTTATCCGGGTTCCCCGAATGATTTGAAACGAGACAGAAAATGAGTGATCTGGATGTTTACAAAAACAGAAGTTTTTTTGTGGGGGCTGTTCTTATCCTGATTGCGCTGATTTATCTCGTTAAGTTATTTATTATTCAGGTTGTCGACCCTTCCTACCGTCTTAGTGCCAGCAATAACGTGCTCAGGTATGTAACACAATACCCTTCACGTGGACTGATATACGACCGTAACCACAAGCTGGTTGTGGCCAACCAGGCCGTTTATGATCTTATGGTAATCCCGGGACAGATGGAATCCTTTGATACTTTGCAGCTTTGTGAAGAGCTTCAGCTTTCCCGTGAAGAATTCATAAAGAGGTTGAAGGAAGCCCGACATTTTTCTTTTTACAGGCCATCGGTATTTATGAAACAACTCCCGGCGACTATGGCTGCCCGTATTGAAGAAAAACTATATCAGTTTCCCGGTTTTTATTTTCAACCCCGTACGGTACGGAGTTATATCGTTTCTGCCGGAGCGCACATGCTTGGGTATGTTGGTGAAGTCAACGAGAAAACGATTAAAAAAAATCCCTACTACCAGCTTGGTGATTATATTGGGATCAGCGGGATTGAGCGTTCCTATGAAGAAGCCCTTCGCGGCCGGAAAGGCGTGAAAATATTCATGGTGGATGTGCACAACAGGATTAAAGGTTCGTACCAGAATGGCAGGTATGATACATCAGCCGTTATTGGGAAAAACCTCATCGGCTCGTTTGATGTCCGCCTGCAGCAATACGGTGAAAAACTGATGCAAAACAAAACAGGCAGTATCGTTGCTATTGAACCGGAAACAGGTGAAGTGCTCTGTATGGTTTCGGCACCTGCTTATGCTCCGGATTTGCTAATTGGCAGAGCCCGGTCGGTTAACTTTCCCGTTCTGTCCTCCGATACATTGAAACCGCTTTTTAACCGCGCCGTAATGGCCAGTTATCCCCCGGGATCAACATTTAAAGTGGTCGACGCGCTGATAGCATTACAGGAAAAAGTGTTATTTCCCTATTATAAATATTCTTGCGGACCCGGATATGGTGCCGGGGGCATTTACGTCGGTTGCCATATTCACCGGTCCCCGCTTGACCTTATCGGAGCTATTCAGAATTCTTGTAATGCCTATTTTTGTAATGTCTTTCGTAACATTCTTGATAATCCTGCATTCCCTACGATATATGAAAATTTTAATCGATGGATTGACTACCTCCATCAGTTTGGGTTTGGTAATACCCTGGGCATTGACGTACCTAATGAGTTAAAGGGATACCTTCCTTCAACGGATTATTACGACCGGTATTATGGTAAAAATCACTGGAGTTCACTAACCCTGATTTCACTGGCCATCGGACAGGGAGAGCTGGGGTTTACACCGTTGCAAATGGCCAATCTTTCTGCCATAATTGCCAACAGAGGTTGGTATCGTACCCCGCATGTGATCAGGGAAATTGAGGGTGATGGCTTTCCCGATGAAACTTTTAACATTCAACATCATATTAAAATTGATTCAACCTATTTTGAAACGGTCGTTAAAGGCATGGATCTGGTCGTCAATGGTGAACCCGGTACGGGCAGTACAGCACGTATTGCCCGGATTCCTGACATTCGTGTGTGTGGAAAGACCGGAACAGCACAAAATCCGCATGGAAAGGATCATTCTATCTTTATGGCTTTTGCCCCCCGCGACAATCCCAAAATTGCTATTTCAGTTTATGTTGAGAATGGGGGTTTCGGATCAACATATGCGGCACCCATTGCCAGCCTGATGATCGAGCAATACCTGAAAGGTGTTGTCGAAAGAAAATGGCTCGAAGATTATATCTTAAAAACTGACCTGATACATGGAGAGAAGGAAAAGTAATCTGTTGGCTTATACTGACTGGACAACCATTGTGCTTTACCTGATTCTTGTCGGACTTGGATGGATCAATGTTTATTCTTCGGCATTTCAGGGGAGTCATCCCGGTTTCCTCGATTTTTCGCAACGTTATGGAAAGCAATTTGTATGGATCATAGCTGCGTTGATACTGGCTTTTGTCGTTTTTCTCCTGGACACCCGGTTCTATTATTATTTTTCCTGGCCGATATACTTACTTTCCATACTCTCCTTAATACTTGTATTAATTCTGGGGAAAGAAATTCATGGGTCGAAATCATGGTTTGTATTAGGTAGTTTGCGCCTGCAACCCGGAGAATTTGCCAAGGTGGCTACGGCGTTGGTACTTGCCAAATATATGGCACGGTATTCCAAATCTATCGGACAGATCAGGGTGATCATCAATACCCTGATTATTATACTCCTGCCGGCATTATTGATTCTGATGCAGCCTGATACCGGATCAACACTGGTATATACGGCATTTTTTGTCCTGCTCTATCGTGCCGGCTTGCCGGGATGGGTTTTTCTTCTGGCCCTGGTGTTTGCCATTTTATTTATTCTCACCCTTATGGTGAATCAAATGATTATCATGGCAGGTTTAGTGATCATTACACTGATCGTCCACTTTTTTACGGGAGAACAAAAAAAATATACGCTTACCGGATCGTTTCTGTTTATTCTTACCGGAAGCGTATTTGTTGTCCTGTCTTATTTCTTACATCGCAACTGGACGGTAAATACCATTGCCTTTCTGACCATTATAGTAAGCGGAGTGGCCTTCGCTCCCTTCCTTTATCGTTATAAGTTGCGCAAATCGGCCATTATCTATTCCCTGTTACTGGGAACGGTGACCTTAACGTTCTCTGTGGACTATGTATTCAACAATATATTGGAAGAACATCAACAGAAAAGAATCAATATTTTGCTGGGACTTGAGTCGGATCCGTATGGAAGCGGGTATAATGTGAATCAGTCAAAAATAGCTATTGGTTCGGGAGGTTTTACCGGGAAAGGATTTTTAAAAGGAACACAGACGAAATTTAATTTTGTCCCCGAACAAAGTACTGATTTTATTTTCTGTACGGTTGGAGAGGAATGGGGATTTGTCGGAACGACATTGATTATCACGTTATATGTCTTGTTTTTACTCCGTATCCTTTATCTTGCCGAACGGCAAAAATCGATTTTCAGCCGGATTTACGGCTACGCTGTTTTTTCACTCCTGGCTTTTCATTTTACGGTAAATATAGGCATGACAATAGGACTGATGCCTGTTATTGGTATTCCGCTGCCTTTCTTTAGCTATGGAGGGTCATCACTGTGGGCTTTTACCATATTGTTATTTATTTTTTTACGCCTGGATGCAAGCCGGCTGGAAACCATTTTCTGATTTTTTTTTACCCTGCTTTTGTAATAAAAGAGGGAGCCAGTGGTAATGAAATACCAAAAGATCCGGTAATATAGGTTACTATATCGGGGAAGAAGCTAAAAAACTCCTGATAAAAATCCGTGTGATGATCCTTTAGGGTTTGCATTGCCTCTTTTGTTTTATCAGGCAATGACGTCCGGACACTCATCCTGTCCAGCACAAGTTCAAACCCTTCGATAGTATTATAGGCCTCCAGCCAACGATGAAAAATAAAGGATGGAACAATCCGTTGGGCTCCGGGAGGAAGAATATCATAATTTTCATGCAGGATGTCATATGTTTGCTTGGTCATTTCAGGTAATGGAATTACTGAAATAATATCCCAGTTGGCAGAAAGAAAATGATCATAGAGAATATCTACAATAACCCCTGCATATTTATGATAATAAGGAGCAAAACGGCTTTTGCTTTTCTGTACAACAGGATGGTTGTCTGTGAACGAATCAATATACCGGTGTAGCAGAATCCCGTACCTGATCTCTTCAGGATAGTCCATGTATGTCCTGCCCTTAACAAAATCACCAATAAAATTTCCGATAATGATGTTTACATTATCTCCCGAAAGAAATGTATGGGCAAGGAAATTCATCAGAACAGACCGTTTATATACATCTGTATGTTGAACGAAAATTATACCAAAATGGTTTATTTACGGTACGATCCGTAAATTAATTTTAAAATGTTTAATAGCATATTGTATATCAGTAGGATCATTTGTAAAATGAGGCCGGAATAAAAATACAGGAGAAAACCGTCATTTTAAAATTTTGCATAAAAATGTACATTTGTTTCCAATACATTTGTTAAACTCCTTAAAAACAGATAAAATGATGGACAGACGTAAAGTGATCATCCTCGGTGCCGCAGGCAGGGACTTTCATAATTTCAACACTTTTTATCGTAATAATGAACAATATGAGGTTGTGGCCTTCACGGCTGCCCAGATACCGGATATTGATGGCCGGAAATATCCTGCCGAACTTGCGGGCAATCTTTATCCCGACGGAATACCCATCTATGACGAGGAGAAACTTCCTCAGCTTATCCGTGAACTCGATGCACGGGACTGTGTATTTTCCTATAGTGATATCCCTTATAATAAAGTTATGGCTGTCAGTGCGATAGTGAATGCCAACGGCGCAAACTTTATCCTGCTCGGGCCCGGAGAAACGATGATTAAAAGTAAAAAACCGGTCATCGCGGTCGGAGCGGTACGGACAGGATGTGGTAAAAGCCAGACTTCAAGAAGGGTTATCGAAATCCTTATGAAAAGAGGACTCAAAGTGATAGCGGTCAGGCATCCCATGCCTTATGGTGATTTGGTAGCCCAGAAAGTACAGCGGTATGCCACACTGGATGACCTGAAAAAAAATAAATGTACTGTTGAAGAGATGGAAGAATATGAACCCCATATTGTAAGGGGAAATGTTATTTATGCCGGTGTGGATTATGAAGCAATCCTGCGGGCTGCCGAACAGGATCCGGATGGATGTGATATTATCTTATGGGATGGCGGAAATAACGATTTTCCTTTCTATAAACCCGACCTGAACATCACCGTTGTTGATCCTTTCCGGGCGGGACATGAAAAATCGTATTATCCGGGCGAGGTTACTCTGCGAATGGCTGATGTTGCTGTTATCAATAAGATCGATACGGCTGCACCCGAAGACATCCAGACGATAAGAAACAATATTGAAGAACTGGTTCCGGGAGCCGTGGTTGTGGATGCTGCATCTCCGATACGTGTGGATGACCCGTCGGTTATCCATGGTAAAAAAGTGTTGGTTATTGAGGACGGTCCTACCCTTACTCATGGTGGTATGAAACTGGGCGCCGGCACGGTTGCTGCCCGGAAATATGGTGCTGCAGCGCTTGTCGACCCGAGACCTTTTACGGTAGGAAAACTGAAAGACACGTTCGGAATCTATCCGGAGATCGGTATCCTGCTGCCGGCTATGGGATATGGTGCTGAACAACTTCACGACATGGAGAAAACCATTAACAATACCGATTGTGATGCTGTTGTCATCGGTACACCCATCGACCTGAACCGGATTATTAAAATCAATAAACCCACTACAAGGGTTTATTACGATTTACAGGAGATTGGCTACCCAACGTTGGAAACCATTCTCGATGATTGGCTGGAAAAACAAAAATTACAAACGGGGGAATGATTCTGAAAAGGCAGGTTATCCTGCTTTTTTGCTGTTTAACAGGCTGACAGAAAGGGAAGCTTTTCCTTCCCCGTGCTTGTCATATTTTCTGATTTTTCCCGCCAGAAAAATGCCACCCTGTTTCCCGAGAGTGATAAGCAGAACCCCGGTGATTGTCAGCAGGCCCCCGATCACCTGAAAGCTACCCGGTAAAATATGGAAAATTACCATAGCACCCAGGAGGACAAATATCCCTTTCGAACTTTGTATAAGCATGGACCGGGAAGCTTCAATATAACGAAGTGAAGTGTATTGTACCAGAGCAGTCAGGAAAGGCCCTAGAAATGAGCCCAGTGAAATGTTCAATAATGCCCGGGAGGGTATAACCGGGCTTTGACCTGTAATAAGCAGGCCTGTCAACATAAACAGAAAAAGGAATATGACGCGGTTCATGGAAAGGACACCGGCATCATACGAAACAATATTTTTCTTTGCCAGTGTCAGGGATATCGAGAATAGTACTGCAGAGATCAGAACATAACCGGAGCCCTGGATAAACAGGCGCCCCGTATTCCCCGGCTGATAACTCAGGATAAATGCTCCGCCTATGGTGAGGATGATCCCGATGACCTCAATACGGTTAAAGCGCTCGTGTAAAAAAGAAATGCCCAGTAAGGTTACCAGCAATGGAGTCAAATTGGCCAGGAAGGATACCACCGCAGGATTTTCCACCGTATGTATGGCCATAAAGAATAAGGCTGTACCAATCATCTCAAGAATACCGATCAGGAATAAAACAGGAAGTGAACGGCGGGTAATGGTAGTAACCGATTTTATCCTGCCGGTAATTATCAGGTATATGAGATTCAACAGAATGGCAAATCCATACCAATAAGTACCGAATTGAAAAAGACTGACAAGGTTAAGTGCGGCTTTACTGAAAAGATAAACATTCGCCATAGCCAGGGTAGCTACGAAAGCCAGTACATAACCTTTCCATCTGTCTGAAAGTGATCCCATCTTCCCTGCTAAAGGGGGCAAAGATAATGATTTTTACATACAGGGCTGAATGGTTCGGTAAGGCACGGTAACATACTATTTTACCTACCAAAGGGATACCTTGTATATCCCCAACAGCCTGACCGGTTCCGTTCCGTTAAAGACAAGTTCTTTATCAGTAAGGGTTTCGGTTTTCCCTATTTTTTACCTTCATATCCCGGCTTTCCGAGAAGCATAAACATGTTCCGCTTGTATGCTTCTACCCCGGGCTGGTTGAAAGGATTTATACCCAGTAAATATCCGCTGATGGCACAGGCTTTTTCAAAAAAGTAAATCAATTGTCCAAGATGTTGTGCATCTGCCCGGTCAATTTCTATCCTGATATTGGGTACTCCGCCGTCAACATGGGCCATACGGGTTCCCAGTTCGGCTTGCTTGTTAACAAAATCCAGTTCCTTTCCGGCAATATAGTTCAGGTTGTCCAGGTTTTCAGGGACTTCAGGAATTACCGGATGGTGAACCGGGTTTTTTATCGAAATTACCGTTTCGAATAAATGTCGCTCCCCATCCTGGATATATTGACCCAGAGAGTGCAGGTCAGTCGTCAGTTCAATACTGGCGGGAAAGATACCTTTATGATCTTTTCCTTCACTCTCGCCGAAAAGTTGTTTCCACCACTCGGAAAAGAAATGGAGCCGGGGTTCGTAATTGGCCAGGATCTCAACTTTTTTCCCTTCCCGGTACAGCAGATAACGTGCAGCAGCATACCTGGCGGAGGCGTTTTGATTAAACGGTAAGGATGCTTCTTCTTCCATTTCGCATGCCCCGGCAACAAGCTCTTCAACCGGAAGTCCGGCCAATGCAATGGGGATCAGACCAACAGGGGTAAGTACGGAATACCTGCCTCCGACATTATCCGGAATGACAAAGCACTGATAACCTTCTCTCCCGGCCAGTGTTCGTAAAGCTCCTTTGTGGGCATCTGTTATGGCAATGATCCGTCGTGCGGCACCGTCGGCTCCCACCTGTTTTTCCAGCAGGTTTTTCAGAAACCGGAAAGTCACAGCCGGTTCGGTGGTTGTTCCCGATTTGGAAATAACCACAATCCCGAAATTTTTCCCCTCCAGATAGGATAGTAATTCAGCCAGATAATCTCCTGAAAGGTGATGACCGGCATAGATGATCTCCGGCGATTTATGGTCACGGGAAGGAAAATAGGGCGAAAGTGCTTCGATAACGGCCCTGGCTCCCAGGTATGATCCCCCGATCCCGGTTATAACAAACGTGTCAGCCAGGTTCCCCATTCTATTTGCTGTCTCAAGGATTTGAGAGATATCCTTGTCAGAAATCTGACCGGGAAGATCCACCCACCCCAGAAAATCATCTCCCGGACCGGTTTTTGCATGTATCTGTTCCAGGGCTTTATTTGTTTTATCCGCCATCTCCCCGATACTCTGTTGGGGAATGAAGGGATAGATATTTTCGATATCTAATGAGAAATGTGACATAATCGTTTATTTTAAATGTTCACTCAATAATTTAAATTCAATTACGGGAGAGATGCCTTCATAAAGAATACGGTACACAGATTCAACAATCGGGAGAGACAATGGAACCGAATGGAGGATATTGTGAATGCCTTCGGAAGCATAGTACCCCTCGGCAACCTGGTTCAGTTCAAGCAAGGCACTTTGTACACGGTATCCTTTGCCAATCATTGTTCCTAAGGTTCGATTCCGGCTGAACTGGGAGTAAGCCGTTACCAGGAGGTCGCCAAGATATGCCGAACTTTTGATATCCCTGTCGATGGGATGGACCGTATCTATAAACGCTTTCATTTCCTGTGCGGCATTGGCAATCAGGACAGCAAGGAAATTGTCACCGTAGCCCAACCCATGAGCTATCCCTGCGGCGATGGCAAAAATATTTTTCAGGACGGCAGCATATTCTGTCCCGTATATGTCGTCAGAAACCACCGGTTTCAGATAATGTCGTTTGAACAGTGAAGATATCTCGCTGGTTTTTGATTGATCTTTTCCGGCAAATGTAAGATAGGTGAGCCGTTCCATACCGACTTCCTCGGAATGGCTTGGCCCTGTAATGATAATGATATCTTCGGATGGAACCCGGTATTGACGTTGGAGAAAATCCGCCATAATCAGATTGTGTCCCGGAACCAGTCCTTTTACCGCCGAGAGTAAAATCTTCCCGGTAAAATCAGGCCGGGCTTTTCCCATGGCGCCTGCAATAAATGCAGAGGGGATGGCAAGCAGGATCATGTCCGTATGGCGGACCGTTTCAGCCATATCCGTAGAAATCCGGACACCGGACGGATCGATTTCAACAAAAGAGAGGTATCGCGGATTACGGCCCGTATTACGGATAATATCTGCCTGCTCGGGATTGCGCATATACCAGAATACTTCCGGCAGGTTTTCATGCAGGACTTTTACCAGCGCTGTACCCCAGCTTCCTCCCCCGATGACGGCAATGCTTTTTTTCACAGGTTCTCCCGATTAAAACAAAGGTGTAAAAGTATAATAGTGGCGGGAGAATTCCGAATGTTAATCTTATCAATTTTTCTGATTATCTGAAAAATCTTTGCCGCGTTTTCCCGCCGTTAACTTTGTTGGCATCCAATACCCACATACCACGGCCATGTGTGGCAATGACAATAATATTGTCACGCGGATGAACGATCAGGTCATGAACATAAACAGAAGGCAGGTCCCCCAGCACTTCCCATTTTTTACCTCTGTCTTTGGTAACATAAACGCCTGTATCAGTACCCACATAAAGAATATCTTTGGAAACAGGATCTTCGCGAATTACATTTACCGGTCCCAGAGGGATATCCCCGCTGATATCTTTCCAGGTTTTTCCCATATCTCCGGATTTCCAGATATACGC
The DNA here is from genome assembly GCA_013152085.1 of Chlorobiota bacterium. Taxonomy (GTDB): domain Bacteria; phylum Bacteroidota; class Bacteroidia; order Bacteroidales; family VadinHA17; genus JAADHC01. The sequence goes on from JAADHC010000072.1 coordinate 200,281, forward strand.
TGCGACCTCATCATCCCTTTTTCCGTTTTGGGTGACATAAACGGTTTGCAAATCGTATTGTGAAGCCACAACACGTGATATCCACTTTTCCGGTGCCAGACCTGCCGTAATTTCCTTCCATGACTTTCCCCCGTTACGGGTCACATGAAGGCGGCCGTCGTCAGTCCCTGCATAGATCAACCCCGCTTTTATAGGGGATTCGCTGATGGTAAAAATGGTCTGGTAAGGGATATCTCCGCTTTTTTCCGGATCGTTATAGGTCAAATCGGGGCTGATCCTTTCCCATGTATCTCCCTTATCTTTTGACCGGTATAAATATTGAAAACCAATATAAACGATATCGGGATTGTGGGGAGAAAGGATTATCGGGGCAAGCCACTGACCGCGCAGGGGTGGCTCATCCGGATAAACTACGGGTTTAATGTTATTACTGCCATCACGTCCCTTTTTGCTCAGGTCACTGCGATAGATACTTCCATAAAAACTGGCCGCATATACCACATCGGGATTTCGCGGATCAATGGCATGGGTGGATCCTTCGCCCCCCGGGGCCCATTCGAATTTCTGTGCAGGGATCTTGTCCCGTCCATGGCTCAGGTCTACAACGCCGCGCATGCTACCATGATCCTGTATCGAACCGTACACCCTGAAAGGAGTATCCATGTCATAGGCAATATCGAAAAATTGTGCTACAGGCAGTCTGTCGGTAAAAGAGCGCCAGTTCTTCCCTTTGTCATAAGAGATACAGATGCCTCCGTCGTTGGTGTTGACCAGGTAGTTTGCATTGTCCGGGTCTATCCAGAGACTGTGGTGGTCGCCATGCATTCCGCGTAATCTGTGAAACGTCTTTCCCCCGTCGGTAGATACGTTCAGTGCCAGGCCCATGGTATAGATCGTGTTTTCGTCATTGGGGTCGACACGAATCTGTCCGAACACCCAACCGTATGTAGCGGAATGATGCTCCATGTATTTTTTCATCTCTCCGGTCTGACCGCTCACCTGTTGCCAGTGTTCTCCTCCGTTATCCGTACGGAAAACAGTAGCCCCTTTAATTACACCTCCTACAGGCCGGCCGTACGAATCGGTAACATCCTTTTCGGTATATTTCCGGCTGAGTTCATAATTATCCAGAAAAGCATACAACACCTTCGGGTTACTGCGGGCAATATCAATCCCGATCCTCCCGCGAAAACGGGCTTCAGGTAGTCCGTTGTTTACAGGGATCCATGTTTTTCCACCATCGGTGGTTTTATAGATTCCACTGCCTTTGTATTTCTCTTCATTGCGTGGATCATTCCATTTTTTTCGTATACGTTGCCAGGTGGCAGCATACAGTACCTCCGGATTCGAGGGATCCATTACCAGGTCAATGGCACCGGTCAACTCATCGATATACAATACTTTCTTCCAGGTTGCGCCGCCATCAGTGGTTTTGAATACACCACGTTCTTTGTTGGGCGTCCATTCGTGTCCTGAAGCGGCTACATAAACGGTGTTCCCGTCTTGAGGATGAACGACAATGCGGGCAATGGTTCCGGTATTTTCAAGCCCTTTGTGCTGCCAGGTCTCTCCTCCGTCACGGGTGAGGTAAATGCCTGCCCCCGATTGTGAACTCCTGAAGATGTTGGCTTCGCCTGTCCCTACCCAAAGGATCTCCGGGTTGGAAGGATCCAGGGCAATATCACCGGTAGATGTGGAAGCGGCCTGCCGGAAAACCGGCTCCCATGTCGTTCCCTCGTTGTTGGTTTTCCATACTCCTCCGGATGCAGTCCCGGCATAAATGGTGTAATTCGAACCCTTGGGGGAGACAACCGCAATATCAGTACATCGTCCGCTGATATTTGTCGGGCCGAGAAAGGACCAGTGAAGATCTTTGAAAGATGATGTTCCGGCCATATTCTGGTGTTGCCGGAAAAGTTCCAGTCGAGCCTTACCGTTTTTTACCGGTTTAGGTTGTGCAGAAATCATTACCGGATCCATGAGCATACTTATAAACAGGACCACAATAACCGGGAGCAGATAGTGACGGGTTTTCATGAGAATATGTATTATGTGATTAAGCAGGGTAAAATTAGCATTTTACCGGAAATCTGTCCATGTTCGGAAACAGGCTTGCCGGAAGTGGCTTCCCTGTATATATCAGAACAGGCTCGGAGTATGAAAGACTAAAGATTGGTTCCTACATAAACCAGGTAACGTCTTTTTGTCCGGAGCAAAAAAATATTCAGCCTGATATTGATGACATAAAAGAGTTTTAAAACCAGCCGGTTCAGGAAAGGTTTTTTTTGCATATTTTTCAGCCACGACTTATAATTACGGAACCCTTCAATCACAGATGTTGTAATGTCGTGATGCTTGTCCAGGAATAATTTTTCCTTGCGGAAAGCCCGGACATATTCTTCTTCATTCCAGTGATGCAGGATCATCCTCCTTTTCCAGAACTTTCTCAGGGATGTGGCAGGTTTTTTTGTCGTCAGGATATCTGCGATCAAAAACTGACCCCCGGGTTTCAGAATCCGTTTGATTTGCTGCAGAAAAGCGTTTTTGTTCTCGTAATGGAATGCACTCTCAATGTTAATAACAATGTCGTAGGTATTGTTTTTTATTTTCTGTAAAGATTGAGCATCATCAACCTGAAAGGTCAGGTTGTTTATGGCTTTTGATTTTCTGATCTCATCTGCAATACCGATATTGGCCACGTTCAGGTCTATGGCAGTCATTTCGGCAGGTTGATGTTTTTCACAAATGTACATCGACTGTATCCCGTTACCGCAACCGATCTCGAGGATTCTCTTGCCCTTTAAGGAATCGAGCTGGCAAAGGCAAAAGTCGGTAAGGTTGATTTGAGACTGGTAAAAACTCTCTTCTTTGTTCCTGAAAAACGGATAATGTAACATGGTAAACTCATCATTGAGTTCCTTCAGGGCATAATTCATCGATTCGTAGTACCCGTCGGTAGTGGACCCGGCACGTAACAGGCGGATAACCTGCTTAAAAATATTCATGGAAGGCTAGTTAAGCTTGCATAATACGAAAATTTTCTGAAAAAGAACCAATTATTGTAATTTTTTCCGGGGTAATTATAACCAGAATAAAAATAGTTGAAATTTTAAAAGTTATTGTAAGATTATATAAATTACCTATTAAAATAGGTAATTAAATACCTAATTAATAATGTCTAATATAAAGAAATATAATACATTAAAGAAAAGGACATGGTCTTAAACTCTCCCCTGCACATAGCCTCCTTCATGTTTTGTTAAATCCTGCGGGTGCAATCCCCGTTGCTTGTCCCGGAGGGATCACTTTGTGGCGGTGAGGAGTTTCAATTCCGGGAAAGCCGGGACGGTTAATGTATTTCATTTTCTTCAGAGGCCTTGAAAACCTGTGAAAGGGCCATTTGCAGCATCTGTGGTTTTTGTGTGCCAATGATCACTTTTTCACCGTCGGTGAGGGTAAAGATGACGGCTTTTTTCCCTGAAACGAGGAAAGAAGTGTCTTTACGGGATTTTTTTACGCCGTATCCGCCGAATTCCCTTGCCGGACTGATTTCACGGATCTCCCAACGGCTTACCTCTGCAGGTGTGAGTACCCTGGTTTTTCGCTGAAACCAGGTAAAGCGGTATGAGATTTCATCGGTTGTTACGGTTGTTTCCAATGCAGTCTTCATGAACATAACGGTCATAACTACGCAGAGCAACAGCGAACCGGCAATGGCCCACAGGGCGGGAAGGTCTTCCTTGCCGGGATCGATCCACACAATATAGATTAAGCTGTACAGCACAAAAAGGTCGGTAAGCGCAACAAGCAGCCAGATGGCCGGTTGCCGGAAATATTGTTTTTCGTGGAACAGGACTTTTCCCATCCGGCAGGTTTTTTGAGTAATGAATCTTTCTCAAAGATAATAAACCGGGCAAATGCGTCAGGTAAGTGAATACCTTATATCTTTTTCCCTTATTCTTTAATTTTTTGGCAACTCAGGACGTTTATTTAAACCATCCGGTAACCGTTTCCGGGCTCAGCCCTTTCAGTCCCAGTTTATTCTTTTTGTTGTAACCGTTCAGGTCGTTGGCAAGTTTTGCCGGTTTTTCCACTTCTTTCAGTTTTTCCACGGTGGTATACCCAAGCACTTTAAGCGGAGTAATCCACTCTTCGGGGATACCGATCTTTTTGAATTTCTCATCCGGGTCGACCGTTTCTTTTTTCCCGGGACGCATCTGTGGGAAAAAGATGACATCCTGTATCGAATGAGCGCCGGTCATCAGCATGGTGAGCCTGTCGATTCCTACCCCCAGTCCGGCTGTCGGGGGCATCCCCAGTTCCAGGGCTTTCAGGAAATCTTCGTCCAGCACCATGGCCTCTTCATCTCCCCGCTTACCGAGCAGGAGCTGCTGCTCAAACCGCTCGCGCTGGTCAACCGGGTCGTTTAGTTCGGAGAAAGCGTTGCACAGTTCCTTCCCGTTAACGATCACCTCGAAGCGTTCCACCAACCCTGGTTTGGAGCGGTGTTTTTTCGACAGCGGAGACATTTCTACCGGATAATCCATGATGATGGCCGGCTGGATCAGGTTCGGCTCCGTCGTCTTACCGAAAATCTCGTCAATCAGCTTTCCTTTGCCCATGCTCTCATCAGTTTCGATATCCCGCTTTTCAGCCATGGCGCGAAGCGCATCCTCATCCATTCCCGAAATATCCGTACCGGTAAATTTTTCGATCGCCTCGAACATGGTATATCTTTTCCAGGGTCTGCTGAAGTTTATTTCGTGATCATCTGTTTTTACCTTAGTGCTGCCGTGGAGGGTAACCGCTACTTTTTCAATCATCTCCTCAAAAAGATCCATCATCCATAGATAATCCTTATAGGCCACATAAATTTCCATCTGTGTAAACTCCGGGTTGTGGTACCGGTCGAGGCCTTCGTTCCGGAAATCCTTGGCAAACTCATATACGCCGTCGAAGCCGCCGACAATAATTCTTTTCAGGTACAGCTCGTTGGCAATCCGCAGGAAGAGTGTCTGATCGAGGCGGTGGTGGTGGGTTTTAAACGGCCTTGCCGCAGCGCCTCCGTAAACGGGCTGCAAAATCGGTGTCTCCACTTCGAGATAACCCCGTTCATTGAGAAACTCCCGTACGGTGTTGACAATACGTGTGCGGGCCATAAAGATATCTTTTACCTGCGGATTGACGATCAGGTCGAGTGAACGGTTACGGTACCGTTGCTCGGGGTCGGTAAAGGCATCATAGGTTTTTCCTTCCTTTTCCTTGACAATGGGCAAAGGCCGGAGTGACTTGCTTAAAAGCATAAATTCTTTTACATTGACCGTTGTCTCACCCACCCGGGTTTTGAAGACATTTCCCTTAATACCGATAATATCACCGATATCGAGCAGTTTTTTAAAGACAGTATTGTAAAGGGTTTTATCTTCACCCGGGCAAAGCGTATCGCGTCGAAAATAGGCCTGTATCCTGCCCCGGCTGTCCTGGAGTTCAATAAACGAAGCATTTCCCATGATCCGGCGGGTCATAATCCTGCCCGCCAGGGTTACTTCCTGAAAATTGTTTTTTTCCGGCGCATATTCAGCGAGGATCTTTTTAGAGTCAACAGTAACGGGATATTCCTCTGCCGGATAGGGATCAATACCCAGATTTCGCAACTCTTTCAGCGCTTTTCTTCTAATAATTTCTTGTTCAGATAGTTGAATGTCATTCATCGAAGGAAATTTTTGCAAAGATAATGTTTCCGTAGGATTTATCTCTTCTGCGGAGAAAGTACCTGTTTATCGGAAAATTTCACCTATTTTTACACTCAGAAAAAGCAGGTATTATGGAAGAACGAAGGGGACGAAGGAGACGGCTTCCCGACTGGATGAGGATGGAAATGCCCCGGGGAGAGACCTACTCGAAGGTGAAAAACCTGGTGAGAGAGAATCATCTGCACACCATTTGTACCAGTGGAAATTGTCCCAACATCGGCGAATGCTGGAATGCCGGAACGGCAACCTTTATGATCCTTGGAGATATCTGCACCCGTTCGTGCAGGTTCTGTGCCGTAAAAACCGGTAAACCGTTCCCCGTTGACCGGACGGAGCCTGCCCGGCTGGCAGAATCCATCCGGATTATGAAGGTGAAACATTGTGTCATCACTTCCGTGGACAGGGACGACCTGCCCGATGGCGGCGCATCATTCTGGGCTGAAACCATTCGTACCGTGAAACAGGTTAATCCCGTTGTTACCATAGAGACGTTGATCCCTGATTTCAATGGTAAGAAGGAGGATATTGACAAAGTGATTGATACCGGACCCGAGGTGATTTCACACAACCTGGAAACCGTAAAACGTCTCACACCAAAAGTCCGTAACAAGAATATTTATTCCCGCAGTCTTGATGTTTTGTCCCATATCTCATCACGGGGAATCATTACAAAATCCGGCATTATGGTTGGTTTGGGCGAAACCGGAGAAGAGGTCGGCGAAGCGATGGACGACTTGCTTGCTTCCGGGTGCCAGGTGATTACTATCGGCCAGTATCTTCAACCAACCCTGATGCATTTTCCGGTAAGGGAGTATGTGACGCCGGAAAAATTTGCCAGTTACAAAAAGCTCGGACTTGAAAAAGGATTCCGGTTTGTGGAAAGCAGTCCGCTGGTGCGCTCTTCATACCATGCTGAAAGACATATCCATGCCGTTGCCGTATTGCACGGAGCCTATAAATCCGGAGAATAATGAACAGTGAGGTGGAATTTCGGGATTTGGGCCGGATGGATTACAGCGAAGCCTGGGATTACCAGGAAAAGCTGCTGGCAGAGGTACAACGTCGTAAGCTTTCCCCTGACACCGGCCGGAACAGACAAAATACGGCCGGATACCTGCTGTTTGTTGAGCATCCTCATGTATATACGATTGGTAAAAGCGGGAAAAAGGATAACCTGCTGATTCCGGAAGAACAGTTAAAACGTGAAAAAATCGGGTTTTATCATATCGACAGGGGCGGCGACATTACCTATCACGGGCCGGGACAAATTGTCGGATATCCCGTTTTCGACCTGGATATTTTGGGGATCGGCGTAAAAAAATACATTTACCTGCTCGAGGAATCTGTGATCAGGACGCTTGCCCGGCTGGGGTTGTCTGCACAGCGGCTTGATGGAACCACCGGCGTGTGGATGCATACCGGAAAAAATGAAATACCGCAGAAGATCTGTGCCATAGGCGTCCGCGTAAGCCGGGGCGTGACCATGCACGGGTTTGCATTCAATGTAAATACGGATTTGCACTATTTTACTTACATAAATCCTTGCGGGTTTACGGATAAAGGTGTAACTTCCATTGCCGGGGAAACGGGCCGTGAGGCAGATATGGAAGCGGTAAAAACAATCCTGAAAGACAATATCCTGGCGGTATTCGGGATTACCCGGGCAAGAGAGAGCGTATGGAAAAATACTGGCATATAAAGCCTGCGGGAGATACGCAGGAAGTAAAACAGCTTGCCGAAGCCATCCATGTGAATGAACATATGGCCAGGCTGCTTATCCAGCGGGGTATCCACAGTTATGATGAGGCGAAAACCTTTTTCCGCCCTGCCCTGGAGGATATTCATGATCCTTTCCTGATGAAGGATATGAATCGGGCCATCGACCGGATCACCACTGCCATTGACAAAAATGAAAGAATCCTGGTTTACGGAGACTATGATGTGGACGGTACCACATCTGTGGCATTGATCTATTCCTTTTTCCGCACTTTCTATAACAATATGGATTTTTATATTCCCGACCGGTATAGCGAAGGATACGGAATCTCTTATAAAGGTATTGACTGGGCCAAAGAGAACAATTTTTCACTGGTCATTGCCCTTGACTGCGGGATCAAAGCCGTTGATAAGATCAGTTATGCCAATAAGAAAAAAATCGATTTCATCATTTGTGATCATCATCTGCCCGGAGATATTATCCCCGAAGCATCGGCCATCCTCGATCCCAAACAGCCCCAATGTGAATATCCCGACAAAAACCTTTCAGGATGTGGCGTTGGGTTTAAGCTGATGCAGGGTTATGCCAGGATCAATAATATCCCGTTCGAGAATCTGATACCGTATCTTGACCTTGTGGCGGTAAGTATTGCTTCGGATATTGTTCCGATCACCGGAGAAAACAGGATACTGGCACATTACGGGATGAAACAACTGAATGAAAATCCCAGGACAGGCCTGAAATCGATTATCCGCCTGGCAGGGATCCGTGACAAGGAAATAGAAGTCGAAGATATTGTGTTCCGTATCGGCCCGAGGATCAATGCTGCCGGCAGGATTGAATCAGGCAGAAAAGCCGTTGAACTTTTGATTGAAGAGGATACGTCATTTGCAAAAACCATGGGCGAGAAGATTGACGCCTATAACATTGAACGGAGAAAGATCGACCAGGAAATTACGCGTGAAGCCATGCAAATACTTTCGGATGATTCCTTTCTTACCAACCGGAAAACAACGGTATTGTACCGGGAACACTGGCATAAAGGGGTAGTAGGTATTGTTGCTTCCAGGTTGATCGAACAGTATTATCGCCCTACGATTATTCTTACTGAATCTGAGGGTCTGGTCACCGGATCGGCCCGGTCGGTTGACGGGTTTGATCTTTACCAGGCGCTGGATGCCTGCAGCGACCTGCTCGAAAGTTTTGGCGGACACATGTATGCTGCCGGTGTTACCCTTAAGGAAGAAAATGTTGAACCTTTCAGGGAAAAATTTGAATCCGTGGTGGATGCTTCCATAACCCCGGAGATGCTGGTCCCACGGATAGAGATTGATGATATTCTCGATCTGAATGAGATTTCCGAATCTTTTTTTCGCGTACTTCGACAGATGAAACCTTTCGGCCCGGGGAATATGTCTCCTGTTTTCATGACCCGGCATGTCCGGGATATTGGGACAGGCCGTGCTGTCGGAAACAATGGCGGCCATCTGAAACTGGATCTGGTACAGGATGAAAATCCTGTCCGCCCGTTCCCGGCGATTGCCTTTAACCAGTCCCATCACCTCGAAAAAATCGGTGAGCTGATGGACATTTGTTATACCATCGAAGAAAATGAATTCAGGGGAAATGTGTCTATACAGCTTCAGATTAAGGATATCAAACCGACATCAACAGGCTGCAATTCAAACTGAACCGTAAAAAAGTTCCGTTCAATATTTTCTGTTGCTTTCCTGACCGTTTCGTTTTTTATCAGTGGCCGCAACAGTGGATTATTAATAACACTTACCAAAAAAGCTATCAAGTGGGATTTACCACTTCCGTAATTACCTACAATTTTTATCGCTTTGTGATTCGGTTTCTTCAGATTATCAAAGAAGTCAATTATTTGCTGCTGTAATCCTTCGGACGCTGCCTTTATTCCGGGAATTATACTTAAAAGCACCAACAGGCGATATTTTTGTGAAAGCTTTATGATATAATATACTTGTATTCGTCAGAATAGTTTTATCCGGTTTTGTTAAAAACCACTCCTTGATTTTTTGCCCGATATCGTGATTAGGTTCTTCATTGCCGTCCAGTTCTTAGTACAAATAGTCCATCTTTTGCCACATCTATCAGCTCATATCCTCTTCCTTTCAGATAATTGATGATATTTTTCTTTTTGGCATTGTCCTTTCCTACAATTGCCCAAAGTTTAAATCTCAAACTATTTGCCAATGATAAATAGGTATCAATGTGTTTGCTGTTATTTTCCATATCCGGTCATATTTTTAATTTTCTTAAATGTCTTATTGTTTCTCGCTCAACCTGTTCAAATTCAGGCAAATTATGAATCTGATCTTTGAGGGACTTTTGCCAGCGTGCTTTATATTGCGGAATACGCTGTTCCAACTTTACAAAGAAATCCGAAGGATTTATATTTTTGCTATCACATTTCGCCATAAACTCACTGGTTAAAAACGCTATGTCCAAACCATATTCTTCAAGTAGATACCAAATGTCGTAAAAATCTCTTGCCTGCATTCGCTGCATTACAGAGCGAATTTTTTCAATCAATATTTCTTCGAGTGAATAAGAAAGCAACTGGTGCTTATCCTGATCAGAATAAGGCAAAAAAGCATTTTTCAAAACCGGTTTAAATTGTAATTCTTCTGTTCTTGAAATATCAACCTTTACCCGTTTGTGTGTTCCCATCCCACCAAGAGGACCAACATAGCTGATATAAAAGTTTAAGCCGTTATCATCTTGCTCTCCCTGAATATCATCAATGTCAATAATCTCCAACGGAATATTAGCTTCTTCCTTTATGTATTCAAAAATTTCATTGAAGTAATTAAGTATTTGTTGATTTGTGATATCATCACTCAATAAAGTGAAATCAAGATCTTCTGAGAATCTGTAATCTTCAAAGTATATTTTCTTAAATACAGTACCACCCTTAAAAGCTATTATTTTTGATAACTCTTTGTGCATAGCAATACCTTGTAATATCCAGGACAGAATATAATCCTTTTCTATTTGCTGGTCGCGTACACCTTCTGTTCTTGCTTTCTTTTGTATTTCTCCCGGTTTAATCATGTGTAAATAGCTGTTTTAATGGTTTCAGTGTCAATATTCTGTTGAATACTCCATCTTGTTTTTATTTTACCTGTTCTCGGAAGTTCTGTATCTAACAATACTACAGATTTGGTTTTCAACTTTTGTAAATCATCAATTATGTTTGTATCAATTTGTAATATTTCCAAAAGAAACCCAAATCGTTTAATAACTGCCTGAGAGTTAAATCTTATAGCATAATCCAACAATGTGCTATATTTTATTTTATTGCGGGAAATATAGATGGCTCTTGCTATTTCAACAATTCCACCGGAATAATCAGGTTTGAACAAACAATCAATGATTGTCTTTTCAAGATCGGAACAAAGCACTTTGTTAAAATTATCTATCCATATTTTCTTAGCCCCGAAAAAATGTTTTTCATTGTGATAGATGAACTGAAAAGTTATGTCTTTTATTTTTATTTCTGCCGGTCGTATTTGATTTGAAACAACAATCTGTTCTTTTACTGAAGGTTGAGTAATTAAATTATGGATTTGCAATGCAGAATAGTATCCGATATAATAATCTGCATCCTGCACCAGGTGTTCAGCTAATAAATGCCAGTCGGGCATAAATGTTTCCGGATCCTGTTCATATGGAATAATGTAGTATAGTCCACGCTTAACTCTCATCAAAAGACCTCTTCTAGTCATATCGCTGAGCAGTTCTCTTAAAGCACTGTCGTTAGAATCAGGCAGAGCTTTTTTAGCCAAATTATAATCAAAACAATGCATATCCTGTTCATTAAAATATGTCAGAATCTTATTTGATTGCTTTGATATGTATTTATTCTTCATAGTAAAAAAATCAGCTCATAACTGATTACAAAGATATATAACATAACTCAGTTGCCAATAAAAATTTCACAAAAAATATTGTTTATATCTCAAAAATAAGTATTAACCTTATTTATTTACTATAAAAGATAATGCTTAGTATGATGGGGTAAGAAATAGCTCTTTTGCAATTTTGGGCTGTGTATCGGCTTGTGCGAATTGCAAATGTGCTATTTGAGCGTTGGCATTTTCCTTATTTGCTAACAAAATTTTCATTGTTTCATTTCTCTCTTTTTGCATGAAGCACAACGGTTGACGGTATGTACAGCGCCGGCATTCGAAGCATTATCCTTTTGTTTTTAGTTAAAGCTAATTTAGTAAATTTTTGTTTCGAATTCACTGTGAACCAGGCATTGAACATACCGTTTGTGTGTGCCTTGAATGGTAAATTTAGTAAAGTTCTTTGAAAAAAAGAAAGTCCAAAGGGTGCAAGTCCCTTATGCGCTGGGGTAACGCCTGGAAGCATTAGCAAGTGGCAAGGTGGTTTGGGGTGATCCATATGATCCATACACTGAAGTAAGCCAACCGGCAAAAGTCTGAACTGACGAACAGGAACGGGATATGAGGCATGTTTATTCGGGTAAGTAACCACATCATTGCAAAGCCCTACGCACACCAAAAGGATAAGCATGTAGATTCCGCAGGATTAGATCGAAG
>JAADHC010000051.1 GCA_013152085.1 Chlorobiota bacterium
AATCAAATCTTGCGAAGTAGTACATGTTTTGGTCCGGATTCCTGCCTGAAAATGCAGGTGCGTGTTTTAATAACGGATTTTAACTACGTAGTTAACTACGTAGTTCGTATTATTACGTAATAGACGGAAAAGCACAGTATATAATGGAAAAATAAACGGAAAACATTTGTAAAACCGGATAATAGCAGTTTATATTACAGAATGCTTAATTTTGCTGTGATGTTTGAGAACAAGATCAACATACGAAATAAAAAGGCATCCTTTCTTTATGAATTCATAGAGAAATTTACGGCCGGTATTGTGCTTACCGGAACCGAGATCAAATCGATCCGGATGGGAAAGGCAAACGTGGCTGATTCCTATTGTTTTTTCCGGGATCATGAGCTGTGGGTCCGGAATATGCACATTGCAGAATATGACTGGGGCACTTACACCAATCACGATCCTTACCGCGAGCGTAAACTCCTCCTCACACGCCGGGAGTTAAAACGACTGGAAAAAAAAGTAAATGAGAAGGGGTTAACGATCGTGGTCACCCGGTTGTTTTTAAATGATAAAGGTCTTGCCAAGATTGAAATCGCCCTGTCACGCGGTAAAAAGGAATACGACCGGCGCGAAGATATTAAACGGCGGGATAACAAACGCAATCTCGACCGGTTGATGAAACGTTGAAACCGGATCCCTTACTTTACGAATACATGAATGATCTCTTTTGAGATCGGTGGTTGAAAAAAAACAAAATTTTATGGAAAAATCTCATCTTTAACTATTCTGTAAGGGCTAAGATGAATCACCCCGCTGACGCAGGCAACGACCGGGCAGCAAACCCAACAACTCCAAACCCGGTGTATCCCGGAGGGGATAAACAAGTTCTTCAAGCAATGGAAAAACCTGACAGGTTATCTTCTACTTATTTTGCGCCAAAAGTTCTGCCAGTTGCTGAAACCCGGGATCCACAGCCAGCAGGACACCGGCAACAGGTTTGGCGGCTTCCAGGGCAAGAGAATCCATTTTTTCAGTGATATTTCCGGGAATATTGCCTTTCTCAGACCGGTTAAACGCTTCGATCCCCGTAGCCGACAATTCAGCCAGCAGGCGTGCCAGGGGCATCACTTCAGCTACCTGCGGTGATCTTGTGGCAAACGGCTTAAGTAATACGTCAATCCCGCTCCAGCGATCTAACAAGAAAACAAGACTGTCTTTGCGCACAGAATCAGCAGGATCAGTTACAAAACGTGCGACAAGCCTGTTAAAATCCCGTGCCGGGTAACTCTCCGGCCAGGCTGCATCCACTACTTTATTCAGGGGAGTACGCACGGTCAGGTTTTTATAAATTCTCATCCGGTCATAATATTTCACCTCTTCGAGCAGGTCAACAAAGGATTTGAGGGATGAAATATCCTTACCACCGGCCAGTATTTCAAGTTGCCGGATATAATGGGCATGGTGCTGCAAGCCAAAACCGGTGAGCAGCTTGTCGGTAACCGCCAGACGCCTGTACATATCTTCCGTATCGCGGGTCAGGGAAGCCGGTGTCCAAAGCTTTTCGGCAATTGCAGCCGTACGCGGCCATATCCTTGATTCGATTGTTGTGGAATCCACCAATTCGCTCCACATACAGGCTTCTCCGCCCAGGATACGGGATTTTTCCTCCGCTGATAACGGTTTGATTCTTTCCAGCACCGGGGGAAGCGTCCCCGGAAGATCATCACTTCCGGTAAGTTTACCGTGAACACTTATGCCAATAACACCCAGGGAAGCTTTTCCCGAGAGTGAATCTCCCTGCTGCAATAATCTGAATTTAATTTTGCCGTAATCCGATTGCACGGAAAAAACCAGATTCCCATCCTGTAGTCCGGCTTCAGGAAAAGCAATCCGGCCATTCATGATGGAAACGAAACCTCTCAGGTTTTCCGGTTGTCCGTATATTGTCAGTGACCCGTCCAATACATTTCCGGTCACATCAAGTGTGATTTCGTAGGTTTTCCAGTGTAAACTATCGGGTTCGATATCCACTGCACCGGGAAGAACCTCCGGATCGACGGAATAATGTTTTCCTGCCGGCAATTTATGGTCGAGGTAGTATCCCGCCGAGAGCACCGCGTTTCCGCCTCTCCTTACCGCTTCGAACAAGGATTTCTGATTGCGCCAGGATTGTACCACGATATCCTTTGGCAATGCAGGACTTAAAATTTCATCCCAGCCCATCATCTTTTTGCCGTGCCGTTCCAGAATCTCCTCCAGCCGGCGGTTAAAATAAGCCTGTAACGCGTGGGCATCCTGCAGGTTGTGCTCTTTCATAAACTGCCGGACATGTTCACTTTCGTTCCATTGTTTCGGATTCACCTCATCCCCTCCGATATGTATATAGGGATCGGGAAACAAGGATGCCATTTCACCGAAAAACCGGTCCAGAAACCGGTAAACTTCTTCACGTGTCGGATCCATAACGGGGTAGAGAACACCGAAGGTTGTATCCGGTACGTATTGTCCGGGTATTGTGGCAAGTCCGGGATATCCCGCAAACCAGCTCGTGCAGTGACCGGGAAGGTCAAATTCGGGAACCACCCGGATTCCCCGTTCTGCGGCATACCGAATGATCTCACGGATATCATCCTGTGTAAAATAATTCCCGTCAGACCCTTTCTCCTGCAAAAGGGGAAAAACCTTACTTTCGATACGGAATGCCTGGTATTCGGTAAGATGAAGATGCAGGACATTCATTTTCACCGCAGCCATGGCATCAATATTCCGTAAAATGACCTCTTTGGGTATCCAGTGGCGACAAACATCAATCATCAGTCCCCGCCAGGGATACCTTGGTTTGTCGTGAATTACCGCTGCAGGGATGAAGGCAGTATCCGTACTGTTGTCCACCAGCTGCAATAATGATTCCAGTCCGTGCAATACCCCCTCGTAACCCCCGGCATGCAGAACAATTAAGCGGGGTTTGATCTTCAGATCATAGCTTTCCTTCTCCACAGAAAGTAAGGAATCAGCAAGATCGCCGTTGCAATAAATCTCCAGAGGGATACTGTGCATGTCCTGTTTCCCGGAAGGAACCAGCTTTCCCATTCTCTCCGTAAAGCGTTGTACGGCTTTTTCTATCTTTTTTTGCTTATCCGGGCATCTCAGCCGCACATCAAGTTTTACAGTAAGGAGGAGCTTTTTGCCTGTCAGTTTCATCTCTGCCGGCAAAGGCATGATGTGGACAGCCGCCCGGTCGGCAGAAGATACCGGTTGCGGAGCATTGATGTATTTCCTGTACACTATCGCAATTACAACAGCAATGATAACCACTGCGATTACCAAAACGATCCATTTTTTTCTCATAATTTTCAGGCTTAATTTTAATTATACAAACTGTACGGAAGGATGATCATACCATTCTATTATTTGTTTTCAGGAAATGTCGCTTTTTTAATTTCCCTCCAGGTAACCATGTGCAGGTTGTATTTTTCAAGCATGGCTTTACATTCATCAGAAGAGACAAAATCAAAATCCCGTTGCCGCCAGGCCGCATCAAAGGCCGGATGATTTTCGGTAACCGCCTGCAGTTCATCATTATCTTTCCCCAGGTGGACAATCAGTTCATTCAGTCCCGGTTTCATATCTTTAAAAATGCCCTCATAAGTTTCCGTCCATTTTTCAGGGGGCACATCTTCATTCATCATATAAAGATTATCCACATACCACATCTCATCACTCAGAAAAGCCTGAAACTGCGGATACATAACGATCATGTTTTTCGGGATCAGAACAGGTAGCCGGTATTCTTTTCCAAGTTTTAGATAAAGCTGAAACAGCTCGGGGGTCCTGAAAAGGGTTCCCATGTGTGAATCGAGGTGTGTAGGTTTAATTCCAAGGGCAATTGCCCGGTCAACCTGGGCGCTCAGCTCAGCTTCTGCCTCACGGAGATCCGCCTGTTTTGCCGCCACCTCGTCGGAAGCGGGGAAGTACCCCTTTTCATCCAACAAAGACGGGATCTTATCCGCCGGTAAAACGCCATCCCAGCGATAATGATCCCACTCGGCTGTCAGGGTCAGGTGTATCCCAACATCAGCATCCGGGTGACCGGTAACCCATGCAGCAAAGGCATTACTCCATGGACACGGGACCATAACACTTGTGGAAGATATCGAACCTGATTCAAGGGCAGATTGTGTGGCCATGTTTTCCGCATTGCACATCCCGGCATCATCCGCATGAATGATCAGTAACTTGGCATCTTTTTCATATCCGAGCTTCTCTGCAAGGGTTTTTCCGCTCTGCCCGTATGACTGGAATACCATAAAGATGACGGAAAACATTGCCGCCATACGATAATAAGTAATATTTCTCATATTCTTTAAATTTAGAGTTAATCATTCATTCCCATTTAATTATAACGGTTTCATCCGGGAGAATATCCACAATATAATTTTTAAGCGATGCGGATACGGAACCGCCGGTTAACAAAGCAGGTGTTTTTTTCACTTTGGGAATTAAAACAACACTGTGTTTTTTATTGTCAGTGTTTATAAGCACAGTCAGAAAACTTTGTCCGGATTTCATTTCTTTTAAAATCACAAGCGGATAATGAGCTGCATAAACAAACGGCAGTGAACCGGAATAACCTGCTGTTTCTTTTTTTAACCAGGCAGCAAAAGCTTCGTTATCACGCTGCCAGGAACCAAGCCCGATAAGGGATGGAATAAATACCACCTCACCTTTTTTAAACCGGTAACGGACCGCTACTACTTCATCCTCATATTTTCCTGCAGGTATTGCATGCAATGGTTGTATCTCACCACGCCAAAGGTGTGCCGGAAGGGTCACCGGCGGATCCTCCAGAATTATATTGAAATAACTTCCGGTGACTTTGAATTCCTTTACACGCGTACCCAGAAGATGTTCCAGGGGTTGAACACTGTCCTGGAGCACATTGTGGAGATACTCATCATAGAAACCGCTTAGACCGGTGATGATTAATTTATTTCCATTCTCGACAAACCGATACAAATCATCCCGGTATCGGGACGGGATCGTTACCATATCCGGGAGAATGGCAAGGCGGGGAGACGGCGAATGTTCTTTCCAGGGATAGTTGCCCATTTCAATGATGTTGGCCGGGAGTCCGAGTTCCAGCAAAGTCTGATAATAGGAGAGTGCCGATTTGATATGTGCTCCTGTTTTCCTGCCTGCTTCATCATCCTGAAGATGCATATCCTTAATGTTCTGTGTAATCATACTTTCAGCACAATAAAGAATCGTGATATCTGATGTAACAGGTTCGGCTGAAGCAAAAAAAATATTATTGTCACTGATGATCCTGGAAATTTTTGCCGCTTCAGTTAATCGTTCGGAAGGTTCATTCTGGTAGGTAAGCATACTCCACTCTCCGGCCTCGGGTCCTGTAGACCGGGGATTCAGGGTCCAGAAGATAATCCCTTTTGCCCCTGATGCGACAGCCGACCAAACCCATTGTCCTATATCTTCCGGCGTGGGACACATCGGGCGGAAAGCACTGAAAAGATTATTGCCTCCCTGCAGTTCCGTAACCCAAAAAGGTTTTGGTGCAGCGCCACCCCGTATGATATCACAATCGGCATTTATAGCCATGGCATATTGATTACGGTTAAAGTAGCCCAGGTGCCAACCGGCATGAATGGATGCTCCCAGATGTGACAGAAAAGGCATCCATGACGGAAAATCATATTGCCACAGGTTTACAAAAAGCATGTGATTATTCACATGATACTCATGTATACTATCATATTGTTGAATCTGATCATGGATCCAGTGAAGATACCATGTCGTATAATACCTGATAAACAGATAATCGTCCAGCGATTCTTTATGGAAAGGTATCCGGTATGGATTCTCAGTTTTCTGTTCTTCCCACTCAGCGTACATCTTCCGGGAAAATGAATTATCCGGCAATGCCCCTACCCCGGGTTCATTTTGCAGAACCCAGGCCTGCAGGGCAGGATGATCCCTGAAATGAACAACTACGGCATGGATGTATCCGGCAATCTGTTGTAAATGATGTTCACTTTTCGGAAATTTGAATCCTCCTACATCTCCGGTAGCCGTAGCCGGAAATAAAGTGGCAAAAATTTTAATGTTATGCCGTGCGGCCCTGTCAAAAGCATCATCATAGATCGAAAAATCCCAGGTCCCGTCTTTTTTCTTCATATGAGTTTCAAACATACGTATGCGGCAAACATTCATATGGGATTCCTCCAGAAGTCTGAACCATTTCTCAACATCTTCCTTCCTTTGGCCAGGTTCAATAAATACCTGGGCCCCGATAGCAGGAGCAGAGAACTGAGCTTCCACAGGGCTCCCCGCAAACAGAATCAAACCTATCCATATAAACAGATATAATAATACCTTCATAACAGAACTTTCTTCAATTAATAATTATTCTTTTTTGTACCGATCCTGTGGGAGTGCATATACGAAGAATATATAGTCCTCCCGGTATATGATTCACGTTCACTTTCCAGGTATTGGTGTTGACAGGGATCATTTTTACAAGTATAGGTTGACCCAACAGGGTATAAATCTCAATCTGTTCAGGGTCGTTCATACTATAGTTATCCAAATCCTCAATGACAAAAAAAGGTCTGGCAGGATTGGGATATACCTTAAAATGGTTTGAATTATTACTGAGACGTTGCCATTCAGGAACATCCGCCAGCATGGCAGAATCAACATATACCCTGACATAATCCGCCTTCATGGTCTGCGGAAAAACCGTTGATGCGTCAGGGGAACCGGGCCAGTTACCCCCGACAGCCACATTAAGGATTATAAAAAAGTTCTCGTGAAACTCGGATGTTCCGGGTGTGGAAATCTGCATAGTGTGATACACCTGAAACGATTCCTTTCTGGCCGTGATTACCAGCATGCTGTCTTTTACTTCTGCATTCTCTATTCGTTTTTCCGTATAATACTCCAGCTCATTATTCCCCCATCCTCCGCCGCCAATATCATAGGCCCATTTCGTTGAATCGGGTAATCCCGGTTCACTGAATTCATCCGACCAAACCAGAATCCAGTTTTGGCCCTGTACGGGTATGGTAATGATTAACAGAAAGAAACAAAAAAACGGTAGCCGGAAAAGATGAAGTTTTCTCATGGTAAATTATATATCCTACAGCAAGATATTACGCTGTAAAATTAATTGAAATGAAGGAGAAAAGATACTGCTCTGTCTATTAATTTAAGTAATACCACTTCATGGCATTGCTTTCCAACAAGAGAAAATGGTTTTAAATCCCAGGCCGGCCCTGACAGGGCCGAATGTGAATTATCAGTTACTGTGAAAAATAGAATTCGATAAACTCATAAATATCCTGTAGCGATAGGAATGTCCGGTAATCAAAATATTTATCAACAGCATTAAGGAGTTCAGTAAAAGAAATATAATCATCCTTGTTCTGGTCAAATTCCCTGAATTTAAGGGGTACGGATATTCCCGGTTGTTCGCCTGCAGAGCTGGTAATGCCACCAATGTAATAGTTAAGTTCACTTCTGTTTATGGCTTTCATGGAATCGAGCATTTTCGCAAAGGTCGTATCCGGCAGCAATCTTCCCTGATCATCTACAAAATTTCCTGCAGGCGTCCGGAGCTCTTTATCCAAATAATTGGGGATCCCGTCATGATCACTGTCAATCGGACACCCCAGAGAATCTACCTCAACTCCCGGCGGGGAAGCCGGGCACTGATCTCCGAAATCAAGGACCCAGTCGTTATCTTCATCTGCCAGAAGGGTTTCATCCGTTTCATAATCGGCAAAAAGTTTTTGTACCTCCACATACTCCGGTTCGGAAAACAGGTCAAGATGAAGGGTAATATAGGTAAACGTAAACATATCGGTCATACTGCCTGCTCCGGTAACACCGCTTGCTTTATTCACATTGTCTATCAGATCGGTATTTGTGATATGCAGGGAGATCCCGGCGCGCAGCATCACGCGTTTGCTGAGTAAAGCTTCCATCCCCATGTCAACCGGGACGGCAAAACCCATTTGGGTATAGTTTCCCGAACCATACAGGTTGAGTTTCCGAAGGTCGGACTCATAAACGAAATCCCGGCTGCTGATCATTCCTGTTTCATTCCGGATGGTACCATCAGGTAAATAGCGGTAACGGTTCCCCCCGGCATCAAAAAGATCCCCTTTTGAATTAAACCTGAATGTTTCAATCCCCACACCTACAAACGGAAATACCCGCGGATTTTTTTTATAAAGGTGGGCAAAGCCGTAATGTACACCTACCCCGAAGGCAGTAAGATCGGTAAAGAAATTGAGATGATTGCCTTCTGTGCCCTGGTTTGCACTGAGGGATCCGGAAAGAAGGTTAAAATCGAGTTTATAGTAATGATTTTTATCCAGGTACGTAGAAACCGTAAGCCGTACACCGGGATTTCCCGAAAAGAAGCTCCAGTTGGGATCCTTCACATCACCGATAAAGGAAAAAGCCCCGTATCCGAGGCCCACCACAGGCTTATAAACAGGGTTTTCCACTTTGACTTCCTCGGTAAGGAGGCTGTCAAAGTAATTTTCCTGTCCGTAAAGAAGACCGCCTGGCAGTATTATCAGAAAAAATAGCAGATATGGAATAGTACGCCTCATAAAAGGCTGTCATTAGGGTTATTTAAACCATTTCTGACCTGTAGTATTCAGGGCTTCCCGGACAGATATTCTCCGGTCTCCTTTATAAGCTGTAACAAATGCTTCCTGAATATCCGTCTTTTTAAACAGGTCATCAATAAATGTTCTTGCCTCACGGTACAGGGTAAACGAGCCAGTCGTATATTTATACAATCCGCCTATATATTCCCGGTAAATTCTTCCGGGAATCCGGTGTTCTTTGAAATAGGCTTCGATCTGGATGGGTTTACTGGTTGCAATAATCTGCACCCTGAAATAGATTCCTTCTTTAGGTTCCGGGCTGTGGGTAACAATTTCTGTTTTCTGCCCGGGTTTATTCTCACTTTCTCCCGTAACAGGCTGTGAGGTTTCTTTCTGCTGTTCTTCGGCAAGAAGTGTTTCAGCAGATTTTGCTCCCTGGCTTGGAGCCGTCTGTAGCATTTCAGAAGGCACACCCTTCTGGATCATCTCTACCGAAACATCTCTGATAAGAGCGGTATATAAATCTTCAAGCCCCCGGTTGTCAAGGCCTGATGTAATATCCCTCTCTGTCGGAATGATAGGGATACTCCTGGGTTCATTATCCTTCATAAAGGAAAACAATCCGTCCATGGCAGGCATCCCCCCTGTTCCCCCGGCAGGTTTAACCCGGTATGTAACCACAAAAAGCGGTTCTTCAGGAAGTGTCATCCAAATATATTTCAGTTTTCCGTCTTTATAAGAAAAGATGGCTCCTTTCCCATCCACATTTTCAGCTCTGAAACCCTTAGGGATACTTTCTTCTATTCTGCCCAGTTTTTCAATATTTGCACGGCTTACCAATAAATGCACAATCCAGCCGTTCCCGTCAGGTTGTCTGACCGGCTGTCCTCTGAAAACGGCCAGTTTATAGGATATTGATTTCCCCTGTACCTGATTTTCCACGGCTTCGGCCGGGGCTGTAATTTCAATTTTCTTAACCGGTGCCACTACTTCATCCCTGTCATTATCATGAATAAAGGAAAAACGGCCGGAAAATTTAAAAATCCCCGTTAACCTGCTGTCAGGAATAACCATATATTCCAAAGTAATGGTCTCCGTTTCCGGTAGTTTCAGCCAGATAAAATCTGCCGTCTGGTTACGGAAACTGAAATCGGCATTTGCCGTATTCACCGGCCGGATTTTAAAACCATCCGGAAGCGGTTGTTGAAACCGTGCAAAATCGCTGTTCTGACCTTTATGGATGGTAACCTTTACAGGCACTTCTGTTCCGGCTGTGGCAGTGGCCGGGATCTCCAGAGTACAGGACACCTCCTGGGCTATTCCGGGGAAACATGTGGCAAAGCTCAAAAAGGCAAGCGTGAGAAACAACTTCGAAGACTTAATTTGGACCTTCATATCTGATCGTTTAAAAGTTCGGGCTTAACAGATATTGCGAATAAAAATGATCTATTTCATGTACCGCTTCATCAGCAGTATCTACCAATTTAAACAAATCCAGATCTTTTTCCCTGATATTTTTTTCCTTCTCCAGCATAACTTCCTTAATCCAGTCTATCAATCCCGTCCAATAAGACGTACCGACAAGAACAATGGGAAACCGGCCGATTTTTCCGGTCTGGATCAGGGTTATGGCCTCGAATAATTCATCGAATGTACCGAAACCTCCCGGAAGGACAATAAATCCCTGGGCATATTTCATAAACATTACCTTGCGAACGAAAAAATGATCAAAAGTGATCAGTTTATCAGGATCAATAAAAATATTGGCTTCCTGCTCAAAAGGCAGGGCAATATTTATTCCTACCGACTTTCCACGGCCTTTTTTGGCCCCCATATTGGCTGCTTCCATGATCCCGGGGCCTCCACCGGTAATTACGCCATAACCTTTCCGGGTGAGTTTAAAGGCAATTTCCTCGGCAAGCTTAAAATATTTATTCTCTGGACCGGTGCGTGCGGATCCGAAGACAGAGACACAAGGCCCTATTCGGCTTAATTTTTCAAAACCTTCAACAAATTCGGATAAAATTTTAAACACCTGCCAGGAATCGGATGTTTTAATTTCCTGCCAGGATTTCTCTTCAAAAGCTTCTTTTATTTTTTCCTCACTGCTGGTCATCGGTTTATTTAAATTTAAAAGGTGATTCTTCCGTTCTACAAATATATGTATTTTTATATATATTTCTCATATTTTTTCAGAAACACTTTTCTCGCTGCCATATCAGTGTTTAATAAATATTTTAAAGTGACCTGACAAGGATACCCCATCCAGTTTTAAAATAACGATACCACCGGGGATACCAGACACATCCAAACGACAGGATGTACCGGGGGAAGCAATGATAATATTTTGTTGTCTGATCAGTTTTCCGGATACGGTATAAAATCCGGCAATATAACGGCCCGGAATCTCCGTGCTGACGAAAAGTTCATCTTCTGCCGGATTCGGGTATGCTGAAATCCGAAGTGCATTGACATCCTGAGATTTCCGTATTCCGGAACTCAATCCCGATGTGGTAAAGATTCCCCGGCCATGG
This sequence comes from Chlorobiota bacterium, assembly GCA_013152085.1. Lineage (GTDB taxonomy): Bacteria > Bacteroidota > Bacteroidia > Bacteroidales > VadinHA17 > JAADHC01. The sequence continues at coordinate 11,159 of JAADHC010000051.1, forward strand.
GTAGCAGCCAGGATTAAGCCGTCAGAAGGCCTGTACTGCAGCATATCCGTCCTGACATTAGCCATTCCGGTATTTACCGGATACCAGGATACGGAACCCGCATCCAGGTTATCACAAATCCAGATACCCAACTCGGTAGCAATCAATGCAGACCTGTCATCCAGCGGATTGTATAAAATCCACCGAACAGGCATATCCGGAAGATCCCCCTCAACATTTTTCCAGGATGTACCGCCATTTACCGTTTCCCAGATTGACGGTACACCATAGTTGCTGAAGGTTACCAGAATATGATCTTTATCGCTGCCAATGTTTATACAGGAAATATTAGCCGCGGGGAAATCAGTATCGCCAATTTCGGTAACCTGTGGAATCATATCGGCATTTTCTGCGCGGAATAACTTTCCCGATTGTGTTCCGGCAAATAATGTGGTATGATCCTGAGGGGAGAAAGGGGATACCTTTATCGCGGAGAAATAAACCTGTGTGCCGGTGCTCATCGTCAGGAAATGTCCCTCAGGAGCTGTCACCATATTGTCAATCCTCAGGATCTGGTCGGCAAAATTGCCTTCAAAACTTACTGCATTGGCATACAGCTTATTTAACCGGCTGTCATAATCCGCAGGGTTGATAAAAACTCCACTGTAATAATTATCAATGTAATGTTTCATACTGGTAGACAGCGCAGATATTGTCTGATAGACATAATACCTGTTATAATAAACGGATGTTATAAAGTAATCCGCCTGATCTGTATCAAAGAAACAATAGGCCCCGTCCCCTCCGGATATCATATCCGGTAAAGATGCCGGTATACCTTTATAAAAAATTGTACCGTTATCCTGGGTGCCGGCAAGAAAGTGATCGGAACCGGCAACAGGATCGATGGCGCAGGTATAAAATTGCAGGGTATTATAAGCATCATTCCGTTCAACAAAGTCAGGATAGTCAGCCGTACCGTTTTGAGTGTAAAAAATTCCGCCATCCGTTGCAAAAAGGATTTCATCAGAACTATGATTCCGGAAAACAACCTTGTGCTGGTCGGCATGGATGTACGGGGAACCACCTCCGTCATACATACCGAACCAGTCGGATATTTTATGCCATGTCTGGCCGCCATCCGAACTTTTGTGCTGATCCAGTCCGCCGGCATAAATAGTGTTCGGGTCATTGGGATCAACGGCCAGCGTCAGGGCGTGCCAGGCCAGCATGGCCCATGATCCGTCATCTGCGGGCATGGTTATTTTCTTCCATGTCACCCCGCGGTCATCGGAACGAAGGATGGTATAGGCTTTATAAAAAATAAACCCTGCCAGTGTAGGGCCTCCGCCGGCCACTACGGCATACACCCTTGCAGAATCAGACGGGGCGGTCGCCAGGATCACTCTTCCGGGAACGTTTGTTTTTGAATCCGGCAATTGAATGATCTCCTGATAAATTGAATCATAAATTTGCCAGCCGGTGCCATTGTCACTATACAGGATAGTTCCGCCACCCTGTCCGTTCAGGTTTCTCATCGTACCTACGAAAATCCTTCCGTCAGGTCCGATTTCGATATCCGCCGGTGCAAATATTTTTTTCCCTCCCGGGATTTTTGGCAGTACCTGCTGCCATGACACCCCACCATCTGACGACCGGTACAGTCCATCAGACGGTTGGCTATAATGATATGATTCTTTATAATAACCCGAAACAACAGCGGCGTAAACTACAGTAGTATCTTGTTCCACACGGGTTACGATATCCGTGACATAAGCAAAACCGGCAGTGGAAGAGAGAAAATCCCAGGTTTTGCCTCCATCGGAGGATTTCAATATTCCCGAACCCAATCCCGAAGATTCCCGGTAAATGGTTACGGCTGTCTGTGCTTCTCCCGTTCCGGCAAATAACACGTTGGGATTTTGGGGATCAAAAGCCATGCAGGAAATAGAGAGATTTTCCAGAAAGTCGTTCACCGGATGCCATTTTTCAAAAGGACTTGTAATATCCTCATTCACCCATAATCCTCCTGTAACCGATCCCGCCCAAAGCTTCTTTTGTAACGAATCAGCAGGATCAAACATCAGCGCCCTGGTACGTCCACCCATATCAGAAGGCCGGCTGGTCCATGAAAATTCCCACTGCTCCGTTCCCTTTTTTGTCTTGTATCCCTTCAATACCCTTTTAGCTTCGGTAAGCCGTTCTTTTGGGACAATGCCTGTGGCGGGATCAACAGTCATCAGGAAATCCTGGTAAGCAGCCAGTTCCGGGCTATCCGGACGAACATATACATCCTGCCCGGATTTTGTCAAACCGGCAATATCCCGGTAATTTTCAAGAAGAAACGCTTCATATTTCTCACGATACCGCACCACTGAATTCCGGTGTAAACCGGAGTATACCACCCATACGGCTGCCCCTGTTACAACGCCGGAAATAATCAAATACCGGAAGGGATGTTTGCCTGACCTCTTATTTTTTAACATGGGCTTCCCCGATGATTTCGTTCCGTAAAAACTCTGCCGTATATCCTTTACCGGATAAAGCTACTTTTTCAGGGGTACCGGTAGCCATTACTTCACCACCCTCGTTTCCTCCTCCCGGGCCCAGGTCAACGATATAATCGGCTGTTTTAATCACATCCAGGTTATGTTCAATAATGATGACCGTATTCCCTTTATCTACCAGTTTACGCAGCACACTGAGCAGGACATTAATATCTTCAAAATGAAGGCCTGTGGTAGGTTCATCGAGGATATACAAGGTATGGCCGGTATCTTTGCGGGCCAGTTCGGCAGCGAGTTTTACCCGCTGGGATTCTCCGCCGGAGAGTGTCGTGGAAGACTGTCCCAGATGAATATACCCTAATCCAACTTCCTTAATGGTATTCAGTTTCTTATAAACGGACGGAATATTTTTAAAAAATTCCGTGGCTTCGTTGACGGTCATATTCAAAACATCACTAATGGATTTACCTTTATATTTCACCTGCAGCGTTTCTCTGTTATACCTGGCTCCATGACAGGAATCACACTCCACACTAACATCAGGGAGAAAATTCATTTCAATAATTTTCACTCCGGCGCCCTGACAGGTTTCACATCTGCCCCCGGGAACATTGAATGAGAACCTGCCGGGTTTATAACCCCGGATCTTTGCTTCGGGAATCTGGGCAAACAACGCCCGGATATCGGAAAATACCCCTGTGTACGTTGCCGGATTTGAGCGTGGCGTCCGGCCCAGAGGCGACTGATTCACTTCAATGATCTTATCAATATATTCCAGCCCTGATAATCCTTTATAAGGTAACGGGTCTTTTACCGACCGGTAAAGTTTTTTGCTTATGGCCGGATGAAGGGTCATATTTACCAGGGTTGACTTACCCGAACCCGATACACCGGTAACACAGATCATCAATCCCAGGGGAAATTTGACGGTAATGTTTTTAAGATTATTCCCTGCGGCCCCCTTCAGCACAATTTCTTTCCCGGAAGAGACACGCCGTTCAGCCGGAACGGCAATTTTTTTATCTTTTCGTAAATAACGGCCGGTGAGGCCATCGGATTCTGCCACTTTTGCGGGAGGCCCGCTCACCACAATCTCTCCCCCTTTTCTTCCGGCAAACGGCCCCATATCCACCACATAATCTGCCGACTGTATCATCTCCCGGTCATGTTCAACCACGATGATGGAATTACCGGCATCCCGCAATTTTTTCAGTGAATTGATCAGGCGTATATTATCACGCTGATGGAGGCCTATACTCGGTTCATCCAGGATATAGAGCACATTGACCAGCCGGGAACCAATCTGGGTGGCCAGGCGTATCCGCTGGCTCTCTCCTCCTGAAAGTGTTCTCGCCGAACGATCCAGCGAAAGATAATTCAATCCGACATCCAGCAAAAAACGAAGCCTTACCTGGATCTCTTTTAGTACCTCACCGGCAATCTTCTGCTGCTTTTCAGTAAGGTAAGGGGGTAATTTTTCAATCCAGTCAGCCAGGGACCGGATATCCATGGAAGCCAGCTCAGCAATGTTTTTATCATGAATCCTGAACCAGAGGGATTCTTTCTTCAGTCGCGTACCGTTGCATTCCGGACATGTAACATATTTAACAAAAGCCCCGGCTTTTTTATTTTTTTTACCGTTTTGGCCGGTGTTAATGCTCAGTAGATAATTAACAATCCCCTCAAAACTCAGGAAATAGTTCGTGGATATTCCAAGATTACTGTTCTTCAGGCGAAATGACTCTTCAGAACCGTATAGAATAATCTGTAAACCATCATCGGGAATATCTTTGACCGGAGTATCCAGGGTAAATCCATATTTCTGCCCGATGGCCTCAATTTGCCAAAAAATCAATGAACTTTGATACGAGCCTAACGGCTCAATGGCACCTTTCCGAATAGACTTTGCCGTATCCGGAATAATCTTCTTTATGTCTGCATCGGCAACCGTCCCCAGACCGTTACAACCCGGACAGGCTCCCTGCGGCGAATTAAAAGAAAAATTATGTGGCGCCGGTTCATTATAGGAAATTCCTGTAGTAGGGCACATCAGTTTAAGACTGAAATAGCGCAGGTCATCGGAAACAATATCCCACACCTGCATGGTTCCGTCACCTAACTCCAGGGCAGTTTTTACCGATGATCCAAGCCTTTTGTGACCGACAGGCCCGATAACCAGTTTATCTACGACCAGTTCAATATTATGCGTTTTGTAACGGTCGAGTTTCATTCCCGGTGACAGGTCAGACAATCCGCCATCAATCCTCATGGAGAGGTACCCTTTGCGCATCATTCTTTCGAACAATTCCCTGTAATGGCCTTTTCTTCCCCGCACCAGTGGCGCCAGGATCATTACCTTTTTCCCGGCATACGAGCGGATCAGCATATCCGTGATCTGAGGTTCCGAATATCTTACCATTTTTTCGCCGGTCCGGTAAGAATAGGCCACTCCGGCACGAGCATACAAAAGGCGCAGGAAATCATAAATTTCGGTGATCGTTCCTACCGTCGACCGCGGGTTTTTACCGGTTGTTTTTTGTTCAATGGCAATCACCGGAGAAAGTCCGTTGATTTTATCCACATCAGGACGTTCCATACGGCCAATAAATTGCCGCGAATAAGCTGAAAAAGTTTCCAGGTACCTGCGTTGTCCTTCGGCATGGATGGTATCAAAAGCCAGGGATGATTTTCCACTTCCGCTCAAACCGGTAAGTACGGTGAGCGTATTCCGCGGTATGGTAACATCAATATCTTTCAGGTTATGCACCCTTGCCCCAAGCACTTCAACCGTTTCCTGCTTTTTCGGAGCAGGTTTGATATTATTTCCTTTTCTGACTGCCATAGGTTACTCCATATTTGTATCTCCCTGATCAAGTACTTCGAAATACTTACGGGTCCGGGCACCAGGCGCCGGAAGAGTAATAGTATAGGTTTTCCCGCTTTTATTACTCAGATAAGGTTTGCGGAGCCATGGGTTGAAATATTTCAGCATCTTGTAATTAGTCTGAAAATGCCCGGCAAAGCCGGCAAAATCATGAACCGAAGTATCCACCTCTACATGGTAAGTATCAATTACCGGGTAAAGTTGATCGGTTTTAATCCGAAAACCGTATTCCTCCGGATGTTTCAATATCAGTTTTAAAGCCAGAAGGCGAAATACATACCTTTCGGTTTCTTCTCCGAGCAAAAGGTTATAATAATTCGTTTCTTTTTGTGTATTTATCTGGTTTTCAATGCCTTTCTTTCCCATATTAAATGAAGCAGCAACAAGTGTCCAGTTCCCAACCTGTTCATAGGCATCGTGGATATACCTGCAGGCAGCTTCTGTGGATTTTTCGAGATGATACCTTTCATCAACTTCACCGTTCACTTCCAGTCCGTAATCTTTTGCCGTACCTTTCAGAAACTGCCAGTATCCCACGGCCCCTGCCGGGGAGGTGACATTCAATAATCCACTTTCAACCAGGGGGATATATTTAAAATCCTCGGGGACCTTGTTGTTCCTCAGGATTTCTTCGATAACCGGGAAATAGCGGTGTGAACGTTTTATCAACTGAATGGTTTGTGAATGCCAGTATGTATTTACCAGGAGTTCCCTGTCAAGGCTCTCACGCGTATCAAAATTATCGAGCGGTACCGGTTCGCCGGCAAAATCAATCTCACCCGGCATTTCAGGCATAAAAATGGAAAAATCCGTCGAATGTCCTGTTAAATCCCTATCCTGGTTTAAACCATTTTTATTAAGCGTAGCAATAAAACCACTCACAACCAGACCGGCCATCATGATCAACAAAAACAAACCGGAATTTTTCACCCATTGCTGTCTGGACATATCTATACATTTTAATCATCACTTTCACGATTCATCGTGCAAAATAGGTAAAATTAATCCATTTTCCGATAACCCGGAAATAGTAGCACAATGAATTACAGATGTTCTTTTTTTATAGGAACACTTTAATAATGGGAGGAGGCCTGTATCTTCATGATCAGAACCCAGATTCCCAACCCGGTTTATAGATCCTTCCCCATAATTTCATGGCTTCCTGATCCTTAATATGTCCGTTACCGGTATCACATTTCAGGATCCTGCCTGTCCGGCTGGCAATATTGGCAAGGTGACAAAGGAGGGTACTTTTACCGCCTTCGTCAATCGGGGAGTGCTGACCGGTTTTCCCCCGGATAGCATCAAAAAAGTTTTCGATGTGAAGGGCAGTCATCCCGCCGCCACCTCCGAGTGCTGTTCCGTCCTCGCCCGGATCGGATTTACTGTCTTTTATCAGTTTCCCATTCCGGTCATATAGTTTATAACCACTCCTGTCAAGAAAAACGGTCCCTTCCGAGCCATATATGATCGTTCCGCGACCACCACCATAAGTATTACAGCCATTTCTGCTTTTTTATTGATCAAAACAGTTGTTCAGTTCCAGGATCCTGATGTTCCTGAAAGAGACCTTATCACCGTGATCCTGTAAGAGGATGTGGCCTTCTTTTGCTTCACCGAAATGCGGCCAGACTTTGTATTTACTGTAGGCAACCAGGGCTTTCCACATTTGGCCACACCGGTCATATTCCACTACTTTTACATTATTGATCCAATGTTCCACATGACAACCCTTCACCACAATCCGTGCCCTGTTCCACTTCCCGATTCCGTTAAAAGTGTATCCCTGCAACTGCGCCGTAGCAGCTTTTGCAGGGATAAGATCATACAAAGAGGCCAGGGTCCGGTTTCCTTTCATACCTTTTTTCGCATCCGGATGATCTTTATTATCCAGTATCTGAAACTCACAACCAATGGCCGACCCCGTACCCTTATTCAGTTCAGGATCGACAAAATATTTGATACCGCTGTTGGCTCCTTTGGTAATTCTGAAATCCACTTCGAGAATAAAGTTCCGATAGGTTTTTTCGGTAATGATATCACCTCCGTTGGCAGATTCCGCTCCCCCGGAAGCCTGCACGGTCAGCACACCGTCACTGATGGTCCATCCTTTATCAGGGAAATGATCCAATTTGGCCCCCCGCCAGCCTTTGGTGGTTTTTCCATCCCATAATAATTTCCACCCCTCCGCTTTTTCACTCTCTGTTAACTGATTATCCAGATAGCTGATTACTGCTACTCCGGGGTCTTGTTTAAGTCGATGAGATTCCGGGGCTGTGGTCATAATACGGATATTCCTCCAGCGGATTTTCTTACCTGCCAGCTCTGTATTTTTACTACCGATATTATGTACCTGTAATCCGATAAACCCGGCAGGTGTCATATCATCCACCAGGTTCGCACACTGAACACCGTTCACCCAGGTTCTTATCGAGTTTCCGAGGGCTTCTACCCTGAAATGATTCCATTGTCCCATCAGGAAAGCCTCTTTTCCCTTTGGATTACGTTCCAGGTTATAGAGCCATCCCCTTCGGGCTTCATCATATATTCCCCCGGTCCATCTTCTGATACTGGGATCAATTTCCACCTGATAGCCATGTACACGGCCATTCCTGTAATCTTTCGTGCTTTCACTTCTGATCTGTACACCGGAATTAACCGCCGCTTCGAGCATTACATCAAACTCAAGGATAAAATCACCGAATTTTTCTTTCGTACACAAAAAACTGTTAGGAGATCCCGGTACCGTTTCTCCCACGAGTACACCATCCTCTGCATAATATTTTGCTGTTCCGTTAAGTTGTACCCAGCCATCCAGGTTTTTACCATTAAATAAATCTCTCCATCCATCTTCGGCATATAACGAAAAATGAACGCTGAGAAGCAACACTCCGATAATGATTACATTTCTTTTCATTTTTAAAGGCTTTTATATGTTCGGTATCAAAGAATAAATATCTTCACATTGCGAATTATAAATTAAACAAAATTAAAGATAAATATGTTATCCAAAGGTCCAAATTTATAATAACCTGCATTCAATATATAAATTTGCTTAAATTTGACGTTCCCGGGATAAATCCGGTATTTATTGATTATCAGAAGATCAGCGTTGACCGTATTTTTATTTATGTCGAATCCGATTAATAAATAAAAATATCCTGCCCCAACGGACCGGGGAATATTATGGCATCAAACCTTCCTGATCTCAAAATATAAGGAAGGAAAATAAGGAAGGATTGGTTAAACAGTACCGATTTGGGTGAGAGACTCAGAATGACAGGCAAAGCCCGCTGTACACACCAATGGAGTACGGGTGTGCATGAACCGAGCTGTATTTGTTCAGGGGATTCAGGTAGTATTTCAGGGTAGGTTCGAGACGAAAGCTAAACGATTTGCTGATCTTATATGACATTCCAACACCTACGATACCATTCAGATTGGCTGTCCGCAGGTCGGCGGTATTCCCGAGCGGGATAACATCACTACCGGAGAGCACCAATGATTTACCACTGACAAGGAAACTTGATCCGATACCACCCAGCAGGTTGACACCAAAACCGGCATCAAGCAGGTTATACCGCAGGATTATGGGAATTTCGACAAATTCAAAATCCTGTTTTAACCGGACACCAACGGTTTCATACAATCCCGAACCTACACGGGTAAGCAGAAAATCAGACTGGTCCATTCCGGCAGGGCTGGTTTGATTGGCGATAAAAACAGGATTCTCATCGTATGCCAGCCTTCCTTCGGAAACATGGATAAATTCATTACCCTTGGTTTCGAGGAGGGCAAGTTCACCGGTTTTTATGCTTTTGAAAGCAATGACCTCATCAGCCATCTGCCCCATTCTGGCATAATTTACTCCCGTCTGCACGGAAAATCTGCTTTTCCCTTTTGAATAATTGACCGTAAATCCACCGGCATAAGCTACCACCCCGTTTTCCTGGGTATTGAGGTAAGAGATATAGTAGTTATCCTTCGAAGTCAGGGTACGGTAAGTATAAAACGGGCCAAAATTACCACCGATGCTCCATTGTGCCTTCGATGATGTTGCCTCAGCAATATCCCCTGTTTGGGGAAGCATAGACCAGGCAGGAACTGCTTTTCTTTTCACGGACAGATCAATTGGTGCCTCAAGAACCTGTGAACGGGCTGCAAGTACGGTAAATACATCCTGGTTTTTACCGGTATATTCCTGCACAACCTGTGTTTTATTTTCCGGTAACACAACCATAGCTGCAATAACCGGCTGCGTTTCATGAGCAGGAGCGTTGACGGTTTGTGTTTCAGAGTTCCGAACTTCTGCAGGACGGGGTTCCGAAGCAACCTGTTTTATTTCCCTCTCCCGGGAAGTAACAGCCGTTACGGTTTTTTTCCCTGCCTGAACAGGGGTAACGGGCTTGGAAATTGTCTGCGTATCATTAGATAAAACCGGCTGATCAGCCAGATTCCTGTCCACAGGTTTTCGCAGAAAGATCAGCCAAAAAGAGCCAATGATCATCGTGAGCAATACAGAAGCAGCTGCCAGCCGATATACCGGTATGAAATTGAATTTCCTCCGGGATATTCTCTGTTCAACCGTTTCCCATACGTCGGCCGGTGGGGTAACATTAAGATCTATCAACCCTTCTCTAAAAACCTCATCGATATGTTTGTCTTCACGCTTCATTCCGACTGATCAACCGGTTTATCCAGATTTTTAATTTTTTCCTGTAAAATCATACGGGCTCTGGATAAATTGGACTTGGACGTTCCTTCGGAAATATGCAACATATTGCTAATCTCCTTATGTGAATATCCCTCAATGGCATACAGGTTAAAAACCATCCTGTATTGCGGGGAGAGGCTCCGGATAAGCCTGATCAGATCCATTGCCGACAAACGGTCGATAATGGCATCCGGAACGGCCGGATCCTGGAAATCCACATCTTCAAGAGACGGCGCTGCATTGGACTCCCTGCGAAGTTTTTCCAAAGCGGTATTCACAATTACTTTCCGTACCCATCCTTCGAAAGAGCCTCTGAAGCCAAACTGTCCAAGGTTTTGGAATACCTTTACAAATCCATCCTGCAACATATCTTTCGCCTCATCATCATTCCGGCTGTACCGCAGACAAACTGCATACATTTTTGGAGCAAGAAGCCGGTACAATTCAAACTGGGCTTCCCTGCCCCCGGAAAGACATGCATCTATGATATTCCTGTAATCCCGGTTCAAAATATGATTTAAGATTAATCCTGCAAATTGCAAAAATTAATCTAATAAATCTGCCGGGATTTTCAAAAACAAATCCAATTTTCCCAAAGAACCTGTAAACCTTTGATGATTTTCAGTATCTAAAGGTTGCGTTAAAGAAAAATTAAGAATGATTTAAGATAAGCAACCTTCTGACGGTCGATTACGTCATACAAATATGGCACAAAAAAGTATGGTCTCTTTATCTGTCATCATTATTACCCACAACGAGGAAGAAAATTTGCCCCACTGCCTGGCATCTGTCAGGGATATTGCCGACGAGATCGTGGTTGTGGATGATTTTTCAACCGACGGGACTATGAAAATCTGCCGTGAATTCGGCGTCCGGGTTGTTCTGCATAAATTTGAAGGACACATTGAGCAAAAGAACTTTGCCCTGACACAGGCCTCTTTTCCGTATGTTCTGTCTCTGGATGCTGATGAAGAAGTTTCGAAAACGCTGTATCAATCCATTTCAGCAATAAAAGAAAACTGGAGATATGACGGATACTGTTTCAACCGTTTAAATATTTATTGCGGCACACCGATTAAGCACGGGGGATGGTATCCCGATAAAAAACTGCGGTTGTTTGACAAAAGAAAAGCCCGATGGGGAGGGATCAACCCGCATGATATGGTAATCCTGAAGCCGGGAAGCAAGACAAAGAAACTAAAAGGGGATCTGCTTCATTACAGCTATGCCTCAACAACAGAGCATATCTTTAAGGTAAACCGTTATACGGATATTTTTTCAACAGCATACGTCCGGCAGGGCCGTAAAGCAGGCTTTCTCCATATTGTTTTCAACCCTACCTGGAAATTCATCAGAAACTATTTTCTTCGTCTTGGTTTTCTTGACGGATCCAAAGGCCTGTCCATTTGTGTAATCCAGGCATACGAGACTTTTCTGAAATATAGTAAGATCAATGTCCTCCTGAAGAATGGCGTTGATTACCCTCCCGGGTTCCGCAGTATGAAATCCCCGGAGCTGTCTGTTTCCAAAGAATCGCTTATTGCTCACTGAAGTGGCATAAATTTTGTTATTCTTTTCAGGTAAAAAAGAAAACACCATGAGAAAAATAATGATTTCAGCCATTTGGGTTGCAATGGTTATTACCGGCTGTTCCAAAACCAATCCGGGTCCTGCAGACGGCCCGGTTCCGTTGAATATCAGTGAAAAATCAAAGCAGATCATTTCTGCCGATAACCGCTTTGGATTTGAATTGTTTAACAAAATACTCAAAACCGATTCTTCTGAGAACCTGATGATATCCCCATTCAGCGTTTCAACAGCGCTTTCCATGACCCTGAACGGGGCTGACGGACAAACGCTGGAGGATATGAAACAGGTACTTCATTTTAACGACCTGGTATCGGATGATTTTAATGCTTCAATGAAAGAACTGATCCATGCTATTTTATCCGTTGACCCTGAAGTCATCATGAATATTGCAAACTCAATCTGGTACCGGCAGGATTTTTTTGTTGAGCCGGCATTCCTGGAAATTAACCGGAAAACCTATGATGCCGAAGTCAACGCATTGGATTTTAACAATCCGGCCAGCAAAGATATCATCAACGGCTGGGTTGCCGATCAAACGAACAATAAAATTACGGAAATCGTCGACCGGATCAATCCGCTGGATGTCATGTTTCTGATCAATGCGATCTATTTTAAAGGAACCTGGAAGTACCGGTTTGACGAAGATAATACACAGACCCTCCCCTTCCACATTTCACCATCGGCCACCGTAAATGTGCCAACCATGATACGGAAAGGAGATTTTGCATGGTTTCACAACAACATCCTTACCGCTGCCGAACTGGACTATGGCCGGGGGAATTTCAGTATGGTCATTCTGTTACCCAACCAGGGCTATGAACTTTCCGATATTTCTGATGCGCTAACGGCTGAAAACTGGAATAACTGGATGAATGGTTTTGATACACTTTATGATGCAAAAATTTTCCTTCCCAGGTTCACATTCAGTTATGATAAACCGCTCAAGGAAACACTGTCTGACCTGGGTCTGGGTATTGCTTTCAACCCGGATTCGGCCGACTTTTCCCGGATAAACCCGGACAAACAGTTATATATTTCAAGTGTTAAACACAAAACTTTTATTGAAGTCAATGAAGAAGGAACCGAAGCGGCAGCCGTCACTTCGGTAACTGTAGGTACTACATCTGTCGGGCCTGAAACAGCAATTATCATTGACAAACCTTTCATTTTTGTGATCCGTGAAAAAACCACCGGCGTCATCCTGTTTATGGGGAAAGTGGCACATCCGGCTTTGGAAGAATAAAGGGGGAGGTGGTTCTCGAAAGGATGGTTAAATAATTTTTCGCTTCGCTCATAAGATCTGCCCGCAACATTTGGGTATTCCAACATTCCACCATTCCCATATTCCAATCTATGACGTTTGGAGCACTGCAACAAAAAAATGACTACATAATGACAGTGAACGCAGCGAACGAATAACGTTTGGAGCAAAGTGACAAACAAATGACACGACCGGAGGAAGCTTAAGTATGATCTTTTAAAACCGGCTGAAAAATTCCCTGACTTTTTCGTGCGGTACCGACACACAGAGACGGGCATATTTTTTGGCTTTCTCCTTGTTGTCGCGGGTAAAAAAGTCTAACGGTACACTTCCTATCTTCTTCTCCAGCAACTCATCAAAAGATTTATTGGCAATGGCAAAAATTCCTTTAGGTTCTGAATTTTTATAAAATTCTTCAGCCAGGATCCCTGTTTCGCGCAGGTATTCAATGTTTTTCCTTATATCTTCGGTTGTTTTCTCCCTGAACACTTTTACCGCTTTCCTCCCCGCTTCGGATGTCAGCAGCTGATATACCAACTGTTGGGCAAAGCCGTTCACTCCATTATGAACATATAAAATACGCAGGTTAAATTCCCGAATAAATTCCGGATCGTCGGACCAGACAAATCCGATCCGTTGTCCGCTCAGTCCCACACATTTGCTGAAGCTTTCCACGATCAGCACATCCGGGAGTTCCGTCAGTTTAACATACATGTCATCATCCTCGTCATAAAATACCCGACGGTACGGACTGTCATAAATAACTACCGTACCATTATCACTGAGTTTACGGACCACCTCAAGGACATCGTCATCAGACAGTTTATTCCCTACAGGATTGTTTGGGTCGCAGATTACCACAGCTGAATTTCTTAATTCGGGCAGCCGTTTTTCCAGTTCTTCGATCGTATGATACACATCAAACGGCATTTTCCGTATCCTGCATATATTGGCATAAGCCCCCCAGTAAAAAGAAGGGAGCAATACTTTTTCCACATCCAGCATAGTGAATATCTGATCCAGGGCACTCATTGAACCTCCGGAAACAGAAATCAGGTCCGTATCGGTTTTGTTATGGAAATAGACCCGGTTAACGGCTTCTTTCAGGTTGGGAGCTCCGGAATTGGGCGGATATACCTGGATGGCGGGAGCATTGAAATCGATCAGGGGAATTACTTCTGTCAGGTCGATAGGAACGACAGCATTCACACCCCGGTTCAGAAACAGATATTCCTCGCCGGTTTCCTTTACCAGCCTTCTTAAGTTTTCTCCTATACCAACGATGGCAGAGTAACGGGCACCACTCTTATGTATGTTCATTATGTGTAACTTTTTAGTTGTCGGGCAGCAAAGATAACAAGATAATCCTTGCGGAAAGATGATAAAAATCGTGAAAAAAAGCCGCCGGGATACCGGCAGCTTCTCAGATTTCATTTTAAATCAGTGAGACTTTGATCTTAAAAGTTGAAGACGAATTAAGATCATTAAGATGAATTGATCCCGGCTGTAAAACACGGCGGGGAAGTTCATTAATCAGCGTTCCCCTAAAGATGGATTACTTCATCATAAGCCGCAGCGGCAGCCTCCATAATCGCTTCTGACATGGTCGGGTGCGGATGTACCGATTTGATCATTTCATGTCCGGTGGTTTCAAGTTTCCGGGCTACAACAATTTCGGCAATCATCTCCGTCACATTGGCTCCAATCATGTGTGCACCGAGTAACTCGCCGTATTTTCTGTCGAAAATAAGCTTTACGAATCCTTCTTTTTCCCCGGCGGCACTGGCTTTCCCCGATGCTGTAAAAGGAAATTTTCCCACACGGATATCATAACCCGCTTCCTTTGCCGCTTTTTCTGTCAGGCCTACAGACGCCACTTCGGGGGAGGTATACGTACATCCGGGTATGTTCCCATAATCCAGGGGTTGCGGATTCTTTCCGGCAATATGCTCCACACAAACAATACCTTCGGCAGAAGCAACATGAGCCAGCGCAGGACCGGCAACAATATCCCCGATAGCGTAGATGCCAGGAATATTGGTACGGTAGTAAGCATCCGTCTTGATCTTTCCGTTCTCCACCTGTATACCCAGTCCTTCAAGACCTATCCCTTCCAGATTGGGGGTGATTCCAACCGCCGAAAAGACAATGTCCGCTTCATAAGTCTCTTCCCCTTTTTTCGTTCTTACCGTAGCTATACATCGATCACCTGATGTATCCACCGACTCAACCGAAGCATTGGTCATCACCTTAATACCGGCTTTTTTAAACGACCGTTCAAGTTGTCTGGAAACCTCTTCATCTTCGAGGGGCACAACATTGGGCAGAAACTCCACCAGGGTAACTTTCGTACCGATGGCATTGTAGAAATAAGCAAACTCACTGCCAATAGCTCCCGAACCTACCACGATCAGTGATCCGGGCTGTTCGGGCAGGGCCATCGCCTCCCGGTATCCGATAATCTTTTTTCCGTCCTGTTTCAGGTTGGGCAATTCTTTCGATCTGGCGCCGGTAGCTACAATGATATGGGGTGCGGTAATCTTTTCAGTACCTTTCTCTCCGGTAACTTCGACCGTTTTCTGATCCGCCAGTTTCCCGGTACCCTGAACATGTTCAATTTTATTCTTGCGAAATAAAAACTGAATGCCTTTGCTCATGCTATCGGCAACCGTCCTGCTGCGGGCTACGATTTTCTGAAAATCCGGATTCACCTTCCCGTCGATAGTGATACCATAATCGGCAGCATGTTGCAGATATTCATAAACCCGGGCACTTTTCAAAAGAGCTTTTGTCGGGATGCATCCCCAGTTCAGGCAAATACCACCCAATTCGTCCTGTTCAACAACACCAACATTCATCCCAAGTTGTGCAGCACGTATGGCAGCAACATATCCTCCCGGGCCACTTCCTATGATGATCAAATCAAAATTCTTCATGCGTTTTTTATTTAAAAATAATTTCCTGATTATGTTGTCAAAAATAACAATAACTTAAAACTATTCTAAATAAATATTTTTTTTCACGACCACAAATGAATCACGGGTATAAACCCCAAAATAAACTTTGAAAACAGGATAAATACCGGCCGGAGTTTTTCGTTTCCCGCAAAACCATTAATTTCGGTCGGAAGATTTGTTACAGGAACTGTCATTATATCCATGACCGAAAGTAGTACACAGGGAATTCCTGAGAATATCATGAAACTGCAGGCTTTTTTGCAATGTGATACGAAAGTATATACTTATTTGCATAATACCCCGGGGAAGGAACTGGCTGAAAAGATATTGAAAGAAGGCCTGGTGTTTGAAAATCATCTTTCCAGCACTACCGATCAGGTATCACAACACGATCTGGTTGAGTTGAACTATTTCAGGATGATCCGGAAATCCTACGGGGATATTACCATAGTCATCCAGATCAGTTCAAAACTGGTAGAAGATTTCAGCAGGAGGCTGCGACGGACGAAATTTCATTTTTCGGAAGCTTTGAGTAAAACCCGTCCGGTCTATAATGAAAATGACTACCCGGTATATCAGTTACCCGAGCAATTTATCAAAGGGTATTTTGATCATCACACAAACGAGGCACGAAAAAATCCGAAATTTGATCCGTTTTATTTCCCGCTATATTTTGAAGACAACCTCCAGCGCCTTTTACAACAATATGGATAAAATATAACACATGGGGAAAAAAGTACGTGTTGCCGTGATCCAGACAGGATCGGTTTTATTTGAAAAAAATGCCTCCGTTGACAAGGTGGTTTCCTGGCTAAACCGGGCAGCACGGGAACAGGCTCGGCTGGTTTTGTTTCCGGAAGCTTTTATCCCCGGTTATCCCCGTGGAATGCACTTTGGAGCAGCTGTCGGGAGCCGTACACCCGCAGGCCGGAAAAGCTGGGAGCAATATTATCATAACGCCATTGACCTTGCAGAGAATGAGCTTTCCCCTGTTGCCGAAGCCGTTGCAAAACATAAATTTTTCCTTTCCCTGGGTATCATTGAAAAAGATGCTGGCAGCCTTTACTGCACCCAGGTTTTGTTCACCCCTGCGGGAGAAATCGCCGGAAAACACCGGAAAATCAAACCAACCGGTACCGAACGGATCATCTGGGCAGAAGGCGACGGGTCAACACTCACTACTTTCAAAACACCCATCGGCATCCTCGGCACGCTGATATGCTGGGAAAACTATATGCCCCTGGCGCGTATGTCGCTTTACCGTAAGGGAGTAACCATCTACCTGGCCCCTACGGCCGATCAGCGGGATATCTGGCTCTCATCCATGAAGCATATTGCCGCCGAGGGAAGATGCTTTGTTTTAAGTGCCAACCAGTATATCCAACACAAAGATTACCCCGTGGATATCATACAAGCGGAAAACCTCACTCCGGAACAAACTGCCTGCCGGGGTGGAAGTGTTATCGTTTCCCCGTCCGGGGATGTGATTTCCGGGCCTCTTTATGACCGGGAAGGGATATTACTTGCTGATCTCGATATGGATGCCGTTGTCCGGGGTAAAATGGACCTGGATGTCGCCGGACATTACAATCGCCCCGACGTTTTCCGGTTTAATGTGCCGGACCAGCCCGGTACAAAAGATATTGGATAAACCGAACAGGGGGCTGTTCATTTACCGTAAAGTAAAAAGGATAGCAATAAAATGCATTTTTTCAGCTTGACAGCATTAAATACCGGCAGATGATACTTTATCCGTGACAATGAATTATCTTTGTATATCATCAAGATTTAAAAGAGATCATGTTTTTGCAACTCATCATCCTCACGAGTATTCTTCTGGCAATAATAATGCTTATTATGTGTGTAAAAATTATTTTCAAGAAGAACGGTAAATTTCCCAACAGTTCTGTTGAGGCCAATCCTGCATTGCGTAAAATGGGAATAACCTGCCCTAAAGCTGAGGAGATCAGGTGTTTCAAGGGGTTGAAGGACGGGGATATGAGTGCATGTGCCGGGTGTTCGTTATTTGATAAACTGGCCGGTTAATACAATTTGCGGGATAATCCGGTTTTCTTATATCGTTCCAAAGGAACTGTCTTAACAACAGTTAGACATATCTTAATTTCAAATCCGGGAGTATAAATCATTCCTCCTCAACCATGTATCGGGAAAATCCGTCACTTTCCCAGGTAAGGTAGGAACCATTATCACCGGAATACACCAAATAGGCTTCCAGGCCGGGTTTTGATTTGATGAATTCCCGGGATTTTTCCACTCCCATCACCATACAGGCGGTAGCATAGCCATCCGCATAAATACATTCGTCAGCAATAACCGTTATACTAAGTAACCTGTTCCGTGCAGGATAGCCGGTTTTGGGATTTATGGTATGAGCATACTTCACTCCATTCTTAATATAAAATTTCCGGTAATTCCCTGAAGTTGCAAGCGCTTTGTCTTTCAGTTTCAGGATTGCCTGAAGATTCTGACCGGGAATAAAATTATTGTCTGTCGGTTTATCCACACCCACTTTCCAGGGATTATTCCAGCCTTTGGTGCCGCGTGCACGGATTTCCCCGCCTATTTCAACCAGGTAGTTTCTGTAACCGGCATCATCCAGAAACCCGGAAACCACATCAACGGAATAACCCTGTGCAATGGCATTCACATCAAGGCGGACTGATGTATCCTCTTTAATTACAGATGCACCTTCAAGATGCACCTTATCCATTCCGACGAATCTCAAAAGGCTGTCGATATTCGGATTGTTTTGTTCATCAGGGCCTCCGGGGCCAAACCCCCAGGCACTTACCAGAGGGGCCACCGTAATATCAAATGCCCCGTCGGATTCCCGGTATATTTCTTCGGAAACATGAAAAACCCGTTTAAAAAGTGTATCAACGGTTACTCCCGGCTCATTCCTGTTGATCCGTGAAATGATAGACTCCCGTTGATATGTAGAGAGCGACTGGTCAAAATGGTCCAGTATCGAATCAATCTGTGTCTTCAGGTTCCCGGAAGAGTCCTTTTTAAGAAAAAACTTCAGTGGTGTTTTTTTTACTACAATATGATAGGTTGTTCCCTGGGCAAACCCGTCTGCAGCCAGGAATGCATTTTGCACATATTCTGTCCTTGCCCAGGCAAAGAAGAAGATCAATATCATTACGATGATAAAACCTGCTGTTTTCTTCATGAGGGTGAAATTAAAAAAAAGTCCCTGCAAAGCAGGGACCGGCTATCATTTTTTTTGTGTACTATCCGCCAAAATCGTCAAAGGCAATCATTTCATCCGGTACGCCGAGATCATACAGCATTTTCAGTACGGCGTCGATCATCATCGGAGGTCCGCAGAGATAATACTCGATATCTTCGGGTTCTTCATGCTTGCTCAGGTAATTATCATAGAGTACCTGGTGGATAAAACCGACATAACCATTCCAGTTATCTTCGGGTTTAGGTTCGGAAAGCGCAATGTTAAAGCTGAAGTTGGGATTGTTTTTTTCAATTTCCTCAAATTCTTCTTCGTAAAAGATCTCACGCCTGGAACGTGCTCCATACCAGTAACTTATTTTCCGTTGTGTATGCTCGGTAAGGAAAAGATGGAAGATATGCGAGCGTAGCGGGGCCATTCCGGCACCTCCGCCGATATACATCATCTCCCTGTCGGTTTCTTTGATAAAGAATTCACCGTAAGGACCTGAGATCATCACTTTATCACCCGGTTTTCTTGAAAAGATATAGGAAGAACAAACCCCGGGATTAACATTCATAAAGGCACCTTTTGCCCTGTCCCAGGGAGGAGTGGCAATACGGATATTCAGTTTAACAATATCTCCTTCGGCAGGATGGTTTGCCATGGAGTATGCACGGAAGGTCTCCTCGGGATTCTTCATTTTCAGGTCCCACATTCTGTATTTATCCCATTCGTCCCGGTATTGCTCTTCCACCTCAATATCTTTAAAATCCACTTTGATCTTTGGCACATCGATCTGGATATATCCGCCGGACCTGAAGTTAAGATGTTCTCCTTCCGGAAGTTTAACGACAAATTCCTTAATGAAGGTCGCCACATTCCGATTGGATACCACCTCGCACTCCATCTTTTTAATTCCGAGAATAGATTTCGGAATTATAAGTTTCAGGGGTTCTTTCACCTTCACCTGGCAGGCCAGACGCCAGTAGTTCTTTTGTTCTTTCCTGGTAAAGAAACCGGTTTCCGTGGGGAGAATTGAACCTCCTCCGTCAATAACCTGGATTTTACACATACCACAGGTTCCCTGTCCGCCACAAGCCGAAGGTAGAAAGATGTTGTTATTGGAAAGGGTTGTCAACAAGGACGATCCAGGACTTACCGTATATTCTTTGTCATCATTGATGGTCAGGGTGACTTCTCCCTGAGGTGTCAGTTTTTTCCTGGCATAAAGCAGGATCATAACCAGCAGGAGGATGACCACCAGGAATATAACGACAGAAGTCAGGATGATTAACGTAGTGTTGGCAAGGAATATCATTTCAAAAGATTTTAATTACAGTTTGATACCCATAAAACTCATAAAAGCGATGCCCATCAGACCGGTAATAATAAAAGTGATCCCCAGTCCTTTCAACGGTGCCGGTACATTGGAGTACCTGATTTTTTCCCTTATGGCTGCAATTCCGATGATCGCCAGGAACCAACCCAGGCCTGAACCCAGCCCGAAAGCAGTGGCTTCGGCGATGTTGGCATATTCCCGCTCCTGCATAAACAGCGATCCACCGAGGATGGCGCAGTTAACAGCGATAAGGGGAAGAAATATTCCCAGTGAGGTATAGAGTGACGGGGTAAATTTTTCCACAACCATCTCTACAACCTGTACTATGGATGCAATCACGGCAATAAACATGATAAATGAAAGGAAGCTGAGGTTAACATCTGCAAATTTGGGCCCGAGCCAGGTAAGCGCTCCGGCCTTCAGGAGATAATTCTGAAGCAGGTAATTAACAGGAACCGTAATCCCGAGGACAAAAATTACTGCAATACCCAGGCCAACAGAAGTTTTTACCGTTTTCGATACAGCCAGATATGAACACATGCCCAGGAAATAGGCAAAGATCATATTGTCAATAAAAACAGACTTAACAAATATATCTATCAGGTGTTCCATGGTGTGAAAATTTTATTTTTCTTCAATTAAAGCACGGTTTTTTGCCCGTTGCACCCAAATGATAATTCCAATGGTTATCAGGGCCATGGGTGGCAGGATCATCAGTCCGTTATTTTCATAGCCAATATTGTAGAGACCGATTTTTTGGAAAACCGGATACCCGAAAAGTGTTCCTGAGCCGAGCAGTTCACGGAAAAAAGCAACGATGATAAGAATTACGCCATATCCCGAGGCGTTCCCGATAGCATCCAGGAAAGACGGCCACGGTTTATTCCCCATGGCAAATGCCTCGAGCCGTCCCATAAGGATACAGTTGGTAATGATCAGGCCAACAAAGACGGAAAGTTGTTTGCTCACGTCATAGGCAAAAGCTTTCAACACCTGGTCAACAAGGATGACCATGGAAGCAATCACCACCAGTTGTACGATGATACGGATACGTGGAGGAATACTTTTGCGAAGTGCAGAAATAACCACGTTTGACACCATTAACACTACCATTACAGAAATAGCCATGACAATTGCCGGTTTTAGCTTAACGGTAATGGCCAGTGCAGAACAGATACCAAGTACCTGCACGGTAATAGGGTTATTAGAATTCAGCGGATCGGTGATCAGCTTCAGATTCTTGCTTGAAAACAATGGTTCTCTTTCTTTATTCATGGGTCACACTGTTTTGTTGTTCTTTAAAATAGGTTACATAACTCCCCAGGCAATCTTTAAGCATGGCCTGGAGGCCCTTGCTGGTAAGGGTCCCTCCCGAGATGGCATCTACCTGGTTTACCGAGCCGGGCTTGGCACCACCTTTCACAACCAGGATAGAGGTAAAATTTCCGGTATCATCAAAGATGACTTTGCCTTTGAAATCCTTCTGAAATGCGCGGGTACTGATTTCAGCCCCCAACCCGGGAGTCTCTTTGTCATGGTCGAAAGTTGCTCCGAAAATGGTTTTAAAGTCATTATTGAAAGAAATATAACCGTAAATCGGACCCCAAAGTCCCTTTCCCCTGAGGGGAACGATGTATTTCTTTGTCCCGTCATCCAGTGTCCCGATATATATGGGCAAATTTCTTTCTTCATACGGTTTGCGAATTTCATCAGCCATGTTCACACTGAAAGCATCAACGCCTTCGATCCGTTTCCCCCGGCTGTTAATAACATAACTATCGGTGATATATTTATCATATAACGATTCTGCATTTTTACCGGTGCTTTCAATATTGACAGAAGCCAGAATAAATTGCTTTTTCTCGATCTCAATATTTCGTTGCTGTATCGGTTGCAGAAGCATCGCTGTAGTAGAGAGGATAGCTGCCACGATGATCACCATCACCGATGAAAAAATAAAAATGTAGGTATTACTGAAATTTCTCATGGTCATAAAAATTAGGCAGTAACTTTTACGCGTTTTAATCTCCGTTTGATATTGGCTTCAATCACATAATGATCAATCAGCGGGGCAAAGACATTCATCAGAAGGATCGCCAGCATCACACCTTCGGGGTAAGCCGGATTCAGGACCCGGATCAGTATGGCCATGATGCCTGTGAGAAATCCATAGATCCACTTCCCGGTTTCGGTTTGTGCGGCAGTCACAGGGTCAGTAACCATAAAGACCATTCCAAAGGCAAAGCCGCCCATAACCAGATGTTCCCATGCCGGTACCTGCATATAGGCATTGGCCCCCCACAGGTTTAGGATTAAACCCATGATCAATCCACCACCAAAAGCAGAAACCATAATTTTCCAGCTGCCCACCCCGGTATAAATCAGGATCAAGGCACCAATGAGGATAGCTATGGTTGACGTTTCACCGACAGAACCGGGGATAGTCCCTGCAAACATACTCCATGCGGAAGGCAGATTTCCGAGGTGTCCGGCAGCGGCCTCGGCAAGTGGGGTGGCTCCGGAAAAACCATCAACAGCCCGGAGCCCGTGTTTCAATCCGGCAATCCATACCTGGTCGCCGGACATCCAGCCGGGATAGGCAAAAAACAGAAAAGCACGTGCGGTAAGGGCAGGGTTCAGAATGTTCATTCCTGTTCCGCCGAAAACCTCTTTACCTATAATCACGGCAAATATAACAGCTATGGCAAGCATCCATAACGGGATATCAACCGGCACGATCATGGGGATGAGGATACCACTTACCAGGAATCCTTCATTCACCTCATGTCCCCGAACCTGGGCAAAGAAAAACTCGGTACCCAGTCCGACAACATACGAGACCACAATTAACGGAAGAACTTTCAGGAAACCAAACCAGAATGATTGCCACAAACCGGTAGTTTCACCCAGGGCCAGAAAATGCTGATGCCCGACATTCCACATTCCGAACAGCAGCGCCGGGACCAGAGCAATAACCACCAGGGCCATGGTACGTTTCATGTCATTGGCATCCCGGATATGTGAGCCTCTGGTAGTTACTGTATCCGGAACAAAGAGAAATGTTTCAAATGCTTCGAAGGTAGATCGTAGCTTTTCATATTTTCCCCCTTTTTCGAAGTTGGGTTTGATTTTGTCAACATATCTGCGTAATGCTTTCATGAAATATTATTTTCAAATGTTCATGTTCAGTTTAGCCAAGTTCTTTAATCAATGACCTGAATCCCTCGCGCAATATCGTCTGCATTTCAGTTTTGGAGACATCAATAAATTCGCACAGTGCAATATCCTCTTCCACAACTTCATAAATACCCAGGTTTTCCATCATATCAATATCATCCACCAGAATAGCCTTTATCAGGTGCATGGGGTAAATATCCATGGGTAAAACCTTTTCATACTGCCCGGTAAGGACAAATGCGCGACGTCCGCCATGCAGGTTTGTATCCAGGCGATAAGGTTTCTCAGGAGTCAGCCAGGAGAAGAAGGTGCGATAGAAACTGAATTTACCGAAACCGGGTAAAGCCCATCCCAGTAATTCAAATTTGTTTCCTTCGGGGATCACTGACACCAGGGAATCATAAAAACCGATATATCCTTCTCTTGAGATTTTCTTTCCCGTTAAAACATTCCCGCTGATATAACGGTTGTTACGTCCGACCAGATTTCCATCAAGAATACCTTTAACGGATGCCCCGATTTTGGTCACATAATATTTTGGGCTTTTCACTTCGCTACCGGCAAGCGCCACTATCCGTTCCGGATTATAAACACCTTCGGTAAACAACCGTCCAATCACCAGGATATCCTGTGGATTAACCACCCAGACCACCTCACCTTTATTTATGGGATCAATATGATGAATCTGCACACCTGTATTCCCGGCAGGATGAGGACCTTTAAATGCATGGGTTTCAACATCTGTTAATCCGGAAACAAATGATGCATCGGATTTTTCGGGATGATAACCAACATGTACCGGTTTTCCGCCGGTAAGTTTGGATAAAACATCCAGGCCTGCCTGAAACAAGGTGTTTTTATCCTTCAGGATAAATGCATAATCCGGGGCAAGCGGAGCCGTATCGAAAAGAGAGATAAAAATAGCCTTGGGGGTATCTTCCGGATTGGCAATCAAATCAAAAGGACGTTGGCGTATGAAAGGCCACACACCGCTTTTTAGCAGGATGTCTTTGATTTCATTACCGGAAAGGTTCTTCGGATCCCCTTTTTTAAAGGATACTGCCTCATCTTTACCGTCAGAATCAATGACGACTTCCAGGATACGTCTTCTCTCACCACGGCTCACGGCTTTTACCGTACCACTTACCGGCGAAGTAAATACAACTTCCGGTCTGTATTTATCATAAAACAAAGGCGTCCCGGTTTTTACGGGTTCGCCCGGTTTGACAGATAATTTTGGAGTCAGATCCGGAAAATCATAAGGCTTTACCGCATACGTCTCAGATGCCGGAGCCGTTTCCAGGGATTTTTCCGCAACCCCTTTTAAATGGATATCAAGCCCTCGCTTTAAATTAATTACCTTTGACATAGAGGATTTGTTTTTTTGATAACGCAAAAATAGTCCTTTTTTAAAATAAACATAATAAACTCTTTTTAGAATGGGTATAAATTTGACGATTCATCCTGTTTTCAATATTTAGTGCGTATTTCTTATTCGGAATAAATAGATGTTTTATAACATACTTAAGTCATCCGCATATCGTTTAATTGTAAAAAAAATCAAAAAAGGGATGTTCAAAACCACTTTACAGGCTCTATGGGTTATCTTAATGACTGTCTTCCCGGAAATCCTGAAAGCACAGGAAGTCCCGGATTCATTAATCACACAGGGAAACATATTCAGGCAAAGTATCCACACAGCCATGGTGTACCGCAAAGGGTGGCCGCTCTCCTACCCTTATCTGAATCTCAACGGTGAGGAGAAACTCATTCTTGAATTTGACGATCTTGCCGAAGATCCGATGAACCTTTCATACACCCTGATCCATTGTGACGCTTCATGGAACCCTACAAATATTTATAGCGGCGATTACCTGGAAGGATTTGCTGATAATCCAATAACAAATTATCGGTTTTCTACCAACACTACCATTCCATATATTCATTACCGCATCCAATTCCCTAACGAAGATGTGAACGTCACGCTTTCGGGAAATTATATTATTTCGGTATTCGAAGATGGAGCCAGGTCACGGGTTTTGCTGTCTCAGCGATTTATTGTTTATGAAAATCTTGTGTCTATAAGGCCGGATGTCCTGCAAGGCCAGGATAAGTCAGGAACAGGTTCGGGACAACAAATCATCTTTGATGTGGGTACATCTTCCTTTTCCGTTAACGATCCGCACAGGGATATCAAAGCGGTGGTTTTGCAAAACGGAGACTGGAGCAATGCCAGATTCAGGAAATCACCTGATTTCGCCGGAGGCAACAAATTTTCCTACACCCTCTCTTCCGGCCTGGTTTTTCCGGGAGATAATGAGTTCCGTCATTTCGAGATGACCGATATCCGTTTTATCTCAAAAGATGTTGCCGATATCAGATACGTAAGACCCTGGTATAATGTAATATTAAAACCGGGAGAGTTCCGGCGTTTTAAGCCCTATTTTTACCAGGAAGATCTGAACGGACGTTTTTATATCCGTAATTCACGGGGTAGTGATCCTTCAGTGGATGCCGATTATGTAAATGTTTTCTTTACTCTGGCTGCCCCTTTCCCGGTAGAAGGTACGGATGTTTATGTTTTCGGAGGGCTTTCAGGGTGGCACCTTTCCGGTCAATACAAAATGCACTACAATATGGAACAGCACCAGTATGAGTTGTCTGCCATATTAAAACAGGGGCATTACGATTATCTGTTCGCCACGGTATCGCCGGATTCGACGCCGGATCTCAGCCGGCTTGAAGGCAGTCATTTCGAAACGGAAAATGATTATACCATCATCCTGTATTACGCCCCGCCCGGATCGGATTATGACCGGATTATCGGGCTGCGCACTTTCAATTCGAAGTCTAAATAACCCGGGATCACCATAATAGATTCCGAAAGTCAAACCATATTTAATAATTATGTATTATTATATGTATTTTATTATATATTTTAATACATATTTCTCTATTTTTGGGACATCTGCTTCATCACCTGTAAGTCAGGGAAATTAAGGGAGGAGCAATAAGCCACGGGCGCAGCCCGTGGTGTCAGTACAACCAAACCGTAAAGCGCTGAAGGCGCGAAAGCAGTAG
>JAADHC010000017.1 GCA_013152085.1 Chlorobiota bacterium
ACAACCGATACAATCCTCGGTTATACTTTGAATGGTATCATCCCCCATTCCCCAGTCGTAAAAGACAAAGCCGGGACTGGCAGTGATCGTTACAGGTGTATTCCATTGGCAATATTCTGTCTGATCAATCGCTACGGGAAGGTCATAAAGGATATTTATTGTATCAGTATAGTTATTTCCGCCGGTAGTAACCGTAACAATGTATTCGTTATTTCCGGGTAACGTATTTAATGTATCGATGGCTATGGAAGAGGAATCCGAACCGTTGGACCACAGATAGGAATCATAACCATATCCGATATCATAACTATAGCTATCCGCATGATCAAACTTATCATTATAGTAGCAAAATACCGTATCTTTTCCGGCAATAAATACAGGATTGTCAAACTCATCGGCTCCTATATCCGGTGTTGCAACATCTCTCGGCTCACCGTCAATATCATCAGTAATTTCCGGCAGCGGTGTTCCCCTGCCGTTTAAGAGGGCTGCGTGGGTATGCAGGTCGGTATCGCTTACAAATCCGGGTAAAAACGATACGGAATGTGCATCCTGACCGGTTGTTCCCGTCCAGTCAACGATATCCATCGGATACAGATTGTTGTAATCGGATAACAGATAGGTTGCAGATGTATTGGATATACTCAACACCGTCCCCTGAAGAGTTACCAGGTTATTATTCATGAGAGTGCAGTTGGCTGAAGAATTATTTAGCCGGACACCGTATGAAAAATAGCCTTCCTCACCATAACAATAGACAGTATTGTTGTATAACCGAGACGGCCAGCCGGAATAATAACCTGTCACATCGGCTCCTTCCACAGCCTTTATGGAGATCATATTATTCGAGATCGTATTTTCCGATGAATATTGCTCAATGCCCACACAATCATTTCGTGTAGTCAGGATGATCCGGTTACCGGAGACTAAAACCGTATCAGAGTAATAAATGAAAATCCCTTTTGACGGATCCTGGTCGCTCCGAATGGTATTCTGGGTTATCTTTTGCAGGTTTTTTGCACCCCGGATAAATATTCCTGCCTGGTTTTGCCCGAGTATGACATTTTGATCAATGACCATATTCGTTCTTACCGATCCGCCTGTTCCGTAATCGAACATGATCCCGTTAGTGCCGTTAGATATCCTGTTTTGACGAATTATCACATCCAGGGTATCATCCTGCGAGGCATCAAACTGATCAGCGTAAATACATTGTAACGCTGAGCCACCGCCGGGATTTTCAATACCGGTGATTTTATTGTTTGCCAAAAGGAGGTTTGATATATGGTTTTTCAAAACCACAACCCGTCCAAAAACGGGATCAAGCGCTTTAAAGGAGAGGTTTCTGAAGGTGAAGTTATCTACTCCGTCAAGCATCAGTACATAATTATTTAAAGAATCGGCATCAAACTGCAAAATGACATCGGTGCTGTCACCGGATTGAGACTGGAAAATCACGGAATCACCGGCTGTCATGTTTTTGATATATGAAATGGCAATCTGTTCATCATATGTCCCCGATAGAACATTGAAAGTAACTTTGCCATTAATTCCACATGAAGCTAATGCAAGAACGGCATCTGAAAAAGTTGAAAAATCTCCTGTATTTCCAATAGTATAAGTTCCTGCCAATTCACCCGGGCAATTTACCGAAATTTTATCGGCACCGATGGTTGTACGAACAGTATCACGAATCTCACCGTCAAAATCGCTAATAACTTCCGGTTTTGGTATTCCTTTTCCCACCAACATAACCTGACTAATATGTAAATCATTATCAGAAACAAATATCGGATCTATACTTACAGAGTTATTGTCTTTATTGGCAGTGCTCACCCAACTTTGCATACCGGTGATGAATCCGTCATTGTATGCAAAATTATCGCCATTGGTAAATATATCGTTATAATTGCCTGAGCACGCTCCCAAATCGGTAAAATAATAAACTAACCCTCCGGCAGTGTTATAAAAGATATTATTCATTACCACATTATTCCCTCCGCCGGCTTCCTGATTAAAGGCCCGGCTTTCATCAGCATTCCCAAAAATATTCACACTGTTATAAAATATATTTTGATAATCACTTGCATATAAATGAATACCTCCCGATTTACCCGTGGCGTTGAAAGAAATCATATTATTGTCAACCAAAGCACTATGATCCCATGTGCCGGTACAATTTATTAATGCTATACCGACCCAGGTGGTATCTTTTACAGGATTTATGCGTATTATTTTATTACGTTCTAACCGTTCCCATTTCTGATATTTTACCTCAATACCTCCTGAATATTGATTTGTGAGTATATTTCCGATAATAGAATTACCCGTTTCATTTTGCGTTAATTCTCCAATGAATACAATGCCATATTTACCATTGATAATTCGGTTGTTTTCAATCAAATTATTGTTATCAACTCCATTAGCAGAATATATTACAGGTGATGTATTTCCCGCTCCTTTTAAAATATTATCAGCAATAATATTATGAGAGCTGCTTCGTAACTTTATCACGACAGAGAAGGCAGAATCGAGAGCCTGCAATGTCATATTTTTTATACTAACATAATCTGCGCTATCCAGGTTTATAATAAAATTGTTTGAAGCATCTGCTTGATATTGCAAAATAACATCGGTGCTATCGCCGGTTAAAGATTGAAAAACAATAGCGGAAGTATCAGGAATGCGTGTAATGTTTGAATCGGCGATTGTAAATTGTTCGGTATAAATTCCCGGTTGAATTTTAAAAACAACCGAATCTTTGACACCGCACAAGTGCAATGAATCGACAGCCTGAGCAAATGAGGTGAAATGTCCGCCTGTCCCGAGAGTGTATTCTCCGGATAAAGGCATAAATCCGTTAAATTCAAAAGCACCAATATCGGGAGCAGTTGCACTTCTGATGTTCCCGTTTATGTCAGTGTTTACATCAGTTAATGCTACTCCCCGATTGTTTAACCATGAGTCGTCACTGTAGAGGGTTGAGTCGTTATCAAAATCGGGCTTATATACAATTGTATTAAAGTCAAAATGATAATTGTTTTGCCACTCCTTAAGTGTACGGTAATCATTATTTGCAAAAACCGGGGTTTGTTCATGTTTGCCCGAATAGTAGATGTTATGGTCTATCTGGCATCCTGTTGTGTCATCAACCCGTATCCCGTAATCTTCTGCAATAAGTATGTTGTTGAAAATATCACTTTTGCCATATTTAATATACAGGCTATTCCCGCTTCCCTTTACCAGCACAGTATTGTAGGCTATTAATGAATTTTCTCCTGAGTACGAGTCAATACTAATGGCATTACATGAGCTGTAATTCTGCTCACTATTATCAAGATTAACAGTATTGTTATAAATTTTACAGCTTTTCATTGATGAAATTGCTGTTGATCCATTTTTGGTTGCCTTGATATTTATAATGTTTCCGTGCATCTCCATCCCCTCGCAACCATTGGTTGTTGTTTTGACGGTAGAAAACACATTATCAGCTATTACATTATTCTTTGAGTTATTGAAATTTATTGCAGTAGCACCTTTAACAAAATAGTTACCTGAGTAAACGTTGTTGCTGTCGGTAAAGTAATTGGATGGTTTGTGTATAAGATTATCGTTAAGTGAGGATGACATAATCATATTACCCTGAAGTGTATTATTTGAAGCATCAGCTTCAACTGACACGGGATTTACTCCTTCCGATTCTGTTTTGATAGTGATATTGCGAATGTTAATAAAATTTGTTCTATAAAGTTGAAGCACATAGGTGTCGTAATTTTCGACAGGCGTGTAGGTTAAAACAACACTGGTACTATCGTCCGAAGCCGACCGGAAAGTAACTGTATTGGTTGATGAAGTGCCATATATCTCAGGTATAATGATTTGTTCGGTATACGTGCCGTTTTCTATGTTGAAAGTGACGGCTCCGTCCACACCTCTTTTGGTCAGAGTGTCAATTGCCGGATTAATTGCCGGAAAATTACCGGCAACAGAACCTATTGTATAGGTTCCGTGCATAGGTGCAAGCACTGGTGTAAATTCATACGCTCCCAAATCGGGAGATAACAAATCTCTTGTATTACCATTTATATCATAAGCTATACCCACAGAATCTCCCACTCCATTTAACAACTGATTTTGAGGTATATAACTGGAATCAGCAGTAAAATACGGATTTGTAAATATGGAAACCGTATCAGAACCGGAATTATATTGAGGATAGTTAATACCATAATATTGTACATATTCAAAAGAATTGGAATATATAGCCGTATTTCTGTTTCCGTTAGTAAAGTAACAGTTACTATTTCTGTTATTATTAACGGTTCCCGTTAGAATATATCCGTCAGCTTCGTTCGAAAAAATATTATTATACGAAACCACGCTATAAACGTCGTTAGTATATAAACATGCCGATGAGACATTGCTTCCCGTTACGCGGATAGTGTTATGCAACAAATCGATTTTTGAATTATGGTCAAAATCATTATTAATGATTGTTGCATAGTCAGGGTTGGTTGTGTTTACTACAATAAAATTATTTTTTAATAAAACTGTATCCTGATCCAGATTATATACATTGATTCCCGTTCCACCATTGTCAATGATAATGCTGTTTGCATTGATAACAACCTTGTTTCTTCCCGGAGAAACGGATATTGCCTCACCCGATATAATGTGAATATTATTGTACTCAATTGTAATGTTCGCATCTACATTTAAATTATCAATCCAAACTGCTCTTGCCGGTGTTGAAGCTATAGTATTTCCCGATATTTCAATACCTTTATATGAATTTATGGCTATCGCAGTATCACTTTGGTTAATAAATCGATTATTTTTTATTGCAATAGAAATGTTTGGGTAATTATACTTACCATCAAATCTCATTGCCGTTTTCCCGTTTTCAAAAAGGTTGTTTGTAAAAACATTATTGCTATCACTTTCCGAATATTTATAAACAAGCTGCCCAACATTTTCAATACCTTCAATAATATTACCTTCAAACCTATTGCTGACGGCACCGTTACTCATTAGAACTACATTAGGATACGATGTATTTTCGGCTTTTATGGTTATATTTTTGAAAACAATATTTTGAGCATCATTAAGAAACAAAGTGTAATTGTTGCTATTTGTTGCCGAATAAGAAAGTACAACATCGGTACTGTCGCCGGAAGCCGATTGAAAGGTGATAGTATTATCGGCGGATACACTGTCAATTAAAGGTATGTTGACTTGTTCGTTATAGGTGTCGGATTGGACATTAAAAATTACGGCACTGTCAACTCCTACACTTAACAAAGAATCAACAGCTTGATTAAAAGTATGGAATAGTGGAGCAGTAGTTCCTATCTCATAAGTTCCATGCATTGGAGAGTTTGTGTGACATTCATATGCTCCGATATCAGTATAGTCGGGTGTTCCAATGCCAATGTTTTTAGCAAAAATATCGTCATAGCGGGCATTCCCGGCTTTATCAAGAATTGGGGCAAAAGTTCCGTTTCCTGCGTCAATGCCAGCTACTCCGGGCAGTAAATTAAAATCTAAATTATTTGCATCAACAAAAAACGGTTCGTTGTGTGAGAAAACCAGTCCTTCTCCGGACAATGACTCATAGGTCAGCCAGCTATACGTTATATGGTGAGCATTTCCGGCCAGATTATAATAATCATGTCCGGTTCCGCTGTTAGCATTTCCCCACAAAAAGATTGTATTCACAATATCTGAAGAAGTAAATTCGTCGGCAAAGTTACCGCCTTTATTTCCGCATATATTTTTATAAAATGTACAGTTAATTACAGAGTCGGAAAGAGCAGCATAAACGCCACCGCCATTACCATTATTTGCTGAATTTGAATAAAACACACAATTTTCCAGTTTGGTATGTCCTGATGAGCCTCCGTTGTATATGGCGCCCCCGTTCCCGTTTCCCACTTTGTTGTCATAAAACAAGGTGTTGTAAATATAGCTTGAACAATATTTTACGGAAATTGCCCCACCTGTGGTTTGTGCACTATTGTGGGTGAATGTACAATTTAGTATTGTTATGTCCCCATATTCGCTATATATGGCCCCTCCGTCAGATACATAGCCGTTATTGTAAATGTTGTTATTTGTAAATGTGCAATTCTCAATTTCCAATCCGTCAAATTGATTGTAAATTGCATTCCCGGAGGTTTTAGCATAGTTATTCTTGAAAATACAATTGCGAATTGTAAGGTTTTTCCCTTTATATGTACTATTAATACCTCCGCCATTGTAATATACATTATCATCAGCATAGCCGTCTGTAATAGTAAAGCCATCAATTACAGTACTATCTGCGCCAAACACAACAGAATATGAATTATCTGCATTGTCTCCCTGGGTTCCTATGTCACCGCTTAATATGGTAGTGTTGGCAACAAAATCCCTTTCTAGTAAGTTAGTTTCCGTTCCGGTAAAACCTCCATATACCGGTACATGTTTGACCAGGCTGAATGGCACATGTCTGTCTGTTCCCGTAGTGGGCTTATATGTCCCTGCCGCCACCCAAATAGTATCACCGGCTGTTGCATTGCTTAAAGCAGATTGCAGGTCGTTATAAGCATTAATCCATGAAGTTCCGTTGTTACTTCCTGAAGCATCAGTTTTTACATAAATAATACTTTGAGAAGATGCTGAAACATAAAATACAGCAAGTACACTTAGAATGATCAATCCTTTTTTCATTTCATTGTTTTTTAACGTTTTGTTTATCATATACTGGATATATCATGAAATTCCTTGCAGGACTAAGCCGCTGAAACTTTGGCGCAACCGACAGGTTGCAAAAAACCCCGGTGAAATAAAGGTCAGTAAAGCCAATCTTCATTTTTTGTTTATATTCTATATGTCTTCTTACCCTGCCACAAGTGTCAGTGAACAGGAACGAAGCATAACCCGTCAATGTCAACCAACCTTGCTGACCCGGCAAAATCCATACATTCATAGTCTGCATATATCTAGAAAAC
Source organism: Chlorobiota bacterium (assembly GCA_013152085.1). Classification (GTDB taxonomy): domain Bacteria; phylum Bacteroidota; class Bacteroidia; order Bacteroidales; family VadinHA17; genus JAADHC01. Next base: position 6,993 of record JAADHC010000017.1, read on the forward strand.
GCCTTGCAATATCCATGTCAGTAGCCGAAAATTAAGCATAAAACAAAAGGAAATGAAGTATTCACTTTCATCCTGTTGTCGGAATCAACAGGGGAAAACGGAAAAACCGCCTGATGGCGGAATATAAATTCGTGACAAGCAACAATCAACATATCCCGGTTAAAATCAAATTCGCATTAAGAAAACTCATTACTTTCGTGTTATGTATAAGTCCATTGTCGTCCCGCTATCAAAAGAAACCGGATTAATATCCTAATTCCCAATATCAATCTTTCCCTTCATCAACAGTTTTCAATATAAGACAATCCATCTGAGCAAAACGTTGCATTACTTTCAGAAAATAAAAGTATGGAAAAAAATAGCAAAGTCAAGTTTTAGCGTCTCAGAAATTCCGCATTTCTGCTAATAAACATAAAAATGGTTGCTTTTTCTACGAAGATTTTCCGGATATGGAAAATTTAAAAAGGAAGGTTATCTTATTATTTAGCAATATACTTCTTCTTTTTCTCCAGGAGTTTTAACTGCTGCACGACCTGTTTGTCGTATTCGTTTATACCTACACCTTTTTTTATTTTATCTTTTTGCGAATGATTCTTATAGGTTTTCCAATCCGGATAATAATCTTCAGTCTGGTTTCCCCAGCAAAACCATCCCGGCCTTTGACCACGGGCAAACATCTCCAGGTATGGGCCCCGGCTACAGGATTCGATAAGATTATATTGTTCGTCGGGTTTGCGACTGTGCTCACGTTTTCTCTGGATAATAATATTCTCCTGAGTCCTTCCGGGTTGTAAAGTTCTGGCATTCTTTCCGCGAATACCAAACAAAATCATTTCCGTCACATTCCGGAAGTAAAAACCTACACCCCTTCTGTCGGGACCTCCATCCTTTCTTATTTTAAACCATATAATATTGGTTTTGTATATAAACCCCCAGGCTTTCATGACCTCGAGACCTTCTGCCAACAGCGCATTTGGAATCCATAAATACAAATGAGCTGTTTCATTTAAAACATTTTGCACAGGAATATCTTTTATCTCCGATAAAGCTAATGTCGGATATCTGGAAAGACGTTTGTGTTCGGGAGCCATCTTTCCTGTACGATTCTGAAATTGCCAGGGTGGATCAGCTAAAATTGTTGAAAATTTGATTCCACTTGTATATTTTATAAAATCCTCTGAAACACTCATATTATTTTTCTATTAAAATTGGCGTAATTCCAAAAACCAATACCGGACATCCGCCATTTCTTCCAGCTTCAAGTCTGGGCAAAAGTTTTCCAATATGGGTTGTGCTTGCGCCATATTTAGCCTTAATACCAAGTTCTTTAAATACAGAATCAAGTTGATTACTCCTGGTAACCAAAACACCGACACTTATTGCATCGTATTCAAAAAATGCCCGGAAAGCATACAGATCACGGTCAAAAGTTTGGTCCTTACTGTTCCATTCAAGATCAAATGCAACACGACCTTTAAGATAATCTACTTTATGTGATCCATGCCTGAGCGTACTTTTTAATTCTTTACTTTTCTTCCCCTTTATTTCATAAACGTTTAATTCTGCTTCCAGATTTTTTTCATTCCAGCCAAGTGGTCTAAGTATTTCTGAGAAGATTTTAGGGATATGACTTTCATTGCCACCTCCTGCCAATATATCATCTGTTGTGAAATGGAAATGTCTCAGAGTATCACAAATCTCATTAAATTCAGCAGGAAATTCTTTCGATAGGATTGCAGCAGCATGTTTAAAATCATAAACTTCATACAATGATGCAATATCTTTTGGAATATACTCTTCCCAACTCATTGTATCTATTTCTTTATTAATTTATTAACAACATTCAAATTTCTCATATAAAACTATTCCAACAGATAATAAATATAATAAAAAAGGTAATACTTAAAAAAAAGCTGTCGATTTTTCCAATAAAATTATTCAGAAACTACCGCCCCTCTTTCATATAGGCATGAATAGCCGAAATAATATTTTTCCGGGTGATGATCCCGAGGATAATATCCGGACTTTTGGGATCAACAACCGGTGCTCTGCCGATATTACGGCTGCCGAGTTTTTCGAGGGCATGGCGGAGATTTTCATCGGGACTACAACAGACGATATCCCGGGTCATGATTTCCTTCACCGGATGGTCGCCCATCTCCTTCTCCATGGCTTTGTTGATATCTTTATGTGTAACCATACCACATAGTTTCCCTTCATGATCAATTACAGGGAATCCGCGGTGGCGGGTATTTTTGATCATCAGTCCCGCTTCTTTGACGGGCAGATCCATGCTCACTTCAATTACTTTTTTTGACATCGCCTCCGAAACCATTATGATCTCGAGCAGATCCGAGCGGCGCTGGCTGTGTACATCCAGTCCGCGCCGAACAAGCTTAAGCGTATAAATGGATTCGGGAGAAAGTTTTTTCAGTAAAAGATACGATATAATGACTGCAGCCATCAGCGGCAGGATAATCTTATAATCTCCTGTTAGTTCAAACAGAATGAGAATCGAAGTTATCGGTGCCTGGGCCGCGCCGGCAAAAACAGCAGCCATACCGATCAGGGCACTGGCACCGGGCTGGATACCCACGTCGGGAAAGAGAATCAGAGTAAGTTTGCTGAAAGCCACCCCCAGCATCGCCCCTATAAACAGTGACGGGGCAAATATCCCACCGGAAGCCCCGGACCCAAGGGTCAGTGAAGTAGCCACCAGCTTGGCAAATACCAGGATCAGTGCCATCCCCGCGGCAATCTGACCATAAAGTGCCAGTTCGATGTTTTCGTATCCGACACCAAAAATCTGGGGATACCAGAGACCTATGACCCCGACCAGCAAACCCCCGATAGCCGGGTGGAAGTATTCCGGTACCGGGAACTTACTAAACAGGTCCTCCGTACGGTATAGCATTTTGATAAAAAGAAATCCTGCCAGGGCCGCCAGTAATCCGAAGGCCATATAAAAACCTATCTCCCAGATACTGTTCATCTGGTAATGCGGGATGACAAAGGAAGGATTATCTCCGAGATAATAACGTGAAACAACCGTAGCAATCACCGAGGAGAGAACTACAGAAGAAATATGACGGGGTGCATAATCCCTGAGGATCACCTCGAGGGCAAAAAAGATCCCTGCCAACGGGGCATTGAAAGTTGCGGCAATACCTCCGCCCGCACCACAGGCAACAAGAATTTTCACCTTATCCTTTGAAAGGCTGAAAATTTGCCCCAGCGATGAACCTATCGAACTACCAATCTGGACAATCGGGCCTTCCCTTCCCACAGATCCGCCTGAACCGATGGTAATGGAAGAAACAATCGCCTTGATCGCAGCTACACGAAAACGGATCCTTCCTCCCTGCATATCAACCGCCAGCATAACTTCAGGCACACCGTGACCCTTTGTTTCCTTTGCCAGGAAATAGATGATAAAACCTACCAGAAGCCCGCCTATTGCCGGGATGATCACCACATAATATTTACCCATAAAAGAGAACAGCTCTTTCCCTCCGTTAAAGAACCAATGGGTAAAAAGATGTATAAGCCAACGAAAAACCACCGCGCCGTAACCGGCACCTACGCCTGCCAAAACAGCAAATATGAGCAGGAAAGCGGTATCCGACCGCCGGATGAACCATAAAAGTTGTTGCAATCTTGTACGTCGCGTATCTTTTCTGTCCCGCATCATACTTTGTTTCGGCTAAAGATAATAAGTTTTTGCTTTCCTTGTAATCTTGTTGAGCACCCGGAAAAAAATGGGGATCATTGGTTCAAAGAAAAATATAGCGTAATTTAGTGGAGTGAATCAATAAATAAACCTCACTTATGAAAAAAATATCCCTCTTTACCGGCATCCTGTTTATTGTTTTCCTGTTTACTACAGCTTGTATCCACTCTAAAGTTTACTATGTGCAACTGGAAGATTATTGGAAATTTCATCCGGGAGACAGTCTGGCATGGGCCGATCCGGCTTTTAATGACCAGGACTGGACAGAAATCTCCCCTTCCAAAGCCTGGGAAAAACAGGGTTATGAAGCGTTAAACGGATATGCCTGGTACCGTACAAAATTTTTCCTCCCTTCCGGTATCAGGAAAAGTTCGTTCTTTAATGATACCCTGATCCTTTCCGTAGGAAAAATCGACGATGCCGACCAGGTTTTCCTGAACGGTAAATTCCTCGGAGAGAATAACATTTCATATCCTCCGAATACAACTCCGGACAAAAAGATCATTGAAATAGCCAATATGTGGAATACTCCAAGGCATTATAAAATTGCCGTTGATGACCCCAGGCTGAAGTGGGACAGCGAAAACCAGCTGAGTTTTCGTGTCTGGGATCATGGCGGACTTGGCGGTATAATCGCTGACCGGCCGGGTATCCGGATGCGGGATATTGCAGATTATCTCTTCATAGATATTACGAGCAGTCCGTTTAAAATTGAACAACAAAAGAAATATGAAAAAACAGTGTTGCTGACAAACCGTTATCCGAAGCTCGATTTTTCCGGAAAGCTGGAGATTGAGGTAAAAGATAACAGCTCCGGGGAAGTAATTTTTTCCAAAAAGAAACCGGTTACCATACACCGGGGCGAACAACTTCCGGAAACGGTTTCATTTGCGATGGATCATCCGGTAAGCAGTACGCTTACCTGCCGTTTTATTCCACAAACCAGGGGGGGGATGGTTGAACAAAAGACAGGGGTACCCTATCTGCTTACCCCTCCGGTTCCGGATGCAGCCCGTATCCATACATCCATGGTTTACGGTGCACGTCCGGGTCATCCTTTTCTTTACCGGATACCTGTAACAGGTAAAAGACCCATCACTCTTCAAATTAACGGATTACCTGAAGGACTTGTCTTAAATTCCGAAGCACAGACCATTACAGGCACTACGCCTTCAGCCGGTTTATACCCTGTTCAAATCATAGCCGGGAATGCCGCAGGCAGGGACACAACTGATATGCTTATTAAGGCAGGAAATGAAATCGCCTTAACGCCTCCCCTGGGCTGGAATTCCTGGAACGCATGGGGACTCAGTGTGGATGATGCCAAAGTAAGGGCAGCAGCAGATGCTTTTGTACAGACAGGACTGGCTGATCACGGGTGGACTCATATCAATATCGATGACGGCTGGGAAGCCCCCGAACGACTCGCTGACGGTTCAATTACCGGTAATGAAAAGTTTCCGGATTTTAAGGATCTGTCTGCATATGTACACAGCAAAGGTCTCAAATTAGGGATATACAGCGGTCCGGGACCTCTGACATGTGGCGGTTATCTGGCCAGCTATCAACATGAATTTCAGGATGCCGCTACCTGGGCCGGGTGGGGAATTGATTATATTAAATATGACTGGTGCTCATACAACAACATAGCCAAAGACCACAGCCTCGAAGAACTGCAGAAACCCTACATTCTCATGCGCAAGGCATTGGATGCTGTCAACAGGGATATCGTATATTCTCTTTGTCAGTATGGGATGGGAGATGTCTGGAAATGGGGTGCCGCAGTTGGCGGAAACCTGTGGAGAACCACCGGAGATATCCGTGATACCTGGGAAAGTATGAGCGGTATCGGATTCCGGCAGAATGAAATGTCTCCGTATGCTTCGCCCGGACACTGGAATGATCCCGACATGCTGGTTGTCGGATGGGTTGGCTGGGGACCGAACCTGCATCCCACACGCCTGACCCCGGATGAACAGTATACACATATCAGTCTCTGGTCATTACTTTCTGCTCCACTGCTGATCGGCTGTGACCTTACCAGGCTGGACGACTTTACCCTCAACCTGCTTACCAATGACGAAGTACTGGCCATCGACCAGGATATCCTTGGGAAACAGGCTGACAAAGTATATGACCGGGAAAACATTCAATACTGGGTTAAAGAAGTGAACGGAGGCCATGCCACAGGAATTTTTAACCTGCGGGATAAGGCCGTAACCGTTACGGTGAAAATTTCCGATCTCGGCCTCGAAGGAACTTTTACAATACGTGACCTCTGGCGGCAAACGGATCTGGGAACATTCAATGACTCTTTTACGGTCACCATCCCGCCACATGGCGTTGTTTTGGTGAAGATGGTTTCTGGTTCTTAGTTCCTGGTTCTTAGTTCCTGGTTCTTAGTTTTAATATCTACGAGTTATTTGCGTTGGATACAAAATAAATTCATGGAGGATTTAACCCTGTTTCTTAACCCGGATTTGATTTAAACGTTACTTATCAGGTAAAGATCATCCATAAAAAAAGGGGCTCACGCCCCTGAATATTATGATTTTATATTTCTTTTCAGAAGAAATAACGCACCCCGATACCTCCGTCCATCCAGAATGTGGTAGCCGGGAGCAGGTCAAGGCCCGGAGCTACCTCAAGGAATATATCCACGGGAGCTTCGGAAAACATATAATCCAGTCCGAAAGGAACCCGGATACCCATATGCAGGTCGGCAGACATCCTCAGGCGGGCGCCAATACCAAAATACCCGGCCAGATGCCCGTCGGTAACCGAGACAAAGTCCAGGGCATGTATCAACATATCGCCATGTACCTGGAAAAATCCTCCGTTCACAAACGACCAGGCGACACCGCCGTCAATGGCTGTAGTACTTCCGGTCCATAATTTAAGACTGATCCCGGTAGGCTGGCCGAAAATAGCGCCGGCACCAAGGCCCGAATCCTGTGCCCTGGAAACACCCATCGAAAGAGCTGCGATCACAGCGAGTACAATTATTTTTCTTTTCATATATGATTGGTTTTAATCGTGAAACATCTGTTAAATATATGTCAGAAACGGTACAAAGATGCAAATATTTTCTCAAAAGGAAGATGATCATAAAATTTAAAAAAACATGACTATCCGGATCGAAATAAAACCGGGTAATGTTATTCGTATCGTAATGCATCCATAGGGATCAGGCGGGCCGCTTTCCGTGCAGGATACCATCCGAAGAAGACCCCAACGATGGTGGAAAACAGGAATGCCAGGAATACCGAATAGGAAGTTACCGTTACGGGCCAGTTCAGGAGACTGACAAACATGCGTGATGAAAAGATTCCGAGTGCTATGCCCATAAGTCCTCCCAGCAGACTCAGTAAAACGGCTTCGAGCAGGAACTGGCGGAGGATATCCCTGCCCCGTGCTCCCACGGCCATTCTTAGCCCGATCTCCCGTGTTCGCTCCGTTACGGAAACCAGCATGATATTCATAATCCCTATTCCGCCTACGATCAGTGATATTCCCGCAATACTGGCGAGAAGTACGATCATGGTCTGTGAGGTGGAGGTCAGCATCCGGAGGATCTCCTGCTGGGTACGGATCCGGTACGGCGGGTCATCATTTTGTGCAACATGTTTACGCTGCCGGAGCAACTGGTCGATTTCCTCCTGTGCCTTTGAGCTGTACTCTTCTGAAATGGCCGATATGTATATTTGTTGAATTTTAGTGGTCGCTCCGCGTAAGCGTCGCTGGACCGTATTAAACGGTGCATAGATAACATCATCCTGATCGGAGCCCATACCGCTTTGTCCTTTGGGTTGGACAACGCCAATCACACGGAAAGGAACATTGCGTATACGTATCTTCATGCCCACGGGGTCCACATCTTCGCCGAAAAGATTGTCTACTACCGTTTTTCCCAGGAGGCAGACTTTTGTTCCTCTTCGGGCATCCGCATCATTAAACAATTCTCCGTTCTCAACCTTCAGGCTCCGGATGTCAAAGTATTCGGGATAAATGCCATAGATTTGTGTATTCCAGTTGTTCGCACCGGCAATAACCTGGGCGCTGGCCCGGGCAACAGGACTGATATATTTTACCGAAGGACATTCGTCACGTATGGCGTTGACATCATCCATCTCAAGGGATACGGCTGTACCTGCAGCGGAAGCGACACCACCCCGGTAACTGGCTCCCGGAAAGATCATGATCACATTACTTCCCATTTCCTGTATTTGCCGTTCAATACTGTCGCGTGATCCCTGTCCGATAGCCAGCATGGCGATCACCGATGCGACACCGATAATGATACCCAGCATGGTAAGAAATGTTCTCACCTTGTTTTTGAAAAGGGAGCGTATGGCAACAATAAACAAATTCAGATAATTCATAACACCTCCTGTTCTTCAATAAAATCGTCCTCCGCAGGTAATTTGGCCAATTCATCGGTAGCAATTTTCCTGTTTTTCACTGCAATCTCCTGGTGTATGCGGCCATCGCGAAATATCACATTCCGGTAAGCGAACTTTGAGATATCGGCTTCATGGGTAACAAGGCCGATGGTAATGCCCCGGTTGTTCAGATTTTGAAAGATTTCCATAACCTCGAAGCTGGTACGTGTATCCAGGTTTCCGGTAGGTTCATCCGCCAGCATAATTACAGGGTTATTCACGAGGGCACGTGCTATAGCGACCCGCTGTTGCTGGCCACCGGACAACTGGTTAGGCAGGTGATCCGCCCACCGTTCCAGTCCGACCATTTTCAGGGATTCCATAGCCCTTTCAAGGCGTTCTTTTTTCCGAATCTCCCGGTTATAGAACAGTGGCAGTTCGACATTTTCCAGGGCAGAGGTACGCGCCAGCAGGTTAAATGTCTGGAAGACAAATCCGATTTTCCGGTTACGGAGGTGTGCCAGCTGGTCACGGGTAAGTGTCCTCACATCCACGCCGTCGAGGAAATAATCACCGGAAGTAGGCAGGTCCAGACATCCGAGGATATTCATAAACGTGGATTTTCCTGAACCGCTTGGTCCCATAATGGCTGTAAATTCGCCTTCATAGATATCCAGGTCAACACCTCTCAGCGCATGTACTTTTACCGCACCCATATCAAATACCTTGGTAATTCCGTGTACAGATATTATTTTTTTCTTTTCCATTTTCAGATCTCTTACTTTACCTGTGTCCCCGTCCGAATCGTGGCATAAACGGGCTTCGCCGGGTTGCGTTGGCTGAATCTGTTTTCTTATCATCATTAACGCTTGCCGAGATTACCACCTGATCTCCCACCTTCAGGTTTCCGCCTTCCACTTCGACAAACCTGCCATCCGTCAATCCGGTACGGACACGAACCAACCGGGGTTTTCCCTGTTCCGGGTCCATGATCCACAACCGGCCGAAAGATCTTCCTGTCCCGGATTTTCTTATTCCGGACTTGTCTGGCATCTGCATCATATTTCCACCCTGCATACCGGCACCACCACCACCCCTGAAAGAACCCTGTCCGCCGCCGCTGCGCATCCTTTGTTGAAACTGTGCTATTCTCCGGTCAATTTCCCGGTCACTCATTCCCATGGATTTCATCCGCTCCCGTATACGTTGAATGCGTTCATCCTGCTGTTGTTTGACGGAATCGGGAAGATTTTCAACCATTTTCTTAAGATAATCTTCCGGTGGCCTGAAGGAAAGAGCCCGTGACGGCACACGAAGGACATTTTCCCGTTTATCCACGATAATACTTAAATTGGCTGTCATCCCGGGAAGAAGTTTCAGATCAGGATTAGGTACGTCAATAATCACAATATAATTCACCACATTCGACACGATAACAGGTTCCATACGGATTTGTTTCACGGTACCTTTGAATTCATCATCAGGGTATGCATCGACGGTAAACGATACTTCCTGGCCCACCTTCACCTGGCCGATATCCGCTTCGTCAACGTTGGCCTGAACTTCCATTTTGGTAAGGTCGTTTACGATGGTAAATAAAGTCGGAGAATTAAAGCTGGCCGCCACCGTCTGTCCGACCTCCACACTTCTGGAGACCACCACGCCGTCGATTGGTGATGTAATCGTAGCATAATTAAGATTGATCAGGGCACGGTTAAGCTGGGCCTGTGACGACAAGAGGTTAGACTTTGCCGTTTCGTATGTATCCAGGGCATTATCATAGTCAATCCGGGCAACAACGTTTTGCGCGAACAGGTCTTTGGTACGTTTAAAATCCCTTTCTGCCTTGCGCAACTGAATTTTCATTCTTTCCACGTTTGCCCGCGCATCAAAAGCCTGTGCTGCCAGTGTTGTAGTATCCAGACGGGCAATGACCTGTCCTTTTTTCACTTTTGAATTAAAATCGACAAAGATCTCATCGATTTTCCCCGATACCTGTGTTCCGATTTCAATTTTCGTAACGGCCTCGACGGTACCCGATGCTGTTACCTCAATGATAACATCGCCGCGATCGATGGTTTTCGTATCCCAGGCAATCTGTTCTGCAGGGCTTTCCCTCAGCAAAACGATTACGGTCACGGCAGCTATAAGAATTACTCCTGTACTTATGTAAACTCCCTTTTTCATTATTTCCTTTTTTAACGATAAAACATGGTTTTTCCTGGTAGCTAGTTTAAAACGATCTGTTTGCCCAGGTAAAATTCCACAATTTTTTGCCTGAACAGAAAATCATATTTATTGCGTGTAAGCGTAGCACGTGCATTGGCAAAGTTATTTTTTTCGATCAGGTAATCGGTGGCATTAAGTAACCCCAGGCTGTACTTTTTTTCCGTATCCTGAAAAGACCTTTTCGCCGACCGGAGTTGTTTTTTGGCAGCCACATAGTTTTTCGAAGCTACGGCAAGATCGCTGTAGGCCTGCTCCACTTCTTTACGTAATTGATTTTTTATGTTTTTTTCACTTAACCGGGCATTTTCGATGGATATTGCCGACCGCTTGATATTACTGCTAATCTGTTTATTATTCAGGATGGGTATGGAGAGGGACAGCCGCACCGCCTGGCTGAGATTATCCCAAACCTGACTGGTAAAAGCATAGGGTTTGGCCGTAGTGATCATCCGGGTACGGTCATTCAACACGATCTCTGTCGGATCCGAGGCCAGGTATCCCACCTGTTCGGCAGATGTTTCATACGTAACATCAAAAAGGTTGCGGGCATTTGAATATCCCGAGCTGAGGCTTGCATTCAATGAAATCCTGGGAAACAGTGCCCCTTTGGCAATCTTAAGGCCGAGTTCGGCACTTTTAACATTTAATGACGCACTCTCGATCTGTGGCTGGGTAAGCAATGCCTGCTGATACACCCATTCCGGTCCATTTGCCAGGAGAGTCATATCCAGGGTATCCGGAATCTCAGGCCGGATAATATCAAAATCAGTACGTACCGGTATTTCCATGATCTGCATAAGGTTTACCCTGGCCAGCCATACCTGGTTTTCGGCATTCACCTGCGAATATTGATCGGTAGCTAATTGTGATTGTAATTGCAACAGGTTCCCTTCGGGAAGCATTCCCGATTTTACCAGTTTTTCTGTTCTTTCGGTCTGCGCTTTGGTTGATATAACCTTGTTTTGTGCATTTTCAAGCTGCTCCCGGGCAAACAACACCTGCACATAAGCCAGGGTAACATTCAGGGTAATGTTTTTTTTGATTGCCTCGATATCCTTTTCGCCGGCACGTATGTTCACCTCATTTTGCCGGATGGAGTTTTGATTTTGAAATCCGTTAAACAATGTGTAGTTGCTGGTAAAAGAAAAACTGTTACTGGCAAAATTCTGATTGTTGTACTGGTTCGTATAGGGATCCACCGACCGGCCGAAATTAAAACTTTGCGAAGCATTGGCATTTAATGCCGGGATACGCTGGGCGCGGGCCTGTTCCAGGCCGATCATGTTCTGTCGGTTAATCAGTATCTCCTGGTTTACCTGAATATTATTTACCAGGGCCGTGTCAATGCATGCTTCGAGTGACCATTTCTGTGCCTGTAAAGCATCAAAACGGAAAAATAATATTACCAATACCAGATAAATTATTGATTTCTTCATTTTTTATGACTTTTCAATTCTTCATTTTTGATACACATCTTTGACAAACTCAAAGACTTATTTATTCCTTGGCTTGCATTTTTTCAAGGGTATACAAATATTATGACAAAACGTCGTATATTTTATTTGGAACAGATTTTGACCTGCCAGTGTAACAACAGAAATCGATGATGACAGAAAAACAGATTAAAGAAAAACACGCTCTTGTGTGTGAATGGGTTACGCAACAGCAGATCAAAAGAGCCTTACGGTTGCTGGGTGAACTTGTTGCCGCGACTGAATTAAGCGATGTGATTATCACGCTCGAGAATCTGGAGTCGACGTACGAGAACATGTTGAAATATACGCTGGAAGGCGTGGATGACCCCGAAAGGATGAAAGTTTATGATCATCTGCGAACCTCCATTCTTGAGCTAAACGAAGAGGTAAAAGCAATACTGTTATCACGTTTTTCCAGGAATCATGTTATCCTCAGGCAGGAAGAGATGCGTAGCAGGCACAGGATGCAGGTAAAACAGCAGATATCTTCGCTTAATGACCTCAGTTTTTACGATGAGATGAAAGAATCCCTGCAAGGGCAATACGGAATCACTTCTCCGGCGCCCGGACGGGAAGAATCACACAGACTCATGATCAAAGAGATTTTCAACTATCTCTGGCTTACCGACAGGTACCGTGAGCCTGAAATGGAGCTGATAAATTACTCGCTTGACCACCAGGGATTTACCTGGTATGAAAGAGCCCTGTTTGTTAGCGCCATTACCCTGTCCCTGTTCCGGTATTTCGATGTAAGTAAATTTATTGCGTTACATAAATATTATCTGGATCAGGAAGATGAAGTAGCGGAACGCAGCTTTATCGGGCTGATTCTCGCCTTTTACCTGTACGATCAGCGGCTGTTCCTCTACCCTGAACTATTACAAATCATCGAAGGGTTAAAGGAACAAAAGAGGTTCTTTTCCGAGCTGGAGTCTGTGACCCTGCAAATCATCCGTGCCCGTGAAACCGAAAATATCTCACGCAAACTCAAAGAGGAGATTATCCCCGAAATACAACGCATGGGACCTGATCTGCAGGAAAAACTGAACCTGGACAAGCTTTTACCCGAAGATTTTACCGACGACAAAAATCCGGACTGGCAGAAAGTTTTCAAAGGTTCCGAAAGGCTGTATGAGAAGATGGAAGAGTTTTCACGGATGCAGATGGAAGGATCGGATGTGTTTATGTCTGCTTTTGCCCACCTGAAGAATTTCTCCTTTTTTGATGATATCGAGAACTGGTTTACGCCTTTTCTTCCCGAGAGTCCTGTTATTGAAGAATCCATGCAGGATACCGATCCGGACTTTAACCGGAAAATGTTTCTTGAAGGTCTGAGCAATACCGCATTTTTATGCAATTCGGATAAATATTCATTTTGTCTTAATCTGAAGATCATGCCGCACGCCCAGAAAGAGATGATCCTGAAACTTTTTTCTGCAGAGCTTGAAGGGATGAAAGAGATGGAGGCCGACGAAGAGCTTGTCCGGCCCGAAAGTAAAACCAAGGCCATCTACGCGCAATATCTGCAGGATATGTACCGGTTTTTCAAACTCTACCGGTACCGGGATGCATTTGATGACATCTTTAATACGCCGCTGGATGTCTATAACCGGCAGTTCTTTAACAGGTTTGGAGATATTATCCCCATTCTTGAAAATATCGGAAATTACTTTTTCGAACACAATCAGTTTGAGGACAGCCTGGATATTTTTCTTCGACTGAACAAGATTTCCGAGAAACCATCCTATGAGATTCTTGAAAAAATCGGCTATGCTTATCAAAAACTCAAACAGTATGAGGATGCCTTATCCTTTTACCTCAGGGCAGAATTGTTTGACACCAACAAAAAATGGCTGAATAAAAAAATTGCTTTTTGTTACCGGAAGCTGGCACAACCGGATAAAGCGCTTGAATATTACCGGCAGGCAGAACAAGCCGATCCTGAAAATTCCATTATCCGGACCGCCATCGGGCATTGTTATCTTGATAAAGGGGAATTTGAGACTGCGCTGAAATATTATTTCAAAGTAGAGTACGGCAAACCGGACGATGTCCGTATCCTGAGGCCCATTGCCTGGTGCTATTTTGCCCTGAACAAACAGGGAAAAGCGGAAAAATACTATACAAAAATCCTGGAGTCAGATGCTACCGGGCACGATTATCTGAATGCCGGCCATGTTGCATGGTGCCGTGGTGACAAGAGACAGGCTATACATTTTTACCGGGAAGCCATCCGGTACGGGTTTGAAGATTTTGCACATTTCCTGCGCACTTTCCGCGCCGACCAATCCTACCTGCTGACAAACGGTATTGACCCGACGGATATTCCCCTGATGCTGGATTACCTGGAATATACCCTACAAAAGAACAGGTGATTTACGGATGTGCAATAAGAAAAAAGAGGCCGTCACAAAAGTAACGGCCTCTTTCCTGCGAATTAACCTATCCTGCTACGCCAAATCTTATTTCATGTTCATCCGTCCCCAACCGGGATGCATGCCTTTTTGTGCATACCCGCGGGAGCCAAGTCCTTTATGCATACCATACATTCCTCTGCAGTTTCCGGAATTTCCCTTCATACCGACTTTTCGTCCTGTATGGGAATCGAGGATCAACCTTTGGTCTTCGGTAAGCAGATCCCTGAATTTCAGTCTGAAATCAGCACCTGATTTCATAATTTTGTTCAACACCTTCGTCTGTTCATCAATATTGTTGTTGATCGCTTTCTGATCCGTTTTTTCCGCGGTAACCAGTGTCCGGTATTGTGCTTTAAGTTCGGCCATTTTGTTTTTCAACGGCAGCACCTCTTTCAAATGTGCAATACGCAACTCTTTGACCTGTTCTTGTTGTGCTTCGGTAAGATCAAGCATTCCGGCCATACGCATACCGGGTTGAAATCCGGCTACCTGGCCCGGTTCCGGAGCCTTCCGGTTTGCGGGTCCCGGTCCCGGTTGTCCGGATGCCATAATTCCTGTCAATAATAAAGCGGTAAAAAGTATTCCTGCTGATTTGATTTTTCCTGTTTTCATTTTATTTATTTTTAAGTTTAACATTCTGTTTGTGTTTTCTATTTAGACAGGCAAAAAGCAGTATTTATTCCAGGAAACAACATAATGTTGATATTCAACACGTTTTAACTATCGTAAACATTTTCTTAATGCCGGTTCATTGCGATGACCCCGAGCAAAGCGAAGGGATTCGCGCGGTAGCGAAGGTAGCGGAGTTCTTTCTCCAACCCTTCCCGGGTATTTTCTCAACACCTGACTGCCGTCAGGCAGGCTGTCAGGTCTTTCGGGCGCTGACAGGTTGAGGCAAACAGTAAGACCTGACAGCATCAACCGAACTATGGCCACTGTCCGGGGTGTGGTTGTCTGTTGTTGGGGTTTCCTCCCTGTTTTCCATGGCTACGGCTTCCGGGATGGCGGTTACCGGGACGATTCTGCCGGTATTTCCTGTGTTCCGTCCGCGTCATATTTTCCAGCCGGTCAATCTGCTCTTTGGTAAGCAGCGGATATAGTTCTTTCCGGTACTCCTTCATCAGCGAAATAAAATCTTTTCTGTATGCTTTCCGGAGACTGTCGTTTTTAAGGGCAAAAGCATTGATCACCGGTTCAATCTCCTGCTGCTGTTCCGGAGTCGGCTGAATCACATGAAGCGTTACCTTTTTAAAGCCTTCCCTGGAACCAAACGACCTGAATTTCCTGATCTGGGCATTCCGTAACTGAACAGAAATCAGCATGCCCAGGGCAATCCCGATAATCAGGGTTCCTGATAATATGAGTATGGACCGGGTTTTCATAATACGTTTTTTTAATTATTCTTCTTCATAAAGTAAATAGCTGACCAGATTATCATCCGACATCGGCTGCACACCAAAGACCGATTCTTTTGAGAGTGATCCATGTGTCAGGTATATGCTGAGGAGCAGCAGGATAATGGCTGCCACACCGGTAAGGACAAGACGTTTGAAAAAGGTATAGAGCTGACCTGAAAAATCAACTTCAATGATCTTTCCTGTTTTGCCCGGGATCCGGTTCATTACCCTTTCGGCAAATCCCGGACGGAATGAAAATGAAACTTCACCGAAATCTTTCATTAACTTTTCGATTTCCGCTTTTTGGGCACGCAGATCGGCATTTTCGCGAAGTGCTTTTTCAAGCACGGTTTTTTCCTGTTCGCCGAGCCGGCGATGGAAAGATTCGTGAAGAAGTTCGGTAATTGCTTTTGTATTCATGGCTAAAAAGTTACGTTGTCAAGCACTTTTCTTAACTGTTTCTGGGCGCGGGTCAGTCTTGACAGGACGGTACCCAGCGGAATTTCCAGAATTTCAGCGGTTTCTTTGGTATCATACCCTTCGATCATCCGCAATACGACGACACTTCTGAATTTCGGTTCGAGGGTCTCCAGTGCTTTGTGTACCGTCTCATGAGCATCGGCTTTTCCCGGTTCATCCTCTCCCGCCATCATATCTTCCACCTGGTAGTCGGTGCCTTGCCAGCCGGTAATATCCACCACTTTTTTACGCTTTTTCAGTTCATTCAGCGATAAATTTATGGCAATACGCACCAGATATGTACCCAGGGCCGCATCACCACGGAACTTATCCATGGCATGATAAAACCGTATAAACACTTCCTGACCCACATCATCCGCTTCGGGAACGTTTCCCAGCATACCTATTACTGTCCGTGCCACCAGCGATTCATAACGGCGCACCAGTCCGGCAAATGCCTGCTGGTCACCCTTTCGGGCCTGATTGATCAGTTCCAGGTCTTCAGGTTTCCGTTCCACCGTTTTATTTATCTGTTGGACATCACTTTCGTGATATTTATTCCCGTCACGGAAATTTTTTATTCCTGCTTAAAATACTTTATTTTATATTCAAAGATAATCATCATTCACAATGTACCTGAGACAACGGAAAGAAATTATGGATGAGATCAGTACCTGCACGCGGTGCAAGCTGCATAATACCCGGATAACCCCGGTACTGCCCTGCGGGAATCCGGAAAGCCGGATAATGGTGATTGCCCAATCGCCGGGAGAAACGGAAAACCGGAACGGGGTTATGTTTACCGGGCCTTCGGGAAAATTGTTTTACGAACTGCTGGAAGAGACGGGAATTGACCGGAATGACCTGTATCTGACCAACCTGATCAAATGTATGTTACCCGGGGCCCGGCGTCCACATCACGGGGAGATTCATTCCTGCACCCCTTTCCTTGATCTTGAGGCAGAACTGTTACATCCGTTGCTTCAGGTTCCGCTGGGGTTTCATGCCACACGATACCTGTTGAAGAAATACCGGCTGCCGGTCCCTGACCGGAAATCGGTTAAACATCTTTTCGGTCTGGTTCTTCGAAAAGATAAAACCATTATTTTCCCGTTACGCCATCCCACCGCCCTGCTCTTTAACCCTGCAAAAAAAGGGATCATGTTAACAAATTACCACCGCCTGCATGAGCTGATCAGTAAAATGAAAAACGGTCAGTTATAATAAATAGTTTTAGTTAAAGTTTAAAGGTGCAGGGAAGACAGATCATCAGATGATTTTTATGTAAAATCAAAACGAAATTATATTATTTTATCCTTAAATGACGATACCGGTAATGATCAGATAAGATGGATTTATTAAGTTTGTAAAAACAATCCTTTAACCAGATTCAAAAACCATGAAAAAGAACCAAACCTTTATCTTAGTTGCCACCCTGCTTACTTTCATCACTTTTTCTTCCTGTCACAACCAACAACCCGCACAGCCGGACAACAGCTTTACGTTTGCATTTCTCACCGACATTCACATCCAGCCCGAGATGCATGCGGTCGAGGGGTTCAGACAGGCCATCGACGCCGTGAACAAACTCCGTCCCGACTTTGTCATCACCGGGGGCGACCTGGTCAGGGATGCCCTGGGACAAACCCGGGGACGGGCCGATTCGCTATATCAGCTATATAAGGAAGAAACTTCAAGGTTTACGATGCCGGTATATAATACCATGGGAAATCATGAAGTATTCGGTTGGTATCTGAAACACGGTGTATCACCCGAAACTCCGGATTTCGGTAAAAAAATGTTCGAAAAGAACCTTGGAAAACGTTATTATAGCTTTGAACATAAAGGATGGAAATTTTTCATTCTCGATGACATTGATTCTCTCGACCAGGCTTACTACGGCCATATCTCGGCAGACCAGATTTCGTGGCTTACCGGGGAACTTGCCAAAACGGATACGCTGATGCCCCTGGTTGTGGTGGCACACATCCCCTTCATCACCGCACAGGCACAATTCCATAACGGGGGTCTTGCTGCAAACAGCCGCGGAGGTGTTATTGAAAATGGCCGTGAAGTCCTTGATCTCTTCAACCATCATAATCTGAAACTTGTATTGCAGGGGCATCTTCACATCTATGAAGATATTTTCACCCACAACAAACATTTCATCACCGGCGGAGCTGTCTGTGGCGGATGGTGGAGCGGTCCCCATGACGGGACACAGGAGGGATTCCTGCTGGTCAAGGCACAAGGGGATTCAGTCTCAGCCCAATATATCGACGATGGCTGGGAGCCTGTAAAAGCGCCTGCCGTCGAATAATTTTTCCTTACATTTACAGGGGAAAATAATTACCATGTCTGCTGCCTCCACAAAAAAAACCTTTGGTACCGCACCGGTATTTTTCACAGCGATATCCACGATCCTGGGTGCGATCCTTTTCCTGCGTTTTGGATTTGCCACAGGTGTCCTTGGTTTTACAGGTGTTGTTTTGGTAATTCTTTTGGGTCATTCGGTTACCATTCCCACTGCCCTTGCGATTTCTGAGATCGCTACGAACGAAAAGGTGGAAGGTGGCGGTGAATACTTTATTATCTCACGTTCATTCGGGCTCAATATCGGAGGCACTATTGGTTTTGCGCTTTTTTTCTCACAGGCCATCAGCGTAGCATTTTATATCATCGCCTTCACCGAGGCCTTTTCACCCCTGTTTTCATACCTGCATGAACACCTGGGGATTATCCTGCCGCGGCAGGTGATCAGTATTCCTTCACTGATCCTGCTGGCACTTTTGATCCTGAAAAAAGGTGCCGGTATAGGCGTTAAAACCCTGTACCTTGTGGTAACCATTTTGTTTCTGTCACTTTTTCTTTTTTTTATCGGAAAGACCCCATACATGACCCAACATACTTTTGATCCTTTCAGTGTACGTCATATGGACCGCTTCTTTTTTGTGTTTGCCATTATCTTTCCGGCTTTTACGGGGATGACGGCGGGAGTCGGCTTGTCGGGAGACCTGAAAAACCCTGCCCGCTCGATTCCGCTCGGAACCATTACCGCCAGCGTTACCGGTATGATTATCTACTTCTTTATTGTCTGGAAACTGGATATTTCCGCATCTCCTGAGGACCTTACCGGGAACCAGCTGATCATGGCCAACATTGCGAAATACGGGAAGATTGTGATCCCACTGGGGCTGGCTGCCTCGACACTCTCTTCGGCGATAGGGTCAATCCTGGTAGCCCCCCGGACATTACAGGCCCTGGCTACGGACCGTTCCTTCCCTTCCAGGCGGTTGAATCATTTTCTTTCACGTGGCCGTGGTGAAACCAACGAACCTTTCAATGCAACCTTAGTAACGGCACTGATCGCACTTTTGTTTGTGGCCATGGGCAGTATCAATGCTGTAGCACAGGTCATTTCGATGTTTTTTATGGTTACCTATGGCTCTATCTGCCTGATTTCCTTTCTTTACCATTTCGGTGCAGATCCCTCCTACCGTCCGGCTTTCCGTTCACGCTGGTATCTTTCCCTGATCGGGTTTGTCATGGCTTTCGGGATCATGTTCAAGATCAATACCGTTTACGCCTTTGCTTCTTTGATTGCCATGACACTGATCTATCTTTTTGTACATTTTTATCATAAAGACCGGCAGGGTGTGGAAGCCATTTTCCAGGCTGCCTTTTTCCAGCTAAACCGGAATCTGCAGGTGTATCTCCAGAAAGCCAAGAAATCGAGTACCAGTCAGAAATGGCGGCCTTCGGTGGTTTGTATCAGTAAGGACAGCTTTGAACGGGACAAGGCTTTTCAGTTGCTTACCTGGCTCTCATACCGATACGGCTTTGGTACTTACATGCACCTGCTTGAAGGTTATTACTCTACCGAAACGAGGATGCAAGCCCAGGAGATGCTGCAACTGCTGATCCGGCAGTCGGACAGGCGCCACTCCAATGTCTATATCGATACGCTGATCTCACCCTCCTATACCTCCGCCATCGCACAAACCATCCAACTCCCGGGGATATCAGGTATGGAAAACAACATGATCCTGTTCGAGTTTGACAAGCAGAATCCTGAAAACCTGCACCAGATCATTGACAACTATGCACTGGTCCGTGCCGGTAATTATGATGTCTGTGTACTGGGGAGTTCCCCCAGGCCATGGCGGTTTAAGAAAGGGCTGCATATCTGGATATCGCCGTATGATACAGAAAACACCAACCTGATGATCCTGCTGGGGTATATTATTACCGGTCATCCGGACTGGCGGAAGGGTAAGATCAAACTATTTGCCATCAGCAATGCGGAATCTTCAGAAACGGTGCGGAAAAACCTGCTTGAAAAGATCAAAACGGGCAGGCTGCCGATCAGTCCGAAGAACATTGAAATTCTTGAGCGGGAGAAAGAAACGCCTATGAAATCGCTGGTCAACAAGCACTCTTTTGATGCCGGGCTGGTGATGCTGGGATTTGTTCCCGAGCAACTGAAACACTCCCGTGATGAGCTTTTCAGAGGTTATAATGACGCCGGTGATATTCTTTTTGTCAACGCCCGGTCTGAAAAATCCTTATAGCAGGAATCCCATGACAGATTACCCGGAACTAACATTCAGTTTTTTTCTGTTGATTGCTCTTTTTACGATCCTGTTCACTTCCTGTAACCGTGCCCCTGAGGATTCTGCGGACAGATATGTGGTTATGGTCTCCCTCGACGGATTCCGTTATGATTATCCTGATCTTTATGCCACACCGGTGCTGGACAGCGTTGAAAAGGCCGGGGTGCGGGCTGTTTCCCTGCAACCTTCTTTCCCTACCAAGACCTTTCCGAACCACTATACAATCGCCACCGGCCTTTATCCTGATCACCACGGAATCGTACTCAATAATTTTTTCGATCCGGAATCCGGGATGACTTACTCCATCGGCAACCGCCAACGGGTAGAAGACCCTTATTTTTATAGCGGAGAACCGGTATGGGTAACGGCTGAAAAACAGGGAATAAAAGCCGCCTCCTTTTACTGGGTGGGCTCTGAAACCTCCGTCGAAGGCATATACCCTACCTACTGGAAAAAATATGATCATCAATTTCCCTATACGCAGCGTATCGATACGGTAATCGCCTGGCTTCAGCTGCCACCGGAAAAACGGCCGCATCTCATTACCTGGTATATTGACCAGCCCGACGGGTGGGGACATCACACGGGTCCGGAGAACCCGGAAATCGGCCCGCTGATCTCCGGCCTCGACAGCCTGCTGGGATATTTTTTTAACAAACTGCGGAATTTACCTGTTTATCATGAAACAGACGTTATTATCACTTCCGACCACGGGATGGAAACCATCTCGGGTAACCGCTGGGTTAACCTTACGGATTATCTGAATCCGGAATGGTTCTCACACATCACGGGAAGCAACCCTGTATGGGATTTGTGGATTCATAAAGAATATGATTCGCTGGCATATGTGAAAGTTGCCTCGATACCCCATGTTCAGGTTTGGAAATCCGGGGAAGTACCGGAACGGCTGCACTACGGAACAAATCCGCGGTGCGGTGACCTGGTCATCGCTGCCGACAGCAACTGGAGTATCTCCTGGAAAAACCCCGGGCCCGGATTCTCCGGTGGCACCCATGGTTATGACAATACCAATAAAAACATGCACGCGATATTTTATGCCTGTGGCCCCGACTTTAAAAAGGGTTACAGCCAGCCGGTCTTTGAAAATGTGGATATTTATCCGCTGATCTGCTATCTTCTGGACCTCATTCCTGCTGCGAATGACGGGAAGCCGGAAAGAGTCTTTGGAATGTTGAAGGAGGAAGGAGGAAGGATGAATGGTGAAGGATGAATGGTAAAGGATGAAGGAGGAAGGATGAAGGATGAATGTTGAAGGAGGAAGGAGGAAGGATGAATGGTGAAGGATGAATTTGAAGCCAACCGGTCACTGAGTGCTCCGGAGGAGCATATCGAAGTATCCGGAAGATTTGCTATGAGGGGTATGGTGAAGGTAGTAATTTGCAGCCTTCGGCTGCTTCATCAGGTGGTCATTTTCCGATAAAAATACACTAAGTAATGATAGCATAATTACAGCGACCGGAGGAGGGAGCAAATGACGTGAGTGCAGTGAACAAAAATCCCTCCGCGACCTCTGTGCCTTCTTTGTAAACATAGTGGTTAGATAAATAAACTTAATACGATAACAATGATGAACCAATCTATGAATCATTTTCTGAAAAGCCGGTATGACATTGAGTTACCGGTTGAACTTTATCTGTTCAAATCAAGCTATTGCAATATCTACCTGCTGGAAACCGGCGGGAAGGGATTGCTGGTGGATGCCGGGAAAGAAGGCAAGGAACAGGCTTTCCTGGACTTCCTGGCACAAGTTAATTTAGAACCTAAGACCCTGAAGTACATTGTCCTCACCCATACCCACAATGATCATACAGGTGCCCTCAGGGGTATCGCTGAAGCCACCGGGGCAAAAATTGCTGTTCATGCCAACGAGGCAGACAATCTGCGGGAAGGATATACCCGGGCGCCCCTGGGAACGGGTTTGTTCACAAAAACCATCTCATTCATAGGAAGGAAAGTAGCTCCCTCAAACCTCAGATACCCCCCGGTTGAGCCTGACATCATCCTTGGCAAAGAACAACAGGAAGATTTCGAACACTGGCATATCGAATGGTTTCACACACCGGGACATACCGATGGATCCGTAACATACATCACGGATGGCAAAGTTGCTTTACCGGGAGATGATATTTTCGGTATACGCAGGAATGATTCCATGCCCTGGTTCGCCAATGACCTGAACGCACTGAAAAAAAGCTGGGAACTTTTACTTGACTCCGGTGCTCAAATCTTCCTTCCCGCCCACGGCAAACCTGTCACCCGTGAAATCCTTGAACAATCTTACAGGAAACTTGCCGGATAAGGCAAAAAAATCATATGTTATTATCAAACTGATTCAAATTGAAAAAATTATGGAAAACGATAATACTTGTGGGTGCATTTGCTGGCATTACCGGCTGCCTGACAGATATTTACAGTATCTTTTTCCCGGACAGCAGGATAAATGGATTTAATAAAAATTATACTTATGCACATAAAATTGCATCGATACAAAAAAACAGAAACGAACTCATAATGATGATTTCAGATTTAGCGACATTGAACATAAAACTGATCAGATATTTATCTATTATCTGACTACTTTCATTTTTGTTATACTTACTCTTAACCTGACATTTTTCATGATTTTTGACACAAAACAAGTGCTGAACAGTTATATATTATAAAACAGCCTTCATTAAAGTGAATTTTAATGAAATATATTGGAAATATTATCCTGAGCTTTTTCGCTTTGCCATACAGTTAAAGGTAAAGGAAACCGATTGTAACGATCTGGTGCAGGAGGTATTTACACGATATCTTTCCGAAAGGTACAAAGGTAAAAAACCACCGGAGCAACTCCGTGCCTGGTTGTATAAGGTTTTATTGAACCGGGTTCGCGACAATTACAAAAGGTTACAGTATAGCAAAAAAGCAGAGGCAGAATTTAAACATACAGGCATGAAACATGTGGATGAACAAGCGCTGCTCCTGCAAAGAGAAAAGAAAGAGCGCATGTTTGCAATGCTGGATCAGCTTCCTGAAAGAGAAAAAAGTGTTTTACTCTTTTATCATAATGGCCTCTCCTATGCAGAAATAGCGGACATCATGGAGATCAATCCCAATACGGTGGGTACCCTCATCGCCCGCAGCCTCGGGAAATTAAAGGAACAATTAAAAAAACAATACCATGAACTGTTTGAATAGGGATCAGATACAGGCGTATATTGACGGTGAAACCGGCCCGGTCACAAAAAAACAATGGGAGGAGCACATGGCGTCCTGTGCCCGGTGCAAAGCCTTATACCGGGAAGCCAAAGATGAGATTCAGTTATTGCATGAGACGCTGGCATCCTTTGACCATCATCCCGTTGAAATCCCTCAACCGGATAGATTCACCCGGAGGCACCGGATTGTAAGAAAAAAACATCTGCACCTCTTGTTGCAGGTGGCGGCCCTGCTTGTAATGATTTTCGGCATTACGGTTATTATTTCCAGAAATGCAGTAAAAAAAAGATTGTACACAAATATAGAAAAGACAACCAGGAAACTTACCGAGGATAAAGATTTGAACGAAATGTGGCGGGAGAATCAAAGCGTTATCATTATTACCAATAACAAAGGGGAAGTGATTCAGTCCGGTATTTTCTGATGAAAAATATATAAGAAAGGGAATCCGGAAAGCATCTTCCAAAGAAAAATCAAATCAAAAAAAACAGAAACCATGAAAACATTTGTACTGCAAGTCCTGATTATCACAAGTTTGTTACTTCCTGTTAACGGTCAAACACTGGCAGACTATTACAAATCGGGAACCGTTAAGCTGGAAGCGGTACCTGGCTACGGGATAAAGAACAACTGGAACGAATTGTTCTCAGACTATTCAAAAAAGAGTGGAATCACCCCGATCGGCGCTATTAAACAAATTGTGGTTGCACCGGACGGATCCGTATTTATGAGCCATAAAACCCGGCATGAAATATGGAAATTTGATCCTGAGGGGAATTTTGAAAAAAAATTCGGTCAGCATGGTGGTAAAAAAGGACAATTTATAATGATCCCCAGGGTTCAGGGTATCTTCGATGGTAAATATATTTTCACGATGGATGTAGGGGGGAGAATGCTGTTTTTCGACCTGGACGGAAACTATATAAAAACCATGACACTGGATTATATGGGAAGTGCAAAGTCACTGGATAACGGGAAACTGGCAGTTCTGGGAAATGTTTTATGGAAAACCAAATGGAGGGTAATCCTGGTCAGTAAAGATTTTGAAACCGGAAAAGAAAAAATCATCTGGGATATGTTCCGTGAAAGACTATCAACCGCCTATATGATAAAAATTCCAAATTTCGGTATGATTTCGATAGGCTCTCCGTTATATATTTCCCGTAGCAAGGTCGGTTTCTTTGTTTCTCCCCGGGGAAACATCATACTTGCCAACCCCAGGGACGGAAAGGTTACCCGTTTTGCCCCCGACGGACAGGAACTCTCCTCTTTTCAGCTGAATATCACCCCTGTAAAGATCACTGATCAGGATATAAATGAATATTATGAATCTTCCAAAAAGAGGTTTGAAGAAATCTTTAACCGGGTTGGTGAAAAACTAACGGAAGAGGAAAAAACAAATGTAAGAGCACAAATAAATAAAGTACTTGGGCTATTAAAAAACCCGGCCTTATACCCTCAATACATGCCCTATTTTTCCAAGATACTGTATGATTCCGATGGAAATATCCTGGTGTTTGAGTTCACAAAAGATAAGGATAAAAGTGATCAGTTTAAGGTGTTCTCCTTTGATGTGGAAGGACACTATATCGGTACGGCAGTATTCCAGGCACCGGGATATGAACTTAATCTCTCTTCCTCAACCTTTGTTTTCCACAAGGGATTTATCTATGCGGTTTGTAAAAAAACCGATGACGGCGACATCCCGCTACGGTTGGTTAAATTCCGTTTGATCCCCCCTGAATAAATACCTTTTTTATATTTGTTTTTTTGTATCTTGGATAACAAAAAAACAGCATCGCATGAAAAGGTTGATTTATTTTGTACTTGGTTGTGTACTATCTGTATATGGCTGTACATCAGGACATCATAATACGACAAACCGGACAACGGGTAAAAGTTATATAAAACCGTATGCCGAAAACGCCAGGTACTGGGAGTATAAAGGCAAGCCGGTACTTTTGCTCGGAGGATCGAAAAACGACAACCTGTTCCAGTCGCAGGGACTGAAAGAACACCTGGATTCATTGCAAGCTATTGGCGGAAATTACATTCGTAATACGATGAGTACAAGGGATTCCGGTGATGTCTGGCCTTTTTACAGGCAACCGGACGGGAAATACGACCTGGATCAATGGGGGGAGGAATACTGGAAAAGATTTGAAAACTTATTAAAACTGACCAGCGAAAGAGATATTATTGTGCAGCTTGAGATCTGGGACCGGTTTGATTATTCAAGGGAACCATGGAAAACAAGCCCGTGGAATCCCGGAAACAATATTAATTATACCAGCGAAGAGACAGGACTGGAAACAGAATATCCGGAGCATCCTTCGAGGGATCTACAGCCATTTTTCCATTCAATACCCGGGATGCCACGATATTCCGGGAAACTTGATATCGTCAGATCATACCAGGAGAAATATATCGCCAAGCTGTTATCATATTCCTTAAACTACGGCAATATTCTGTATTGCATGGACAATGAAACAAGTACTCCCCCCGAATGGGGCAGGTACTGGATAAGACATATCAGGCATATCGCTGATAAAAAACAGGTACGGGTATATCTGACAGATATGTTTGACAGGTTTTTCATTCCGCAACAATGCCCTTCCTGCCTGCAGGTCATCGCACAACCCGATGTTTATACTTTTATGGATATTTCACAGATAAACAGCCGGAATTTCAATCAGGCGCACTGGGATACGCTGCAATGGATCCTGGCACAAAGAGATAAATATCCCTTACGGCCGGTAAACAATACAAAGATATACGGAGGGATGAATTCTACCTGGGGATCAGGTTCCAATGCAGACGGTGTTGAGCGGTTCTGCCGCGACATCGTGGGAGGATGCGCCTCGGCGCGTCATCACAGGCCTCCGCACGGCAACGGTTTAAACGGGAAATCCAGGGCCACCATACAGGCAGTCAGAAAAATCGAAACGCTCGTAAAGTTCTGGGATATAAAACCCCGGATGGACCTTTTATCCGGCAGGGAGCCGGATGAGGCGTATCTTACGGCATCAGCAGGTAAGAAGTATGTCATCTACTTTACCGGCGGTGGTTCTGTCAAACTGGATCTGAGGCAATACCCTGAAACCTTTATCTTAAAATGGATCAATATAAATACCGGGGAATGGGGAAACGAATCGACGGTTACCGGTGGTGATTACCGGGAAATCACGGCTCCGGATAAAGGGGGTTGGTTCGGGGTGATTGTCAGGCTGAATCCGGACGTTCCATAAGGGATTGAGCTCCTCGCCGCCACAAAGTGATCCCTTTGGGACAAACGACGAGGAACCGAGTTTACGAGTTCGGCGAAACGTCTGTCTTCATTGTTATTACGCAGCCTCTTATCCTGTCATTTTTTCACTTTCAGGGACAAAATTTCTTTCCGGACCGGGCATTTCAGGTAATCATGTCAGTCGTGAACGGAGGGCATTAAAATTGAAGGCAGACGGAAGTTAAAACAAATAAAAGGAGGTTGGTTATGAAAAAGATTTTAATTCCCGTTTTGCTGGCTTTTGCTGCTGTAACGAGCTGCCAGAGCAAAGCCGGACATGATCCGCAGAAAACGGAACCGGATACGCTGAAATCCCCGCAACCCAAAGTGGATATTCGCGTTAACAAGGAGTATGACGACCAGGGAAACCTGGTACGGATGGATTCAACCTATATCTGGTCATATACCAACACCAGAGGCGATACCTTCAACATCGTTGCAGACAGCCTGCTGGGTGGTTTCCGGCCCTATTCATTCAATGAATTTCCCGACAGTACAGATGTGTGGCTCAACCCGTTCTTTAACTACGATTCCACCTTCTATACCGACTTTTTCCACAACAACTATTTCTTTGACCGGTGGAATAAAGAGTTCAGGGAGATGGAACATGAGTTGCATAAACTGGATTCGTTACGCGATGCGTTCCTGAAACGGCATTATCCGGAGATGGTACCGAAGAGGCGCGGACAGAAACTTTAATATCCTGTCCATTTTTTTCTGGTTTTTGGAACAGGTATAACAGGATAGCTTCATTGCAGCGTCGCTCTGACAAGGATATATTCATCGTTCTTGTTTTCGAAATTTTAATGCTTAACCCGGATTATTCATAAACTAAAAAGTAATGTTTTTTAACAAAAATATTCGAGATATTCCTATCCTCAAATTTGGGTATTCCTATGTCGGGGTTAACCGCATTGCTTCCCACTATCCATCGCACATTCATGCAATGCACTGCGTTTTTACATGAATAATGCGGGTTAACAATAATGTGAGGAAAAAGTATGGGAGTAGCCTCTTCCGATCCGTCAACCTTCTGACAAAAACGGGATTTTTTCTATATTCGCCATGAAAACCGAAAAGAATAAAATACGATGGAGAACAAAGAGAAGGTATTACATGCCATGCAGTCTTCAGGAAAACCATTGAAAGCAGGTGAGATTGCGGAGCAAACCGGTCTTGACAAGAAAGATGTAGACAAAGCGATGAAAGTATTGAAAACAGAGGGATTGATTGTATCCCCCAAGCGTTGTT
Organism: Chlorobiota bacterium; assembly: GCA_013152085.1. Lineage (GTDB taxonomy): Bacteria > Bacteroidota > Bacteroidia > Bacteroidales > VadinHA17 > JAADHC01. Next base: position 35,457 of record JAADHC010000017.1, read on the forward strand.
ACTGGGAGCCAAAATAGTGATCCCGGAAAAAATAAAGGAGGGCGGGAGTTGTTTTCTCCCACCCTCTTTTCTTACAACCGGCTGTCACGTTAGGGCAGCTTTGTCAGGGGTCATACCGGGAAAACCGGTAAAAGCTGCAGGCACATTTGATTTTCAGGCCTCCTGGGGTTTGGCACTGTCTTTCAGAATTTGCACCTGGTCGATAACGACTTCGCTTATAAATTTCTTTTCACCGTTTTTATCTTCGTAAGCGCGGTGTACGAGTTTTCCGGCGACAGCCACGGACTGTCCTTTTTTGAGGTATTTTTCGGCATAGACGGCGGTACTGCCCCAGGCAACGAGGTTATGCCATTGCGTATCGGTAATACGCTGGCCCTCGCTATTCCGGTAGCTTTCGTTTGTAGCGATGGAGATTTTGGCCATTTTTCGGCCGTTGGACAATTCACGAACCTGCGGATCCATCCCGAGGTTTCCGATGAGGTTTACTCTGTTTCTCAAGTTGTTCATGACGTTTACATTTTTAATTAAACATTTCGCATTACCCGGCCGGGGCAGCATCATTTAAAAGATGCAATACAAAGGAAAGGATTGAAGCAGGGATGATTCGTATAATATGCAGTTAGAATCGTTTATTTCCGTTTTGAAGCGTTTATAAACGGATATATTTTTGTATATTAGTGAGTTCAAATCACCAGGAATGGAAAAGAGGATTTGTCTGGAATGTGGAGAAGCATTACACGGGCGGGCGGATCAGAAGTTTTGTTCCGATGCATGCCGGACGGCATATCACAACCGTACGCATGCGGATCGTGAAACGATCATCAGGAAGATCAACTCGATTTTACGCCGGAACCGGAATATTCTCATGCGGTTAAATCCGACGGGCAAGGTAAAGGTAAGCCGTGAGAAGCTCATTCGCGAGGGGTTTAATTTCTCCTATCACACCAACACGTACCGGACGAAAAACGGGAATACATATTATTATTGTTACGATCAGGGTTACCTGCCTTTAGCCGATGGCATATATTTCCTGGTACGCCGTCAGGAGTATGTGGATCAGGATTGAGATTCGGGATTACTCCGCAACCTGTTCATGATTTTGCCTGACGACAGGGACAAATGTGTGCAATATATCAGGATACACGTTTCAGGTTTCTCCCGGATATTTAAACAGAGGGGTTTCGGCGAGTCCTTTCTGTTTGATGATTTCCGTTTCTTCTTTTGTAAGGGGTTTAAACTCAGCGGCCAGTGACAATGCCATCTTAAACAGGTTTTCATTACCGGGAGGGATAGCTGCGGTAACGGCATGTGACAGTGTAAAGCGAAGGCCCATATTTGCATCTTCTTTATCGGTAAGCGGCTGGTACCAGCATTTGGGAGTACGTGTTGCGCCTTCGGGATAAGGGCGGCGTGCCATGGCTTTAAGGGCAAGGATTCCCATTTCTTTTTCCCGGGCCCTGGCCAGCACCTGCGGGCCGAAGTTACCGGCATACCAGGTAGCGAAGTTAACGGGGAACAGGATGGTATCAAAATCAAAACGGTCCATGAGAGCCATTGCAGCCTCAACCGAATGAGCGGAAAATCCCAGGAACCGTACTTTTCCTTCGTCACGGGCTTTGAGGAATGTTTCCATGGCTCCGCCTGATGAGAAGATGGTTTCCACATCATCCATGGTGGTCACGGCATGAAGCTGATAGAGGTCGAAATAGTCAGTACGCAAACGTTTCAGGGATTGTTCGAGTTCATTGCGGGCATCCTCTTTTTTACGCCCGGTGGTTTTACAGGCGAGGAATACTTTTTTACGGTAGGATTCGAGAGCCGGTCCGAGTTTTATTTCCGCATCGCCGTAAGTAGGTGCAACATCGAAATAGTTTACTCCGTAATCAATGGCTTCGGCTACACGCTCAGCCGCTTGTTTCGGGGTAGCATTCATCACGACGATCCCACCGAAGCCTAAGATGGAAAGTTTCTCACCTGTTTTACCGAGGGATCTTTTTTCGAGGACGGGAGGATTCAATTCACGGGTAATATTTGCCATTGCTCCGGGGATAAAACCGATAAGTGGAGCAACAACGCCTGCTGATTTAACAAATGTTCTTCTTTTCATGGATCAAACGTTGATGTTCATCTATCTAATTGATCTGTTTCTCAGGAATATAAAAGATGTTATAAATATAATAAAATGCATTAATACCGGCAAATCCGTCACTGGTTCTGTGGATATAAATTTGCAGAGATGATAAAAAATGATCAAAAAATTTGCATATTAACTTAAAAATCAGTTACATTTATATAGAGTTTATTCATCCTCCCGCCGGAACGCAAAAGCTCGCGTATCATGGTGGATCACTGGCAGATAGATT
>JAADHC010000069.1 GCA_013152085.1 Chlorobiota bacterium
ACAGATGCCGAATGGACAACCCTGACCGGTTATTTGGGAGGAGAGAGTTTTGCAGGTGGTAAACTTAAAGAAACCGGCACCGTGTACTGGAACAGTCCGAACACAGGGGTAAATAACGAAACTAGTTTTACAGCCCTTCCGGGTGGCTACCGTTACTACGATGGAACGTTCGACGGCATTGGAAACGACGGGTTCTGGTAATCTTCTACGGAGTACTCGTCAACGGACGCCTGGTACCGGAACATGTACTACAATACCAGCGGTGTCTACAGGAATTACTTCTACAAGGAGGTTGGTTATTCAGTGCGTTGCGTTAGGGATCCATAGACTATTTGACAAATCCGCAAGGCAGTTGCACTTACCCTATGAAATAATGCAAAGCATTGCCCGAAGTACATTTCACGGGGCGTGCCAAATTTGCCAAAAGAGCCGGTCTGTACTTTCGTAATTTGAATAAAACAAAGAAGGAAGAATTTTGGAGGCTACATATGCCTGACATGCGCTAAAATCAATGCCTGTAAAGACTTCTTTGGAAGGCTTGTTGCCTTTTGGTAATGTAATAGCTTCTATGAAAAATTACCTGTATTAAGGACAGCACTGCTTTTAGCGCTGTCTGTAAGCATTAATTTTTTGGCACAAATCTTGATATTTTGCAGTTTAATTACCGGAAACTAAAACTAAAGTATCAAATTATGAAAAAACTAATACTTCTTATATTGACTATTTCGCTTTCATATTACTCCATCGCACAAGAATCTGAAAAACTTAATGAAATTGGATTTACAACATTAAACTTAAGTAATTTTGGAATAACCTACAGAATTGGAAATAATAAATCTGTCTGGAGATTTAATGCCATAATAATAAATGGGGGTAGTTCAAAAAGCAATGAAGATAATTTGGACAAATCACAAAACCGTTTCGGAGCAGGGTTTCAAGTTGGTAAAGAGCACAGGAAGACGATCAGTGACAAATTTGAACTTAGATATGGTTTAGATCTTGCTTTTAGCTATTACAAGAATAATTATATCAGGGTGGATCAATTAAATCTAAATCGTGATTCCAAAAAAAAATATTTATACTATGACCCGAGTATAAATTTGGTACTTGGCTTCAATTTTGTTTTCACAGATAAGTTTCTGTTAGGAGCTGAATTCTTGCCATATTTTAGTTACTCTACAAGAATTAATAAAGAATATGATTTTACAACTGATGAATATAAAATAACAAAAACTCAAGGGGCATCTTATGGATTATCAAGTGAGTCAATAAGACTGTCTTTAATATATAGATTCTAAACTAGCGCTTACATTACCTTCCTTCTCAAAAGGATACCATCTGATCACCTCACAGGTCCTGGGTGCCGTGGGCACACTGCCAAAACACGGGTTAATCCATATCTTCATCAGGCACACCTCTGCGGGCCTGGGTACCTGGCAGGGAATCTGCCTGTGCGAGTTCAGACGCCACGGAGGGCCGAGAAGTATCGTAATTACCGTTACGGGGGAGGATTAAATGCATCGAAAAGGGCAAAACAAGGTCGCCACGAATTCACGAATAGTAATTCGTTCTGAATTCATGCATTCGTGGCAAAAAAAAATAAAAACATGAATGATATAATCTATCCGGAGGAAAGCTACGAGATCATCGTCAAATGTTTCGGGGTTCACAATAATCTGGGACCCGGCTTTCCGTAGATCGTTTACAAAGTCCTTCCCTATTTTGAACCGGTTGAAAAACGTATAAAAACAATTGAAGATACCCTGAAATAATTCACCATGGCGCTAATACATATAGCCCATGACGGAAATCCCTGCCTTATGAAAGTAACCCTTAAATTTTAATTCCTGTATTTTCAACAATCGTAAACAAACCGTTTAGCCGACAGCACGAACCATTTCCTCCGACCGGTCATGTCAGTGAACCTGCTGCTTTCACCCTGATTTTTTGTACTTTTGCTTCAAGAACCGTCATGATATGATACGGCAGGCAGCGCTTACATTACCTTCCTTTCCACGGGGATACCACCTGATTACCCGTCAGATCCTTGATGCGGCTGGAGCACTACCCGAAAAAGGATTAATACATGTTTTCATCCGGCACACCTCTGCCGGCCTGACCCTAAATGAAAATGCCGATCCTTCTGTCCGGCGTGATTTTGAAACCTTTATGAACGACATGGTTTCGGAGGATTATCCGCGGTTTATTCATACTTATGAGGGGGCGGATGATATGCCGGCACATCTGAAATCATCAATCATCGGTTCATCCGTTACGATCCCGGTTGTGAATCACCGTCCGGGCCTGGGTACCTGGCAGGGAATCTACCTGTGCGAGTTCAGACGCCACGGAGGGCCGAGAAGTATCGTAATTACCGTTACGGGGGAGGATTAAATGCATCGAAAAGGGCAAAACAGGCTCGCCACGAATTCACGAATAGTAATTCGTTCTGAATTCGTGCATTCGTGGCAAAAAAATAAAAACATGAGTGATATAATCTTTCCTGAAGAAAGTTCCTTTACCACATAAGTTTTATACTGATTTTGTTGTTTATGATAAGATTATCCTTGAAGTAAAAGGAGTCTCGGGAATTGCAGACGAATTTATTGTACAGGCACTCAATTACATGAAGGTCTCCGGAAATAAGCTGGCGCTGTTTGTGAATTTCGGAGGACTTTCGTTAAATTACAAAAGGATTGTGTTATAAAAGCCACGAATTCACGAATTATCAAACCTGTATTTGTAAAAGATTAAAAGCGATATCTACGTAGTTAAATAAATTTAACTACGTAGATATTAAAAATTAATTACGTAGATAAATGTTTTGGTTACCTTTTTTGGATCATTGTTCAACAATCAATCTATATAATTGTGTCCGTATCGTCTTTACGCCTAAGCGGTGATCAGTAGCGGTTCAGAAACCACTAAGGCGCCAGGTCACGAAGATTCGCAGGGAAGGTTTCTTCCCTTTTCCTCGATACAACCTATGCTCTGCTCAGGCCACACGGGAATCAGTATGATGTTTATAATCATATATCAACAACCGGGCATAACAAATCGAGCTTCATCCTTTGCACTTCTCCCTTCATTCCTGACGATCCGCCTGACGGCAGATGTCAGGCTTGTCCTGACAACGAAGTTCGTCAGGGGCTTTCGCTTTGCTGCAGCATGAACCAGGAATCACGTTAACTTACCTTGCTACCCTGAAAAACCGCTTCCGGAACATCAACGCCACATCCACCAACAGGATCAGGACCGGAACCTCCACCAGTGGTCCGATAACCGTTGCGAAAGCAGCCTGTGAGTTAACACCGAAAACAGCCACCGCTACGGCGATAGCCAGCTCAAAATCATTACTCCCGGCTGTAAAAGCCAGTGTTGTAGTCTTCTCGTATGAAGCCCCCATCCGCCTGGCGGCAAAGAAGGTGATGAAAAACATGAAAGCAAAATAGAGGGTAAACGGAATAGCCACGCGCAGTACATCGAGAGGAAGTTCGATGATCTTTTCCCCTTTCAGTGAAAACATCACAAAAATGGTAAAAAGCAGGGCGATGGGTGTAAGCCAGGATGCTTTGGGGATGAATTTCTTAAAATACCAGTTATCCGAAAATATCCGCCGTAGGAATATACTGGAAAGCAGGCCTGCCAGGAAAGGGATACCGAGGTATATCAGCACCGTTACGGCAATTTCACTGATAGAAATATCCACAATAGTTCCCGAAAGGCCAAAAAGAGGAGGCAACAGGGTGATAAACACAAAGGCATAGACGGAGTAGAGAAAAACCTGGAATAGGGCATTGAATGCTACCAGTCCGGCTGCAAGTTCCGAATCGCCTTTGGCCAGATCGTTCCAGACAAGCACCATGGCAATACAGCGTGCCAGGCCAACCATGATGACACCTACCATCATTTCAGGTTTGTCAGGGAGTAGCAGAATGGCAAGGAAAAACATAATAAACGGACCTACAATCCAGTTTTGTACCAGCGATAACGTCAAAAGTCTGAGGTTCTTGAATACCAGTGGCAGCTTTTCATACCGCACTTTGGCCAGGGGAGGATACATCATCAGGATCAGGCCGATAGCAATCGGAATATTTGTAGTACCCCGTGAAAGGGAATTCCAGAAACCGGAAATAGACGGAAAAAAATATCCGACACCGACGCCGGTAAACATCACCAGGAAAATCCAAAGCGTAAGATAACGGTCAAAAAAAGATAATTTTTTGACCGGAGAGGTTTGTTCTGCCATGATAATAAAGTTTTTTGTCGGGATTAATCTTTAAGGTTTTCAAGATAAAATGCATAGAACTGTTCTTCGATCTGATCGCGAACCGTCCGGAAAACATCCATGATCTGGTCGTCGGAACCGGTGGCTTCGGCAGGATCTTCAAAACCCATATGCAGCCGGCGTTTTACTTTGCCTGTAAATACAGGGCAGGTTTCTTTGGCACTGTCACATACCGTAATGACATAATCAAACGGTTCGGAGATGAATTGGTTTACTTTTTTCGGATAAGCGTCTCTGATATCAATCCCTTTTTCTTTCATCGCCTCTACAGCTTTCGGGTGAACTTTTCCCGAAGGGACCGTACCGGCAGAATGTACTTCGAAACCGGGATCAAAAGATTTCAGGAATCCTTCGGCCATCTGGCTGCGGCAGGAATTACCGGTACACAGAATTAATATACGTTTTTTCATACAATTAACATTCCTGGTTTTTAACGATTGAAAATTTATCAAGACGTTTCACAATCATTTGACGATATTTCCGGATAACATCAGGGTTGAGGCAGTAATTGACAAATTTCCCGGATATATGTCCTTTGATCAGACCCATCTCTTTCAATTCTTTCAAATGCTGGTTCACGGTCGTCCGTCCCAGGGGTAGTCCGGAGGAAATATCCCCTGAGATACAAACACCGGTTTCAGCAATATAATCGAGAATGGCCAGCCGGGCAGGATGTGCCATAGCTTTAAATATGGCAGAGACCTGTTGTAATTCAGGATCAAAAAGTTCCAGTTTGGTCATAATATCGGATATTATATGACGCAAATATACGTCATGTTGATTATGCTTCCAAATAAATTATGTGAAGAAAAAGGTTAGTTACGCCTGGGAGGATCGTAATCTTTTGTGCTGCAAAACTGGTTTACCGGTGCAAAATAACCGTTTGTTTTTTCCTGTCCTGATTGTTTTTTCTGTTTCCATAAAAAAGGAATTACGTAGTTAACTACGTAGATAATCTCCCGTAAGTTATTTATAACCAAAGGGCATACGTTAGTTTAACAATCAGTTGATTTGAGGTATAGATCCACCGTTCGCCGACAGGGGCCTGCACGTTGTGATTGTAAACTACATAGAATTCTCCCCGTGGGTTAAACGTCCACCTGAAGCGGGTGTTGGTGCCGATATTATTACTTTCGTTATCGTATTGAATAAATGAGCTGAGTTGCATGTCAGGTGAAAAATTCAGCAGTACCCTTCCGGCAAAAAGGGCTTTTACAAAATCGCCTTCCGGGATTCTTCCCATATCCCGTTCATAATTAAGCTCGAAATTCAGAAAACGGGATGGTCGCAGGTTAAGCTGTATTTCAATCTGATCCAACCGTCCGCCGTAAAATCCACCGAACCACCAGGTAAACTGTCCGTTAATGGCTCTTTTTGATGCAGTCTCGAGTTCAAGGCGGTAGCGCATCCAGTGATACGGTCCGGGCGGGATGATTACGTTATCTGCAATTTCAAACGAATCGGGGAGGTTCTCTCCCTGCGGCTTGATATTGAATTCGAACCGGTCACCGCTTTCCAGGCGGAAATGATAAGGAGCAGTGAAAAAACTATAACTTTCCCATTCATTCTGCAGGTTGGTTACCACCGAGAAAGAAGATTCGAAAAAGTATTGCCGGATCAGTTTGCTTTTCGGCCGGGGCATAAAATCCACACCAAGATGGTACATATTTACATTCCTGCGCGGAACAAAACCCATTGCAGGTTTGAATCCGTCTCCGATTCTTTTATATGATATATTAACATCCCATTTATCATTGGGATAATCCATAGAGATGCCATAAGCGGATTTATCCCCGGTGATACCTTCGCGTTGATTCATCAACCCCCAGAATCCTACCAGAAAGTTTTTGTCTTTCCGGAATGAGGAGGTTTGATAGGTGAAATCCACACCGGTCATATAACTGCCCGGATTGCCTTCCGGATCTCCGAAGGTACTGATCAGTCCGATGTTCGATTCCTTGAAAATGTTTTGTTTAATTCTGATAGCTCCCATCGTTGTTCGTCCCAAAAGCGTGTCCAGGTTGCCGGTTTGTGTAATCAGGCCGCCAAAGTTGGTATTGCCGACTTTTCCGTTGATTTTTCCTCCCATTCTGAGGGGAACTTCCCGTCCCCTGTACAGACCGATCCGACGTGAATGAAAAGGGATCAGGTCGCGGCTGATATTCAGGCCGAAATCGAAGATATCCGAACCCTGCAAAAAGAAATTCCGCTTTTCAGGGTAAAAAAGAGAAAAACGTGTCAGGTTGGTCTGCCTCGAATCTACTTCAGTCTCGGCAAAATCCGTATTTACCGTGAGCTGAGCAGATATATCGGGGGTTATTTTTTCCGTAATATCCAGGCTGTTATGCCAGCGCGTATCTGAAGAAAGGCCACGTTCATGACTGACCCCGAAACTGCTTGCCCCCCGCAGGGTCATACCCAGCCCCATGTTGATCGGCGGTAAATCTGTCAGTCTGCCTGCCCTGGAGGTATGTGTAACACGATAATCCTTGCTTATTGCCGTCCAACGGATGATTTCCTGCTCCCTTTTTCGTTGTCTTTCAACGTTAAATCCCCAGGTCGTATTGTTACGTTTGAAAGAGAGTGTTTTGAACGGGATCATAATTTCGGCTGTCCAGCCATCGGCAGTGATCTGTGTTTTGGCATCCCAGATGGCATCCCAATTCTTATTTTCACTTTCTCCGCGGCGTGATACCAGCGCATCATATCTTGCCCCCAGGGGATTGATGGCAAAAATAAATCCCGTACGGCCATCCAGGTAAGTGTCAAGTACAATCTTAACATAATCTTCTGATCTGAGATAGGCGTCTCTTTGCTTGCTGAAAGCAACAATGTTTCCCGGATCAGGTTCTTTACAGTCAATACCCAGATAAAGATTGGTTCCGTTTGATAAGATGTAAACTATTGTCTTGACTTCCGGGGTAATTCCGGTTTCCGGTTCTACTTCAAGAAAATGATCGATAATGCCTGCCTTTTTCCAGGCAGGGTCGTCTAACTTTCCGTCAAGTATGATTTTTCCCGTAAAATGACCGCAGGATACAACCGGCGAAGTTTCCTGGGCCAATAAAATGTTAAAAACGGGAATAATAAAAATGAGAAATACAACGGAATAAAAATGTTTTCTGTGCATCTTAACTGTACCTTTTGATCAGAAAGGATAAATTGCGGTTTTAACCGCCAAATTTAGCAAAGTTCATTTCCCGTAAACCATACGGAAGTGCAAAAAACGGAAACCTTAATAAAAAGTAAGATTTTACCGTTTCAGGTTAACCAGAATCGAAAAGGCCTTTTCAATATCCCGTTCTGAAACAACAATAGTAAATTCATTGGTAGTGGATATTACTTCGGTAATGGGAATCCCTTTCCAGGCCAGGTTTTTTAAAATGAAATAGTAAACTCCTGTAATCTCAGTGCTGTCCTCTGGCAACTGTAAGGTTATCGAGGCAAGATTTTCTTTTTTTGACAACAGAGTTTCCCCTGAGAATATCTTTTTCATGTATTCCCTGGCGGCATTACTTATAACTATGGTGGTCTCACTGATCCCCCGCGAGAATGTGTAAAATATCCTGCGGTCCGTGCCAATGGTATGCAACAGGTTAAGCTGCTTTCGGATCAGCGTGGGGGAATAAGCATAGGTGTAATCTTCGAGGTTGGAACGTGAGATAATATCCCCCAGTCGATGTACAAAATCCTTTATCCCGATGTTGATCTTCTTATAATAACCCGGAGCCATCCGGTTTATGGCCATTACCACAGCACCTGCTTTTACTTCATCACCATACTGTTGCTTAACTTCGGGAAGAATATTCCTTGCCAGGGCAGAAACATTTATCAGCCCGTCATTCAGGGCCTCTTCCAGAAACGGAGCACGGGAAATGATACCGGTAACAATTTCTGAAATGGTTGACATGATGTTTAATATTTAACACAAAGTTAAATATTTGTTTAATAAATGAAAAATATGATATCGTTAAAAGGATGAAGATAGTTTTGTATCGTAAAAGAAATGAATAATGAAAATATTAAAATTCGGAGGTACTTCGGTGGGTACACCTGGAGGAATGAAGATGCTGGAGAAGCTTGTGCCTGAAGACGGGCAGCACTGGATGGTGCTTTCTGCCCTGGCCGGGACTACGGATCGCCTGTTGGCTTTGGAAAAGGCCTGGATAAACGGGAACCACAAAGCCATGCTCCGGGAGATTGAAGTACTGGAAAAGAACTATGAGGAGTTTGTTTTTGAACTGTTTGATGACCCCCGCTTTTATAAAACAGGCAAGGCATTTATTGAACAAAAAATGGCAAGGGTCAGGACATTGGTTTCCGGGTCTTTTAATACATGGAAAGGAAAAATGCTGGTAGCTGAAGGTGAACTGATCTCAACCGGATTGTTTTACAGGTATATACGATCTGCAGATATTCCGGTGGTGTATGTCTGTGCGTCTGATTTAATTACAAAAAAGAGGGATGGAACCGTTGATATGGTACGGTTGCAGCGGCAGATCTCACTGGTAATGTCACAACATCCCGAAGCCAGGATTTTTATCACCCAGGGGTTTATTTGCCGGGATCATGCCGGGAATATGGATAATCTTGGAAGAGGAGGCAGTGATTTTACGGCAACCTTGCTTGGAAATGTACTTGATGTGGATGAGATTCAGATATGGACTGATGTTGACGGGATGCATAATAACGATCCGAGGGTCGTTGAAGGCACTGCGCCGGTTACGGAATTGTCATTTGATGAAGCTGACGAGCTTGCTTATTTCGGTGCCAAGGTATTGTATCCCCGGTGTGTGTTTCCGGCAAAGCAGAAAAACATCCCCATACGTATCAAGAATACCATAAATCCCGAGGCTCCGGGAACCGTGATTACACAACGGGCAGCAGGGAATAATATCAAGGCAGTGGCAGGAAAGGATGGGATCACCGCAATACGTATCCGTTCGGGCAGGATGTTAATGGCCTATGGGTTTCTGAAGAAGGTTTTTGAAATATTTGAAAAATATGAAACGCCCATAGATATGATCACCACATCCGAAGTTTCTGTATCTTTGTCCGTTGATGATGACTGTAATCTGGAGGCTATTGAAATGGAACTGAACGAGTTGGGTAGCGTTGAAGTGGAGCGCGATCAGTCTATTATTTGTGTGGTAGGTGATTTCATGGCCAGCCGGCGGGGTATGATCCGGCATGTATTGAATGCGTTGAAGGATATTCCGCTTCGGATGGTTTCGTATGGTGGCAGTATGAACAATGTTTCCCTTCTGGTTTCATCAGCGGACAAGAAACCGGCCCTGGAGGCGTTGCATCATTATTTTTTCATTAACCACGGGATTCATGTCAACTGAGGAACAACTCGGCCTGTTTGCACAACTCGAAACGCCATTTTACTATTACAATATGGGATTATTGCGGGAAACCCTTGACGCATTAACAAAAGCAGCAGATCCTTTTGGTTACAAGGTATATTATGCCCTGAAGGCAAATGCTGATGACAGGATCTTAAAGATGGTAAGGGAGGCCGGGTTAGGTGCTGATTGTGTCAGTGGAAATGAAATCGGCAAAGCGCTGGAACAGGGTTTTAATCCCGGGGATATTGTATTTGCCGGCGTTGGTAAGACCGACCGGGAAATTATTCTCGGGTTATCTGCAGGGATCGGATGTTTTAATGTCGAATCGGAGGAAGAGTTGGATGTGATCATACAACTGGCCCGTGAAAAAAAGGCAGTTGCCCCTGTAGCCCTGCGCCTGAATCCGGGTGTGGATGCGCATACGCATAAGTTTATCACAACCGGTATGGTACAGAACAAATTCGGGATCCTTCCTGAGAATCTTTCTGCTGTTTTGCATAAAGTGAAGGATACGGATCATATTCATTTTAAAGGAATTCATGTTCATATCGGCAGCCAGATACTGGATATGGCAGTATATGAAACCCTTTGCCATCGCTTAAATGATCTTTTACAGGTTGTTCGTAAAGAAGGGATGAATTGTGGGATGATTAACCTTGGCGGTGGGCTGGGCATAGATTATGAAAATCCTTCTGAATATCCTGTGGCAGATTTCGGTGGATTGTTTGAAACGGTGCACCGGAATTTACATGTTCTTCCCGGCCAGGAAGTACATTTTGAACTTGGACGTTCTGTTGTCGGTCAGATGGGGGACCTGATTACCCGTGTCCTTTACGTAAAACGACAGGGGGGGCAGCAATTTATCATTCTGGATGCCGGGATGACCGAACTGATCAGACCGGCACTTTACGGAGCTGCCCATAAAATTGAAAATCTTTCCTACAGGGAACGATCGGGTGAGAATCTGCCACTGGATCATTATGATATTGTCGGGCCGGTATGCGAAACCTCTGATACTTTTGCGCGGGATCTGCCTTTTCCCGCCACCTGCCGGGGAGATATTATTACGATTCGCTCTGCCGGTGCTTATGCCCGGATGATGGCAAGTAAATATAACCTGCGTTCGATAGCCGGGGTGGTCTATTCAGATCTTCCGGGTACTTTAACCACATGATTTTTTATGTGTTTTTTTGCTTGTATGAAAAAAATCTTTACATTCGTTCCGTAAACAAGGATAATATGAATTATTCAAGGACATACTGGTGGTGGTGGCGTATAAAGATTTGCGCAGTAACCGGAATGTCCGAATAACAATAAACAGAATTTTACCGAACCGGGACATGTTGGTTACAGCATGTCCCGGTTTTTTTTATGGATCGATTTTTTATTCACCTCTAAATTTTATAAAAATGTCATCAACAAAAGTTTTTTTAGACGAGAAGGAGATGCCGAAGCAGTGGTATAATCTCATGGCAGATTTACCCAAACCGCCTCCGCCACCTTTAGGCCCTGACGGGAAACCTGTTACTCCCGAGATGCTGTCGGCTGTGTTTCCGATGAACCTGATTGAGCAGGAAATGGCTACCGACCGTTGGATAGATATTCCGGAAGAGGTATTGCAACTTCTTTATCGCTGGAGACCGACGCCTTTGCAGCGTGCTGTAAACCTGGAAAAAGCACTGGGTACACCGGCAAAAATCTATTTTAAAAACGAAAGTGTATCGCCTGCGGGCAGCCATAAACCCAATACGGCAGTCGCGCAGGCATGGTATAATAAACAGGCGGGTGTGAAAAAAATTACTACCGAAACCGGTGCCGGCCAATGGGGGAGTGCCCTGGCTTTTGCATGCTCATTGCTTGGTCTTGAAGCTAAAGTATATATGGTGCGGATCAGTTTTGATCAGAAACCTTTCCGGAAAATGATGATGCAGACCTGGGGAGCTACGTGTGTTCCAAGCCCGAGTAATGAAACGCAGGCCGGAAGGGCTGTTTTGGAAAAATATCCCGACACACCCGGTAGTCTTGGGATTGCTATCAGTGAGGCCGTCGAAGAAGCTGTTTCCGATCCGACGGGAAAGACCAAATATTCTCTCGGGAGTGTACTGAATCATGTATTGTTACATCAAACGATTATCGGCCTGGAAACAAAAAAACAACTGGAGAAGATCAATGAAAAGAAAGTGGATGTGGTGATCGGGTGTGCCGGTGGCGGTTCAAATTTTGCCGGCCTGGCATTTCCGTTTGTCCTGGATAAAATCAACGGGGCCGGGGTTGATATTATTCCTGTTGAACCGGCATCCTGCCCGACCATGACACGTGCTCCGTATCATTACGATTTTGGTGATAATGCCGGGATGACCCCGCTGCTGGCCATGCATACGCTGGGTCATGGTTTTATACCGCCTCCCATCCATGCCGGTGGCCTGCGTTATCACGGTATGGCACCGTTGATCAGCCACATAATCAACCTGGGGTTGGTCTCTCCTTTGGCGCTGCATCAACTGGAATGTTATAAGGCGGCTATACTGTTTGCCAAAACCGAAGGTATTATTCCGGCACCGGAAACCAGCCATGCAATTGCTGCTACCATTCGTGAAGCCAAAAAAGCCAAAGAAGAGGGTAAGGAAAAAGTTATCCTTTTTAATTTTAGCGGGCACGGACTGATGGACCTCGTTGGATATGATAAGTTCCTGCATGGAGAATTGAGCGATTATGCCCTTAAAGATGAAGAACTGAAAAAATATACCAGAGAGATAGAACAATTTCCTACTCCCTGATATTTTGGGTTTATAATTAATTGTGAAAGGAAGGTGAGTTAAAACCGGAAGTATCTGCTTCCGGTTTTTTTATGCTGGTAAAATCTCGAAAAGAAAAAAATCGTAACTTGGCAACAGATCATATCATAAATCCTCCCGGAGATGAAAAATAAAGTTCGTAAAAGTATTCTGCTGATATTGATATCCTTTACTGTTGTCTGGCTGGGGCATGCGGCCATTGAAACACTGTTTCTTCCCGGCCGGAGTTTCCTCCAGTGGTTTATAACAGATATAACCCTGTCCGATCTTATCTTCAGATTGTTTTTCTTGATCGTGATTGCAGCCGTTATTCTGTCAATGTTACCCGGAAAGTTTGATCTTGATTTGATTGATATCAATATTCCCGATAAAATCCTTGAGGATGACGAATTCGGAAATGAAGCCTTTAAGCGCTTTATCCACACCCTTCGTACACATTTGAACAATATTGTAGGTTTTACCAATTTGTTACATGAAAAAGGCCTGGATGATAAGACTTCGAGAACCTATGTATCCTATCTTCAGATAAGTAAAAATGCATTAAATGTTGCTATGGATGACCTGATTGCCATATATCACAAAGCCTCCAGGAAATCATCAGGCAAGCAGTGGGATTATATAAAAGATATCAACTGGTCGGGAAAACAGATTCTGATTGCAGAGGACAATGCGATGAATTTCACCCTGCTTAAGAATATCCTCGATAAAACAAAAGTGGAAGTATTGTGGGCACGTAACGGACAGGAAGCGGTTGAGCTGGTTCAGCAACATCCTTCTATTTGTCTGGTGCTCATGGATATTATTATGCCGGTAATGGATGGTTTTGAAGCTACCCTGGAGATCAAAAAAATCAATCCCGGTCTTCCCGTTATTGCACAGACGGCCCATAGTATCGAAAATGAAAAAGAGACCATGGAGCAATATGGGTTCAGCGGGTTTCTGACCAAACCCATCTGGCATTACGAACTGATTCTGAAAGCATCAAAATATCTGGATGATAAATAGAACTGACCATTTCCAAACGTTAGTCGATACCGTTTTTTATCAGTTTTTTCGATGATTATCCGGCGGAGGTTTCATGGATGATTTCCTCCATCCTGTCCCGTTTCTTTTCCATTTCCCTGATAAGTTGAAACTGGACACGTGCTCTCTGGAGGTTATGGTTTGGCCGGTGTATCTTAAAATAAATATCCCCGTTAAGATGATCCGTTAAAAAACGTATCCCGATAATAAATGTCATTACCTGTGCCGAGAAAGCAAGGTGCCGGACTTCTTCTTCTGACAGAAAAGCGACGGTCTCCCTGAGAAACCCTTTGGCGAATGCTTCGAAGAAATCGATCCTGAAAGTGACTTTTTTCAGGTCCTGCTCATCTTCATCAGCCCCGTTGGCTGATGTACGTATGGCATCCCCGAAATCATAATGGATATACCCGGGCATAACCGTGTCAAGATCGATAACACACAAACCATGGTCATATTCATCGAGGAGCACATTATTGAACTTTGTATCATTGTGTGTAATACGCAGGGGAATTTTTCCTTCGCTACCGAGACGCTGGATCCGCGTCATATCCTGACCGTGTGAATGTACAAACGCAATTTCCTCCGGGATATCTTTAGCCCGGTTTACAGAGTCAGATTGAAGTGCTTCGGAAAATTGCCTGAGGCGCAGTTGCATATCGTGAAATCCGGGAATGGTTTCGGTAAGCAGGGCCGGATCCAGGTCGGAAAGCCATTTTTCAAACTGCCCGAAGGTATGCCCGGCCTCAAAAGCCTGACTGGCATGCGAAACCCGGTTATAACTTTTATGATTTGAAATAAAAATATAACACCGCCAGTATCCGGTTTCCGGATGGAAAAAGTATGTTTTTCCTTTACGGGTGTTTATCAGGGTTAACGTTTGCCTGTCCGGGTTCGCTCCGGGTATTTTTTCCAGTTTACTGCGGATATGGCTTGTGACATATTCTATATTATGCTGTAATCCCGGTATATCTTTAAATACATAGTGATTGATACGCTGAAGAATATATTCATTTATTCCGGATCCTTTGGTAATGATTTTAAAAGTGTCGTTAATATGTCCCGAGCCGTAAGGCATTCCTTCCCTGAATATTCCCTGAGCGGAAAACTGATTGAAGATAAATCGAAGATCGGGAGTCATTATGATCAGTTTGCACGAAGTTTATTGAATGACTTAAACAAAACATACGTTCCGGCAGTGGCAACACCAAGCAGTATGAACCCGGGAACCGGCTTTTCATAAACAAAACTGCCAATAGCGAAAAGAGAAGAATAAATAACCACAATTCCGGTAAACACACAAAGCAATTGAACGGGCATTTCCCAGGCCAGCCCCTTGTCAGCTTCGTCAATGGGATCGTTCTCGGCATTTGCCTCGGCAACAACCTTTTTCCAGCCGGGACCGCCGGGATGGGTAAGACGGTAAAACCTGCGAAGTACACTTTTTTTCTCAGGTGGCGTAAGATAGGTGGTAACAATCCAGATAATGGTGGTAATGCCTACCGCTAAAAGAAGTTTAATGGGAAATACTGTTCCTGAAAGCGCTTTTACCCCCATGGATGCATAATCTGCGGGGAGAGGGTATATCCCCTGAAACGCATTTGCTAACCAGAGGTCGGGGACAAAAAGAACCAGGATGACAGCATTAACGGTGGCGATGGTCATGGCAGAAATTTCACTCCAGGCATTGATCCGCCACCAGAACCAGCGCAACAGGTAGATTAATCCCGATCCGGCACCGCTTAAGAGGAGGATATTGAATGCCTGTGTGGCATCCTGCAGAAAAAACAGGGATACCAGTCCGGCCAGGATCATCAGAACAAGTGTTGATATCCTGCCCATCAGAACAAATTCTTTTTCAGTAGCCTTGGGCCGGATAAAACGGCGGTAAAAATCATTGACAACGTAAGAAGAACCCCAGTTAAGATGTGTGCCGATGGTAGACATGTATGCTGCAATAATGGAAGCGACCACAAGTCCCAGCCAGCCCGTACCGATTTTAGAGAGCATGACCGGATAAGCAACATCGGGTTTCAGGTAATTTGATGTGATAGCCGGGAAATCTTTATGTATGGCAGCCAGATCGGGGTAAACAATCAATGATGCCAGTGCTACAATGATCCAGGGCCAGGGCCGCAACGCATAATGGGCAAAGTTAAACAGCATGGTGGCACCGATGGCATGTTTTTCATTTTTAGCCGCCAGCATCCGCTGGGCAATATAGCCACCACCGCCCGGTTCTGCACCCGGGTACCATACCGCCCACCATTGTACGGCTATGGGAATGATCATCAGGGGAATAAAAAAAGCAGGATCTGAAAAATCGGGAATAAAGGATAATTTATCCTGCAAGGCGGGATTGGCAAGCAGGTTCTTTAAGCCGCCAACTTCAGGTTGCCGTACCGCAACAACAGCCGCCAGCACGGCACCGAACATAGCTATACTGTATTGAAAGAAATCAGCCCAGACAACACCTTTCAACCCCCCCAGTCCGGCATACAGGACCACTACAATGGATGCACCCACTACGGTCTGCCAGGGTTGCAGGTTCAGCATTACCGCACCGATTTTTATTGCAGCCAGGGTTACCGTTCCCATGATCAGCACATTAAAAAACAAACCGAGGTATAATGAGCGAAACCCTCGAAGAAAAGCGGCTGCTTTTCCGCCGTAGCGTATCTCATAGAATTCCAGGTCGGTGAGGACATTCGACCGGCGCCATAATTTGGCATAGATAAAAACCGTTACCATCCCGGTGATAAGGAAAGCCCACCATGCCCAGTTTTTGGCTACGCCGTTTTCACGAACCATCCCGGTCACCAGATTGGGTGTGTCTGCCGAGAAGGTGCAGGCAACCATCGAAACACCAAGCAACCACCAGGGCATGCCCCGGCCCCCGAGAAAAAATTCGGAGGTGTTTTTTCCGGCCGTGCGCGAAGCAATATAACCGATACTTAAAACAATAATAAAAAAAACGGCTACAATTACCCAGTCAACAGCAACCAGTTTCATGTTTTTTAATTTTTAAAATGATAAAAAAAAAACCGGCCGCCGGAATGGCCGGAACCTTCATGTTAATATCGGTTAATAATCATCTGTCAGTGCAAAAACCGGTTTTCGTTTGATCCATCTTCCTCGGGTAAAGTCCGGAAAATACTGGGGAGCATTCCCTTCGGCGAGGGACCGTTCCGACAGCGGAGTGATGGCACTCCAGGCAGCGGCATCGTATGCATCCAGAGGTGGTTGAGCTTTCCGCTTAACGGTTTCGACAAAAGCGTGATCTACAAAGAAGTCCATCCCGCCATGTCCGGAGCCGGCAGCAAATTCACCATATTTTTTCCATAACGGATGATCATATTTTTTCAGCCAGCTGTCCATTTCGTCCCACTGGTGTGGTTTGCTTACCCCTTCAACATATATACGCTGGCTGTGATAATCAAATTCGGTCAGGCCGTTTGTTCCCTGTACCTGGAAATCCAGGGAGTAAGGTTTGGGTGAGTTCGTGTCGTGTGTGACAAGGATCGTTTCACCATTAGCCGTATTGATCTGGGAAGTAACGATATCGCCCAGTTTCCATTTCAGTTTTGCATTCGGATGATCCGGTCCGCCTTCCGGATTATTAACGATATACCTGTGTAATCCACGGCTTTTCGTTGCATGTGAAGTAAGGGAAAGGAAACGGTTGCCCCGGTTAATATTCAACATGGTTGCTACCGGGCCGACGCCATGGGTAGGATAAAGGTCTCCGTTCTGGTAGAGTGAATGTTGTGTTCTCCAGCGGGCTTCGCCACGTGCTCCTTCACCAAAAGTCACACCGGGATTAAATTTAACTTCCCGTAAGTCATGACGGTAACCGCAACGCAGGTGTGTGAGTTCACCGAAAACATCCTGTCTTACCATATTCAAAACTGCCATAACATCCCGGCGGTAACAGACATTTTCAAGGATCATGGTTGGTGTTCCGGTTGCTTCGTAGGTGTTTACCAGATCCCAGCATTCGGACAGGGTCAGGGCTGCCGAAACTTCAACACCGGCATATTTTCCGGCTTTCATGGCAGCCACGGACATTGGCGTATGCCACAGCCAGGGGGTTGCAATAATGACTCCACTGATATCATCCCGTTCCAGAAGTTTCAGAAATGCATAATCATCACCGGTGTATTCTTCGGCTTTCGGACGGCCGGCATCTTTCAGTTGCTTTTGTGCTTTGGCCAGTGCCTCGGGATCAATATCACAAATGGCAGGAACGATAACATCATCCCTGTTGAGCAGATTTCTGAGATGACTTCGGCCACGGCCTCCGACGCCGATAAAGCCAATCCTGACTTTTCCGGCAGCTTTTTCACGGCCGAAAGCCAGCGAAGGGACCAGTGCCACACCTATACCGGTCGCGGCAGTCGTTTTCAGGAAATCCCTTCGTTTAAGCAGATTCTGATTCGTTTCCATGGTAAATCCGGATTATTTGGTTTATTCTGTGTTAACAGGGGTAAAAGTATAATAATCCGGTTTTAAAACAAAGCAATACGGGATTAATTTGTTTTTTTGGTTCAAAAGTTGCCGAACCAAATATTAATTTTATCTTTGTAATAAAAGAAAATAACCATAAAGGATAACATCTATGAATAACGGTTTACGTGAACATGCAGAAGAAATGGGAAGGATCTTTGAGAAAATGGGTTTTACCCCGATGCAGGGAAGAATCCTGGCTTATCTTGCCGCTGTTGCCGGTGGTACGCAAAGCTTCGAAGAGATACTCCAATTCTTTAATACCAGTAAAAGTACGGTGAGCAATTCATTGAATTACCTGCTTTCTGCCGGGCTGATTGATTATAAAACACGCATTGGTGAAAGAAAAAGGTATTTTTTCCTTACTTCCAGGTTCCCGGTGGCTTATATTCGCCTGCAGCTTGACCTGATCAACGCCTTCAAGGAACAGGCCTATAAATCCCTTACAACCCAGAGTGTACAGAATCCTCAAAGTAATCAACTGATCCATCAGTGGATCGATTTTGCCAACCGGTACGAAAAATATTTGGGCGAACTGAAACAACAGATTCAACAGCAGTAAATATATAAAACGAAATAAAAGGTTATTCCCAAAGCATAAAAATAAGGTTGCCATGTTAATAAAATATATTGTGATTACATCAAAACATCATGACGGAAAACACGGATTTAATGAGAAAACCGGTACTGTGAACCTGACAAAAGATTTGGCTTCTTTCTGCGTTGATTATTTTGAAGCGACGGGTGTTGAGGGTATCCGCCTGAAGGTGAAAACTCCGGGTAAAGGTGAATATCTCCATAAGAGAACTGTTGACCATTCATTAATTATCTGATAATAATTCGTAAACCCATGACAAATTTTATGAAAAACTCCCCTGTACAGCGTTTACAGGGATCCCTGCCTAAAATCGGGATTCGTCCCGTGATTGATGGCCGCCGCGAGGGGGTTCGCGAATCTCTCGAGAACCAAACGATGACCATGGCCCGCAATGTTGCGGAATTGCTTTCATCCCGCCTCAGGCATGCCAACGGTTTGCCGGTCGAAACGATCATTGCCGATAACACCATCGGCGGGGTTACCGAGGCAGTTCGTTGCGAAGAAAAATTTACCCGCGAAGGAGTGGGGGTAAGCCTGACGGTAACACCCTGCTGGTGCTATGGTACCGAAGTGATGGATACCCATCCGTGGATGCCTAAAGCGGTCTGGGGATTTAATGGTACCGAACGCCCCGGAGCCGTCTACCTGGCGGCAGCCCAGGCCGGATATGCACAGAAGGGCCTGCCGGCATTCAGCGTCTACGGACAGGATGTGCAGGATGCCGATGATACTACTATTCCTGACGATGTAGCTGAAAAACTGTTGCGTTTTGCCAAAGCCGGACTTGCTGTCGCTGAGATACGCGGAAAATCCTATCTCTCCATGGGTGGGGTTTCCATGGGAATTGCCGGTTCAATCGTGAACCAGGAATTTTTTCTCGATTATTTAGGAATGCGTACGGAAACCATTGATATGACTGAGTTCATCAGAAGGATAAACGAAAGTATCTATGATCCCGATGAGTTTCATAAAGCCATGACATGGGTGAAAAAGTATTGTAAGGAAGGGGAGGATACCAACCCGCCTTCACGTCAGCATTCCAGGCAAAGAAAAGATGAGGAGTGGGAAATGATGGTAAAGATGACGCTAATCGCCCGCGATCTGATGATCGGCAATCCTGTCCTTACGGATTTGGGGTATGCCGAAGAGGCGATGGGGCATAACGCCATTGCTTCGGGGTTCCAGGGGCAGCGACAGTGGACCGACTACTTTCCCAACGGGGATTTTCCCGAAGCCATACTGAATTCGTCTTTTGACTGGAACGGGATCAGGGAACCTTTCATTGTAGCTACGGAAAATGACAGCCTGAATGGTGTGGCCATGCTGTTTGGACACCTGCTGACCGATACGGCACAGATCTTTTCGGATGTACGTACTTTCTGGAGTCCCGGTGCCGTAAAACGTGTTACAGGGAAAGTGCTTACCGGAAGGGCACAATACGGGATCATTCATCTGATCAATTCCGGTTCCACAACCCTTGATGCAACGGGACAAATGAAATCCGGGGGACAGTCCGTAATGAAACCTTTCTGGGAGATCACTCCGGGGGATGCGGCAGCCTGTCTTGAGGCTACACGCTGGTGTCCTGCCGAACTGGAATATTTCAGGGGTGGAGGATTTTCTTCGCAGTTTCTGACAACCGGTGAGATGCCGGTAACCATGAGCCGGGTAAACCTGGTGAAAGGCCTCGGTCCGGTCTTACAAATTGCCGAAGGATACACCGTTGACCTTGATCCGGAGATTCACAAAACACTTAACCGCCGCACTAGTCCTACCTGGCCCACAACCTGGTTTGTGCCTGTTCTCACCGGATCGGGAGCTTTCCGCGATGTCTATTCCGTGATGGCAAACTGGGGAGCGAACCATGGAGCCATCTCTTACGGTCACATCGGTGACAGACTCATTACCCTGGCTGCCATGCTCAGGATACCGGTAAATATGCATAACGTGCCGGATGAACGTATTTACCGCCCGGCAGTCTGGAGCTCTTTTGGTACTGCCGATACCGAAAGTGCCGATTTCAGGGCATGTAAAAACTACGGGCCCCTCTACCGGAAAGTCTGATAATTAACCAACCCTAAACTTTAAACCTATGGATTTCATTCAATCATCCTTCAAAAACCAAAATACTAACCGCCATTTTGGTATTATTCCTGTAATTTTTATTCTTTCATTAATCATTTTATCCTGCAGTAATGAATATAACAAACCGACAGGCGAATATCCGGGCAAACCTGATGAATATGCCGGCCCTGTACTGCAGATTGACCATGTTTACCGGAATGTTGCCCTGGACAGAGCCGCCTGGCATTCTTCCAGCTTTGATTACAACCTCACGGCCCAACTGGTAACCGATGGTTTTGTGGATACGGTTTTACCCCGCTGGCTGGAGGCTGCCTCTGCAATGGAAAATCCGTTGAAAAAAAACGAACGGGAATGGCTTACCGATCATAACCCGGTTACCGGCATCGTTTCAAGCGGGGAAACCGGTTGGGTACAGCTATATTTTGGCGGGAACCCTGACCTTCCGGAGATTGACCGTATTGACCTGATTTCCATGATGCCACAGGACGCCAATGAATATAAAAGCTGGACCGTCACGATTTACGGTTCGGAAGATGGGGAAGACTGGAACCTGCTTGGTCGCCGGCATGAAAACCGGTCTCCCGTCGATACGGTGATTTTTCCCTGGGGCAATACCTTTCATCCTGTGGTCCCGTTTAAGGATCCCGTGCAGTATCGTTATTATAAAGCGGAATATACCGTACCCGGTATGGAAAGATGGAACATGGGAGAAATTGAGCTGTGGCATAACGGTAAGCGCATCGAAATTGCCGGGTCGCATACGTTTACTTCGGCATGGATGCCGGCCGGTACGGGAGAAGAGTGGGTGTATGTTGATCTTGGCAACACCTGCGATTTTGATAAGGTCGTTCTTCACTGGATCCGCAGGGCGGAAAAAAGTACCATCCAGGTTTCCGGTGACCGGGAAACCTGGACCAACGCAGGTGTGGTCCCCAAAAGCGACAGCCTGTCTGATGAATTGATGCTGGATACTCCTGTTTCAGGCCGGTATGTTCGCCTGCTGGTGGAGCAGGATGGTACGGAACCCTGTATCCTTAGCGAGATGGAGGTATATGGAAAAGGCGGAATGTTACCGGTGCCGAAACCCGTACCGGCTGTCAGGGATAACAAACTTGCCCTTACCGGGGGTAACTGGAAGCTTTGCCGTGCAAATGCCGTTGCCGAAAGCGGGGAGGTTTTGTCAGGACCGACATTCAACGATACCCGGTGGCTGACCGCAACGGTCCCTGCTACCGTATTGGTGAGTTATCTTAACAACGGCGCCATTCCCGATCCCAATTTCGGGGATAACCAACTGATGGTTTCCGAATCCTTCTTTCTTTCCGATTTCTGGTACCGGAATGCTTTTGAAGTTCCTGCATCGTTTTCTGCTGATCATGTATGGCTCAACTTCGACGGGATCAACTGGAAAGCTGACGTATATCTTAACGGCACACATGTCGGACGCATTGAAGGTGCCTTTACCCGGGCTCGTTTTGATGTTGTGAAGTTGTTAATCCCGGGAGAAACAAATGTTCTTGCTGTCAAAGTCGAGAAGAATGCCTCACCCGGTGGTGTTAAAGAACAAACCTATTACAGTCCGGATAAGAACGGAGGTTTCCTGGGTGCCGACAATCCGACTTTCCATGCTTCTATAGGCTGGGACTGGATACCAACCATCCGCGGACGAAACAGCGGGATATGGAATGACGTATGGCTGAACCTTTCCGGCCCGGTAACCGTAGAAAATCCTTTTGTCTCAGCCGACCTCCCGCTACCGGATACTTCATATGCTGATATCCGTATCGAAGTTGACCTTGCCAATCATGGCAGAGAAGCCGTCAGTGGTAAACTTCATGTTCAATTTGGTGATATCCCTGTTGAACAGGACGTTACTATAGACGGTGATGCAACGGAAAAAGTGATCCTGTCACCTGAGACACATCCCGGCCTGCACCTTAATCAACCCAGGCTCTGGTGGCCGGCAGGATACGGAAATCCGGATCTTTATCCTGTAGATATAAAGTTCGTAACTTCTGACGGGCAGGTATCTGATGTGAAAAAGTTTAAAACAGGTGTACGTGAAATGTCCTACAGCGTAGCCGACGGAACGCTTAAAATATGGGTAAACGGGAAACGGTTTACCGGCCGTGGTGGTAACTGGGGATTCTCCGAATCAATGCTCCGATATCGCGGACGGGAGTACGATATAGCCGTCAGGTATCATAAGGATATGCATTTTACCATGATACGTAACTGGGTAGGACAGACCGGTGACGAAGAGTTTTACGAAGCCTGTGACAAGTATGGCATCATGATATGGCAGGATTTCTGGCTGGCCAATCCGTGGGATGGTCCCGATCCCGACAATAACGGAATGTTCCTTAAAAATGCTACGGATTTTGTGTTGAAGATCCGCAATCATCCTTCGGTGGGACTGTACTGCGGACGCAATGAGGGTTATCCTCCTGAAATACTTGAAAAAGGATTGCGGAAGATCATCGCGGAAGATCATCCGGGATTGTATTATATTCCCAACTCGGCAGATGATGTGGTCAGCGGACACGGACCGTACCGGGCAATGCCGGTGAAGTACTACTTTACCCGACGGGCCACACGTATGCTGCACAGCGAGATGGGTATGCCCGACATCGTTTCGATGGAAAGCCTGCGGAAAATGATGCCTGACAGTGCCCTCTGGCCGCAGGGAAGAATGTATGGCCTGCATGATTTCTGTTCTTATGGAGCGCAGGGTGCTTTTTCTTTCAGGGAGAAACTAAAGAAAAGTTACGGGCCTGCCAACAGCGCCGAAGAGTGGGTGTCCCTGGCACAGTTTATCAACTATGACGGGTACCGGGCTATGTTTGAAGCCCAGAGTAAAAACCGTATGGGCCTCCTGCTGTGGATGAGTCACCCTGCCTGGCCTTCGCTGGTATGGCAAACCTACGATTATTATTTCGATCCGACAGCAGCATATTTCGGCTGTAAAAAAGCATCCGAACCACGCCATATCCAGTGGAACCCGGTGACCGACTCGGTGGAGGTAGTAAACTACAGTGGAAAAGATACCAAAGAACTGGTTGCCGTAGCAGAAATCCTGAATATGGATGGTACTCAGCAATGGCAGCAGGAAGTTACACTGGACCTGCCCGAAGACCAGACGGTGAAATGTATGAAACTTGTATTTGATACTACAAGGCTGTCTCCCGTACACTTCGTCAGATTACGTTTATCTCACCATGGGAAAGTCATCTCGGAAAATTTCTATCTCCATGGCAATCAGGAGGATAATTTTACCGCCATCCGTACCCTGCCCAAAGCGGATATCCAGGCGGTAACTTCACATGTTCGTGATGGCGGAAAATGGTTACTTACCTGCCGGATTACCAGCAAAAGCGATGTGCCGGCATTGATGGTCCGTCTGAAAGTCGCAGGAGATGAAACCGGTGAAAGAATCCTGCCGGTACTGTATGGCGACAACTATTTTGCCCTGATGCCGGGTGAAGAAAAAACCATCCATATAGAATTTAACCAGGCTGATACGCGTGGTGAAAAGCCGGTGGTAGTTGTGTCCGGATTTAATGTGAAATAAACAAGGTTTAGCGGAAGTAAGAAAAGTTGATTTGTGTTTTCCCCGGTGCAGTTTACGTTTGATAAGCATGTCCGTGGGCGAAAAAAGCAATACTAAATTTCCCTGATAAAACGGCGATTTAAACCGTGTAATATTAGGTTTTTTGAAAATAGTAAATTAAATTTGTTAAAACCATGGTGTCAATGGAAACAGGTATATAAATACTTTGAATTTATATGATAGATAAAGAAAAGATAAAGAGAACTATTGATGTATATACGGGTGAAGTAAAGGGAGGTGGAAAGGGAACAATATTGAAATCAAATGCTATAGGTTCGTGTGTGGTAATTACAGTTTATGATCCTATACAAAAAGTTGGTGCTCTGGCGCATGTTATGGTACCGGGAGCCGCACCAAAAGGAAAAATCTTACAGCGCTTGAGATATGCGTCGAATGCCGTAAAGGAAATGATAGACCGGATGACTCAACTGGGGGCAAATACAGACCGTATGGAATCGTGTCTGATCGGCGGGGGAAACGTACTCAAAAGAGAGGGTGATACGATCGGTATGGAAAACCTTGCTTCTGTTGAAAAGCTTCTCAGGGAAAAAGGAATAAAAATCAGGAAAAGATCTATCGGTGGAATGGAGAGACGAACTGTTATGTTCGATATTGAAAAAGGAGTGGTTTATTATACAGTCGGGGATTCGGTGGAAATGTTGCTGTGGGGAAATGATGAAAAACGAAATATTGAAAAAAGGAATGTGAAATAGTCTATTGTGCCCTTTGCGAAGATCATAGCGGCCCTTGCCTGATCCACCTGGACAGGCCGGTTATAAATCCTGACCGTAAAGTACGTAAGGAACAACTGTGCAATACCGAAAAATGAAGTTAAAAGATGCGAGCGAAATTCCGTAACATTCATTCATTTATACATTTTATATCTTTTTCTTTTTCAGAATCTCCGGTATTATGTAACATTCCTGACCTGTCAAAATCGCAGAATATATGGCATTATGACATCCCGGGAGAGGGAGTCATGGTGGTTTGCGGCTACCATTGTGGGCAGGTATAAAAATTGTGATCAATCCGCCAAACAATAAAAATATGAAAGATTTGTTATATAATTATTTATTTTTTCTGTCTTCTGCTATTTATCCTGGCAACAGGTCAAAAAAGCCAGGCTGACCCCGGTTTGCAAAAGAAAAAAGATAGCGGAAGCGATGTCGGGAAGGAGGAGTAAATGACAATGAAAGAAAATGAAAAGGAGAAGGAGCAATACCTGATAGAAATTGCAAAATTGCGTGCAAAGATTTCCGAACTTGAAAAAGTTGAAAAAGACCGTGATGCTGCGTATCAAAAGCTTCGGGCTGTCAACCGGCAACTGGATGCTTCCAACCAACAACTCAGGGCAATAGAACAGCAACTAAGAGCTACGAATCAGCAACTGGATGCTTCCAACCAACAACTCAGGGCAGTAGAACAGCAACTGAGAGCCACGAATCAGCAACTGGATGCTTCCAACCAGCAGCTCAGGGCAAAAGAGCATCAACTGATAGCTACCATCCGGGAACTCAGAGTATGGTTAAAGGAACTTAACTGTCTGTACCGGTTTTCCGGGATGGTGGAGGAAGAGGGCGATGATTTACATGCAATTTGTACCAGACTCACAGACCTGCTAAAGATATCCTGGCAGTATCCCGAGATTACTGAAGTAAGGATAAATATGCCTGGAAAGAAATATGAAACGGATCATTTCAGGGAAACAAAATGGAGGCTGTCGGCGCCGGTGGTCATAAAGGGTCAGGAAAAGGGTAGCGTAGAGATCGTCTATACCGAAGAAAAACCGCAGGAAGATGAAGGGCCTTTTCTGAAAGAGGAAAGGAAGCTAATAAACACAGTAGCTGAAAGACTGGGAAAAATCATTAAGAGGATCCAGACGGAGAAAGCGTTGCAGGAAAGTGAGCAGGAAATCCGCAAAAAAGAGGCTCAGTTAAAACATATCGTTGACAGTGATACCGACGCAATGGTCATAATCGACGAAAAAGGTACTATTGTCTTTGCAAATCCGGCGGCAGAGGCACTTTGGGAAAGAAAAAAATCCGAACTCATTGGTTTTCCTTTCGAATATTCTCCGGAGAAGGAAAAACAGGAGATAGATATTTTAAGAAAAAACGGAGAACCGGTTATTGGAGAAATGTATTGTGTCCCGATCACATGGGAAAACAAACAGGCATATCTGGCCTCTGTCAGAGATATCACCGAGCGTAAGGAAGCAGAGAAGAAAATCAAGAGGAATCTGGAATTTCAGGAGTTGATAACAGAAATTTCATCGGGCTTTGTTGGAATATATAATCTGAATGATACCATCAATAAACTGCTTGAAAGAACCGGTATGTTTTGTGGTGCAAGCCGTTCCTATCTCTTCCTTCTCAAAGATGATAATATGATGTTGGAGAATACCCATGAGTGGTGTGCTCCGGGGGTTCCCCCTCAGATTGAGGATCTGAAGAATCTTCCCGTGGAAAGTATCCCCTGGTGGATGAGTAAACTCAATAATAATGAACCTGTACATGTGCCGGATGTTGCCGCCTTACCCAAAGAAGCTAAAGTGGATAAAGAAATTCTCGAAATCAAGAATATTAAATCGGTTATTGTTTTTCCTTTGAATATCGAAAATAAGCTTATCGGGTTTATCGGTTTTGATAATGTGGAGGAAACGTATACCTGGACAGATGAAGCAAACCAGGTTTTGCAGATAACTTCTGATATTCTGAGTAATGCATTAAAAAGTAAAAAAGCCGATGAAGAGATCCGTACGCTTAACAGGGAACTGGAGGAACGTGTCCGGGAGCGTACTGCAGAATTGCAACAAAGTGAAGCAAAACACAAGGAAGCTCAGCGCATTGCTCACATTGGCCACTGGGAACTGGATCTGACCGCAAATAAACTCTATTGGTCAGATGAAGTTTACAGAATATTCAATATTCAGCCGGAGCAGTTTAATGGAACCTATGAAGCGTTTCTGGATCTGGTGCATCCGGATGACCGTGATATGGTTGATAAAGCTTTCACTTCTTCCGTGAAAAACCATACCCCGTATGATTTAACCTACCGGTTAAAGCTAAATGACGGGCAGATCAAATATGTCCATGTACTTGGTGAAACCTTTTATAATGATGCCGGTCAACCGGTCAGGGCAATCGGCACAGGCCAGGATATTACCGAAATAATAAGAAAAGAACAGGAAATCATCCGGTACAACAAAGAGTTAGCCCTGTTTAAGGAGTTGAATGATGTGATTTTATCGCAAACAGAGAAAGATAAGATCACGGATCATGTTTTGCGCATTTTTAGGGAAATGTGCAGCGCGGAAAATATTATGCTTTTCAAATATAATGATAATACAAAAGATTTACACCCTGTAGCCATAAAATTTGATAACACTTTTTTTGATCATCTTCAAAAACTTATGGGAGAAAATATCATCAGGTATACGCCTGATATTTCGAAAAACAATGCGTATTCAAAATGTCTGAAGGAAGGAAGAAGCTTTGTGACGGAGGGAACGGATAACATCGTTGAATTACTTAAAAACTGGACTTTCCCCGATTCTGTGCATAAATTTATCAAACCGGGACTTAGGTTCAGGAGTATTAATAGCATAGGTACCGTCCCTCTTGTTACCGGCTCAACAACCTGGGGATTAATCACATTTGTAACCAAAGAAGCGGTTACGGACAAATATCTGGATAGACTGGACCGTTTTGCCAGGCAGGCCAGCCTGGCCCTGGTTAAAATTGAAAACGAGAAAAAACTGGAGATCAGCGAATCGCGCTATCGTTCCCTGATTGCAAATATCCCTGATGTTACCTGGTCTGTTGACGAGGAGGATCAGATAATCTTTGTCAGCCCGAATGTGGAGAAAATCCTGGGATATACACCCGGGGTATTTTACAAAAGTGGTTTAAATTTCTTTTCCCGACAAATACATCCTGATGACATCGATCAGATTAGAAGAGGTTTTAAGAAATTGTTTACAACGGGCATGCCTGTCAAGATTGAAGGTAGATTCAGAAAAGCAGATGGTAAATGGATTTGGGTACTGGTGAGATCAACAGGTATTTATACGAAGGATGGGAAAAAATATGCTGATGGCATTATATCAGACGTCACCGGGCGCAAGAAAGCGGAAGAAACAATACGTGAAGAAAGAGACTTATTCCAAACATTTATTAATGCATTGCCGGACAGTATATTCTTCAAAGACGATCAGCACCGTTTTGTACGCGTAAACAAGGCAAAAGCCCGGGAACAGAATATCGTCCCCGGGCAGATGATAGGTAAAACCGATTTTGATTTTTTCCCTCCGGAAATAGCCCGGAAATCCTATGATGATGATGAATATGTTTTAAAATCCGGAGAACCTATTATATCCAGAAATGAAAAAATTAAATATGCAGACGGATCGATCCATTGGGTCTCTGTGACCAAACTTCCGCGAAGGAACGCTGAAGGCAAAATTATTGGTACGATGGGTATTGCCCGTGACATTACCGGGAGCAAGATAGCAGAGGAAGAAATCCGCAAGTTAAACCAGGCTGTTGAGCAAAGCCCTGCTTCAATAGTTATAACCGATACGGAAGGAAATATTGAATATGTTAATCCCAGATTCACGCAGGTTACAGGTTACACATTTGAAGAGGCTTTAGGGAAAAATCCGCGTATTCTGCAATCAGGTGAAACTTCGCAGGAGGTATATAAAGAAATGTGGGATACTATTTCAGCGGGAGAAACCTGGCACGGGGAATTACTCAATAAGAAGAAGAACGGTGAACTTTTTTGGGAATCAGCTTTAATATCTCCGATAAATAACCCTGACGGTGAAATAGATAAATACCTCGCTGTCAAAGAGGATATTACGGAAAGGAAAAAAATGATTCTCGATTTAATTGAAGCAAAAGAAAAAGCCGAAGAGAGTGACCGGCTGAAATCAGCCTTCCTTACCAATATAAGCCACGAAATACGAACACCCATGAATGGTATCCTCGGATTTACCAATCTGCTTGAAGATCCTGAGCTTACGGAGAACGAACGTAAGGAGTTTATCGAGATTATTAAAATCAGCGGTGATCGAATGCTTGATACGGTAAACAATTTAATAAGTGTTTCTAAAATAGAAACCGGACAGGAAAAACTCTATATTTCAGAAATAAATGTGAATGAACAGATCGAAGAACTTTACCGCTTTTTTGAACAGGCAGCTAAAAAGAAAGGGATTAAGTTGTCTTTTGAAAATGCTTTACCGGCTCAGAGGGTAAGAATTAAAACCGACAAAACAAAGTTTGTTTCAGTCCTTACCAACCTGGTGAATAATGCCATAAAGTATACCGACAAGGGTTCCGTTGCGTTTGGCTACAGGAGAAAAGATGAATGCCTGGAATTTTTTGTGAAAGATACCGGTATTGGCATTCCTGAAAGCAGGCAAAAAGCCGTTTTCGAGCGATTTGTTCAATCTGATATGGCACTTTCAAGTGCTTATGAGGGCTCCGGTTTAGGACTATCCATTGCCAAATCCTATGTCGAGATGCTGGGGGGTAAAATATGGCTTGAATCGGTTGAAGGCGAAGGTTCCCGGTTTTATTTTACCCTGCCTTATAATACCGCTGATAAAGAAATAACATCAAACAAAGATACAGCACCCGGTGAAAAACCGGAAAGCCGGCTCAGGGATTTAAAAATCCTGGTTGCCGAAGATGATGAGACCTCCAGGATTTATCTGAAAAGAATATTACAGGATTTCAGCAGTGATATCATCTATGCAAAAACGGGAATTGAAGCTGTTGAGCTATGCAGAAGTCATCCGGATATTGATCTTGTGCTGATGGATATCAAAATGCCAAAATTAGATGGTTATGAAGCTTCGCGGAAAATCCGGGAATTTAACAAAGAGATTGTTATTCTCGCCCAAACCGCCTTCGCCATGGCGGGCGATAAGGAAAAATCGATAGAGGCAGGTTGTGATGATTATATCGCCAAACCGGTGCAGAAGGATGATCTGATTGAAATGATCTCCAAATTCCAAATCAGTAAGTGACCGACGTTATCTAGGCATTGTCAACGATAAACCATGAACCAAGAATGCCGAAAAACTGCAAATATGAGATTTGCTTAGTTTTTCGAGCATCCACGAAAAACAACGAAAATCGAAGATTTTCTGTTTTTCGGGACCAGGAACCATAAACCAGGAACTATTTCATCCTTCCTTCTTACCTGTGAAATCCCTGTCCGATAAACCCGAGTCCCGTCCGGAGGCTGCTGCGCCAGTAAGCCCATTCATGTTTTCCGTTGCGCACCCTGTATTCGTGGTTGATACCAAGATCGCGCATTTTAACATGGAGGGCTGAATTTCCTTTATACAAAAAGTCATCATCCCCGCAGTCAATATACCAGCGCACCTTATTGATATCTTCTTTTGGAATTTCGTCCAGGATATGGAGCGGGTTGAATTTTTTCCAGGTGTCGTTCAGTCGTACTTTATCCTTTAATCCGGTTCCGATTAAAAATCCAAAGACATTTTCATACGAGTCATCACGCATGGCAGTAATTTCCTCATCAGTGTATATCCCGGCGCTCATGGCAACGCAGGTGGCAAAGAGGCCGGTATTGCGCATGGCCAGGTGAAGGGCGCCGAACCCTCCCATTGAAAGACCGGCAATAGCACGAAACTCCCTTTTGACCCGTATGCGGTAATTGGATTCTATGTAAGGGATGAATTCTTTGATGAACATATCTGCCCACGGAGTTTTTTCCTGGTAATCATTCATATACCATGTAACGCCTCCGTCTGGCATCACGATGATCATCGGCGGAGCGTCACCGTTGCTGATCTCCTCATCTGCAATGCGCGGCGCTTCACCGAATTGTATCCAGCCCGTTTCATCATCTGTGTACCCGTGTAACAGGTACAGGACGGGATAACTGCGGTTGTCGGTTTCATAGCCCGGGGGGAGGTAAATGGCAAACTTTACCGGCGCTTTCATGAGCTTACTGTTCATGGTCAAACCTTCAACGACTTTTCCATGCCGGACAGCCTGTGCATTCAGCGGCAATGTGATGATGACTAACAGTACAATTGGAATGAATATTTTTTTCATGATTGTAAGATTTATAAGTTAAACAAAACGATTTATCAATGTAATTCCGACTTTAAAGGTATATAACAATTCTGAAACAGTATCCGTACTGCAAATCCGGGATATAAAATGAAAAGGATCCATACGTATATTTCATCATTCGCTAAAATTCGTGAATTTGCGGCTTCAATTCAGTCTTCTCACGTCTCACATTCTGACAATGTCATGTTCCTGGCAGTGCCGGGAATAAACAATGCATTTGATCATACAGGCCTTTTCTATTTATAAAATATATAATATAATACATAATTAAATTGACGATCCATTGATATTTTCTTTTAATATCTGAAAATCACTGATCTTTTTCAGACGATTTCATTTTTTTCCGTTATACTTGCAACGATTGAACATTATTATGAATCTTTCAATCCTGAATTTTTATGAAGCATCAGCCGGAAACTCCTGTCTTTGTTATACGCAACCGTTTCATCGGTTTTTTTATGTTCATCCTGATCATTTCCCATATTTCCCCTTTATCTGCACAGATCAACCGTGAGAACTTCAGGTTGCCGGTCCGTAAAACCCATCAGCCTGTTATTATTGACGGCGTACTGGATGATCCCTGCTGGCAGCATGCGGATAAGGCAAAAGATTTTTTCAGGATATTGCCGATTGATACCGGCCAGGCCAAAGCACAAACAATTGTAATGGTCTCCTATGATGATGAGACCCTGTATATGGGGATTATCTGTTATGATCCGACTCCCGGAAAACGGCCTGTCGAATCCCTCCGGCGTGACTTTAGTTTTCCTAAGAATGATAATTTCCTGGTCTTTATGGATACCTATAATGATTATACCAACGGTTTTTCCTTTGGTGTTTCGGCAGCCGGTGCACAATGGGATGGGATCCAGGCCAACGGGGGTTATGTATCCCTCAACTGGGACTGTAAATGGCGTTCGGCGGTGAAAAACGAACCTGACCGGTGGGTTGCCGAGTTTGCCATACCTTTTCATAGTATCCGTTACCGGAAGGGTTCACAAACCTGGGGTATCAATTTCAGCCGTCTCGATCTGAAGACAAACGAAAAATCAAGCTGGGCACCGGTTCCACGACAATTCCAATCGGCCAATCTCGCTTTTACCGGAAGCATGATTTTTGACGAACCTCTGCCACCTCCAGGGCTGCAGTATTCTCTTATTCCTTATGTCATGGGAAAATCTTCATATAATCCGCAACAATCACCTGTATCGAATTCAGGCCTGGGTGCGGGGATGGATGTCAAGATCACACCGGCGCCTTCAATGAACCTCGATCTTACTTTCAGCCCGGATTATTCACAGGTTGAGGTTGACCAGCAGGTGACCAATCTTGATCGTTTCGAGCTCTTCTTCCCCGAAAAACGGCAATTTTTTCTGGAAAACAGCGATCTGTTTGCCAACCTGGGCAGTGAAACTGTCCGGCCCTTCTTTTCCCGGCGTATCGGATTGAACCAGCCTGTTATAGCCGGAGGGCGACTGAGCGGAAATATCAACGATAACAACCGTATCGGGTTAATGAACATCCAGACGGTTTCCTCTGAATCCTGGACACCGAACATTGGTTCGCCCATGAATACCCCGACCGGAAACAACCATGCGGAAAATCTGCCTTCCAACTATAGTGTGGCCGTATGGCAGCACAATGTATTCAGTCGTTCAAATATTACGGCATTTATGGTTAACCGGCAGCTGACAGGACAAGCCGCGGATACGGTGCCGGGAAGTAAATATAACCGGGTTGCCGGTTTGGAATATAACCTGGCCAGTGAAGACAGCCGCTGGACCGGAAAGTTTTTTTATCACCGGGTTTTTCAGGAGAGTAATAACAGTGATGCATCATCCCTGGCTGCCGATATTCAGTACAATACGCAGCAGCTGGCCCTGCGTCTGGCTCAGACATGGGTGGGTGAAAATTATATCGCAGAAACCGGTTATGTCCCGCGCAACGGATATTATGCCGTCATGCCGTCGGCAGGATATAAATTTTATCCTGCATCCGAGAAGCTGGCAAACCACGGTCCAATTATAAAAGGGCTTATTTACTACAATACCGGATTGGAAAGGACCGAGCATAACCTGACGGCAGGGTATGGTTTTGAATGGCTCAACCGAAGTAAACTGGGCTTCTCTGTAGAGGATCACTATATCCTTTTACAGAAACCGTTTGACCCGACAAATACCGGAGGGGATTCACTGCAGACGGGAACAGATTATCAATGGAATAACGCGATACTTACCTGGAATTCTGATCCCCGCAATCTTTTCAATATCGAAATTAGTGGCGGTTATGGTGGCTATTTTAACGGCACGCGGTTACATTTCGAAAGTTCGCTGAACTATCGCTGGCAGCCCTATGCAAACTTTTCACTGGTTTCGGCATGGAACAGGATACAATTACCTGCTCCTTATACCAGTACAGACCTTCTGCTTGTTGGCCCGAAACTGGACATTACCTTTACCGATAAGCTCTTTTTTACTACCTATGTTCAATACAATAACCAGATTGACAACATCAATGTAAACCTGCGGATCCAGTGGCGTTTTGCCCCGGTATCAGATCTGTTTATTGTCTATACCGGCAACTCCACACCTGATGGTCTCGTAAACCAAAACCGTGCATTAGTCGTGAAATTGTCATACTGGTTTCACTAAAACCTCCGTCCGGATATTTCGAGACACGGTTCACTCCGCTCAACGCGCTTCAATAATTTGGGAGAAACAAAGGATCATTTCTTATTAATACTCCACCCGAATTTCAATCCAAAAATAAACCAAACCTGAACTTCAATTAATTAAGCTGGTTATTGGGATTGAAAGCGGAGAATTTATCAACCGTTGTGGCTTTGGCTTGAAAAGCTGTGATGCTGACCATCCTTGTCCTCTGCATGATAAGTACGCATCTATACGTAAGTCAATTCATAAGCTCCTATCTACCGACACCATACAATCCCTTGCCGGCAAATATGCTTTTCATTCCTACAGGTTGATGTAAGGTGAATAAGATCAAGGTATCTCATTTCACCATACCAGACTATCTGCAGTTACCGTACATGCCGCAAAGTAGCCCAGCGCACCGCCATTCAGGTTGCCTGCCACATTCCCGGGCTGAACATCAAAAATACTTCCTCTCCAGGCAGTTTCGGAAAGGAGGGTACGCAGGTATTCCTGGTAACCGGGTTCCAGGGAATATTTTTTACGGATGATCTTTGTTCCCCGCGGAAAGCGAACCTGTTCCTCTCCGGGTTTGAACAGGGCATTAGCATCAATATTCTGTAATGTGTAATGCCTGAAAAAAGCATGTGTTTTTTCCGGAGGCAAGGTGTCATAACCAGGGACTGCTGACCAATCGAGATAATACTCTTTCATGGCAGGGATGTCACTCTCGGCAGGGACAAGGATAAACAGCGAATCTTCGTCTCCCGTGGGACGGATGTCCGGAGGGTTAAGTGGTGTCACGGGAACCATGGATGCATCGGCTGTATATTCATGTCCGTTGATGTTTATATAGAGTAAATATCTTTTATTGTTTACACCCTGTATATTGGAAGGCGTAAGATAAAGGCCGGGTGTTTCAGCAGATTCATGGAGAATCCATGTAGTACTAAAATCAGTGATGCCAACCAATGCCCCGCTGACCGGCTTAAAATCTTCGTTAGGTGTACCTGCCGACCAGGTCAGAATCACCCGATGTGCTTTATACTCGTTTGTGATCATTCCGTCAACGGCAAGCCTGGTACCACTGTCGGTCGGGAACACCCAGTTTACGGGCTCTTCGCAGGAGCCCAGCACCAGCAGAAAGATTATCAGATATGAAAATTTCGTTCTCATCATCAGAATTTGAAATGGTAATGAATGGATGGAATGGTCTGGAAGATATAGATTTGCGTAGTGACCAGATTGGGTTGTCTGTAATAATTGACGGGTACGGTGAGTTGTCTGTTTTCGAGAATGATTTTGTTATAATTAATTTCCCAGGGATTTTTCCTGCCGTAGAAATTAAAAAGGGAAAAACTGAGGTCGTGTTCGAATTTTCCGGGATGCCTGTTCAGATGAAAAGTAACCGAGAGATCAAGACGATGATAAGGAGGAAGACGGTCATTGTTTTTTGCCTCATAATACGGTACCGAATAGCCCCGGTAATCATAAAATGAGGTAGGAGCGGAAAACGGGGAGCCTGATTGAATCAACCATTGTGCAGAAGCTTCCCAACGGGTGTGGATGTTATAATGAAGCAGCAATGAAAAACTGTGTGGCCGGTCGTAATAGACAGGGTAGGGGTTCGCATTGTTGAGTTCCGGGATATATAATGTAACATGAGAGAATGCATACCCGGCCTGCCCCGTAAGCCGTCCTTTTGTTTTGGCGATGGTGATTTCCAGTCCTGCCCCGGTAGCAGTACCGGATCTTAGCTCTCCTTCGAGGGCGGAATTTAACAGTAAACGTGCGTGGTCGTTGTAATCGATCTGGTTAAGCATTTCTTTCAACCATCCCTGTACTTTAAAACTGTATCCCTTTGGAGTCCATAACTTCCGGTATCCGATATCCAGTTGATGTGCTTTTTGAGGGGCGAGCGAAGGTCCGCTCGGTAGCCATACCTCAAAAGAGGTAAACGGACTTACCGAGTTACTTATCATTTGCATAAACTGTGTCGTAAGGCTGTAGCCAGCTTCAAAAATGCGATTTTTTCCGGCATTTAGCCTGACAGCTACCCTTGGTTCCAGTGCCATCCGGTTGTGATAAAATTTTCCTGCAGGGTAATAAACAGTTTTCGTTACACGGTGTTGTTCATCATATCTGTTTTCCCAGGTAGCACCGATATTTGCCCAACCGGAAAACCTGAGTCCGTAATCAAACATTATTTTTCCCAATGTTGTTTCGTGGCGGATATAAGTCCCGTAACTTATCGTGTTGCGTATTGGTACCAGTGTTCCCGTCCATCCGGCGATCTGTCCCCGGTAAGTGAGGTTCCCGGGATTGAAATTAAACCCTCCAATCCACGTGCCTGCCCGTAAAGTACTGTGTGAGGAGAGAAACCAGGAAAGGTCACTTTTAAGGTTGATATTGGATATGTGTGAGTGCCAGCTAATACGGTCTTCAAAAGAAGTGTAAAGGTCATAGTCATAGCTGCTGGCGGATAATGTGGTGTTCATGAAAAAATCAGGCCGGAGAATATGATACCACCGGATACTGCCGGAAAGATTCTGCCAGGCAAGCCCTGACGAGTTACCGGTAGATTGACCCTGACGGAAAATATCCCGGCCCGCATATCCCGAAATAAAAAGGCGGTTATTCTGGTTGACGATGAGGTTGTATTTGCCGTTAAGATCAAAGAAACGCAGCTTATCGAGCAGCGGATTCTGTTGCCTGAAAAACCAGTCGAACCAGGAACGGCGGGCTGACAGGAAAAAAGAACTGCGGTCTTTTTTTACCGGTCCCTCAACGGATGCTTTGGCACTGATCAGGCCGAGGCTTCCTTCGGTTTTAATCTCTTTCATGTTGCCATCCCGTGTCCGGATATCAATAACCGAGGAGAGTCTTCCGCCGACATTTGCGGGAAAAGGGCCTTTGTACACCTTGATATCTTTCACCGCTTCGGGGATAATTGTGGAAAAGAGTCCCAGGAGGTGAGATGGGTTAAAGAGGGGGGCATCGTCAAGCATCACCAGGTTCTGGTCGCGGTTTCCGCCACGGACAAAGAAAAAGGTTGAGCCGTCACCAAAAAGATTAATACCCGGAATGGTTTCAAGCGATTTGATTACATCGTACTCTCCAAAGAATGCCGGCATCTGTTCCACCTGCCTGGGGGGTACAATGGTAGTCCCATTATTTTCTGCAGTGAACAATTCCGTCTGATCCAGGACAATCTTAACTTCTTCGAGTCTGGTAGTATCTTCCCTGAGCGAAACATTCAGGATGAGATGAGATTTTGCGACAGGTCAAAGGGTATTTCGACAGACTTGTAACCGATGTATGAAACCGTTAGGTGGTGGTTTCCGGTTGCCAGCGGAAGGGAATAGTATCCGTAAGCATTGGTGACTGTTCCCTCGGATGCTCCGTCAATAGTGAGGGTTGCTCCGATCATGCCGGATGATTGCTCCCGGATAAAGCCGCTGAGGACATAATATGTTTTTCCAGGCTTAACCGGTTTTGCCGGTCCGGGGAGAAGTAAAATCCGGCTGCGGCGTATCATGTAGTGACATTGTGCGGCTGCTGCCAGTTTTTGAAGGATAAGTGTGAGGGGTTCGTCTTTAGCATGCAGTGTTATGGGAACGGAGGTATCTATGCGATCGGAGCTGTAGGCAAATTGAAGTCCGGTGTGGCTGGAAATAACGGCCATTGCGCTGTCCATGGGAATATTAGAGAAATCTACAGACAAACGGATATCTCCTGCGAGCTCTTGTGCTTGCAATGGAAATGCGGCAACCAGTAAACAAAGAAAAATAAGATTGG
>JAADHC010000004.1 GCA_013152085.1 Chlorobiota bacterium
GGAAAAGTATCTTAAAAGGCAAAAGAGCAGAAAGTTAATTGAAGAGATCATAAACCATCAGGATGATGAGGAGAGGATCGCTCAGTTGGTTCTGAAGCTGTCATTGCAGCATGAATTTATCTAAAAAAATACCTAATTAAATACCTAATTAAATAGGTAATTAAAGTAATGAAAAATCCAGATAATCAGATTTGTATGAATTGGATGCTCCATGCGTACATGTGTAAGTTCATGTATTCGTAGCAAACCTGTTCAGACTGCCGCGGCGGTATCCTTCCATATCGACCGATACGGTTTTGAAACCGAGTAATTTGGCTTTTTCAGTGACAATTTTACGCGTTTCCGGTTCCAGCAAACCGGAGATCAATGTTTGATCAACCTCAATTTTCAAAGCGTTACCCATATGTCTTGCTCGAATATTCCTGAAACCCAGGTCTGCCAGAAGATTTTCCATCTCATCAACCATGGCCAGCTTCCGGGCCGTAATCTTTTCCCCGTAAGGAAACCTTGAAGACAGGCAGGCCATCTCA
The DNA here is from genome assembly GCA_013152085.1 of Chlorobiota bacterium. Taxonomy (GTDB): domain Bacteria; phylum Bacteroidota; class Bacteroidia; order Bacteroidales; family VadinHA17; genus JAADHC01. The sequence goes on from JAADHC010000004.1 coordinate 531, forward strand.
TCCTTTTCCCAGGTAGTAAGTCCGAGAGCGCGCGAAAGAGTACGTATATCAGATTTCAAGAGGCCGGCTTCCTGTAGAGGACTTCTTACTCCCTTTTCCCGTAAAGCTTTCATGCCGGGACGGTGGTCATTCAAATCGTCGGCATTGGTCCCGTCCACCATGTTATCATATCCTATGGAATCGGCGATAAGTTCAATTTTTTCAAAAAGTTCGCTTTTACAGAAGTAACACCGGTCAACGGGATTGTTGCTGAATCTGGGATCGTCAAGTTCCTTTGTCCGGATTACTTTTACCCGGATACCGATTTCATTAGCTATTTTTATCGCCCTGTCGTATTCCCGGGAAGGAAACGAAGGAGAAACGGCCAAAACGCCCCGGGCGTGATCTCCGAGTGTATCCCGGGCGACTTTCAGGAGGAAAGTGCTGTCTACACCACCACTGTATGCGACAACCACAGAGCCCATTTCCCTGAGGATGGTTTTCAGCTTTTCAAATCGAATGCAGGTTTCCGGTGATATCATATTTCCTCCTTAAACATATTCTGCGGGATAAATTAAATTCATGGTCTAATAAAATCAATTTATGGCATTTTACCAACAGGGAAACAAAGAACTTGTGAAGACCGGTATAAATGTCTTAACCTGGATTTACCTTAAAAACTACTTGTAAAATGTAGAATATAGGTTGTTGCAATGATACAAATTGGTGATTCCTTAGTGTCTTTGAGTCCTGGTGACATCCAAATGATCAGATCAGAATTCCGGTTTTCAGCTTATTTGAAAAAAAAATTAGAAAAATTGTTTTCCCTTATTATTTCAGGGTCATTTATTTGTTGTATCAAAGGGAAAAGTACCGGTAGGTTTGTTCTCATCATCATTACAGGAATCTTCATCATCCTCTTCCGTATCCCAGAAAGGTGGTGGCGGCTGAGGTCCCTGTTTGCGATAAATAATTGCCAGGAATATCCCGGCTACGGCACCCAGCATATGTGATTCCCACGAAATTTTTGGGATCGTCGGAAACATACCCCAAACCATGCTGCCATACAGAAAAGCCACCAGTAAGGAGATGGCCATTAAGGGGATATAGTTACGGATAATCCCGCTGAAAAACAGAAATGCTGCCAACGAATAGATAATCCCGCTTGCCCCGATGTGATAGGCCTCACGGCCGCCTGCCCAGACCAGCAGGCCGACGGCAATCCACGAAATGAAAAATACCCGGTAAGCAATGGTCCGGTAAAAATACAAAACGGCCCACATTAAAAGAAAGAGAGGAAGTGCATTACTGGCCAGGTGGTCGAAGCCGGCATGGATAAGCGGAGCAAAAAGGATTCCTTTCAAACCGGAAATATGCCGGGGAAGAATACCCAGCGGCGCCAGATCCAGTGACCATACCGAAGCAACCAGCCATACCATCCAGATAACCAATTGGAAAAATAGGGGAAAAAGGAGGCTGTGGATAAACCGGCGGGTTTCAATCGACAGATTTTTAATTTGTTTCATGGATGATCAGTATTTTCGGGTCATCACTTAATAGTTATTTCAGTAAGATAACCTGAATGACGACGAATATTAAAAACGGAACCATCGAAAAAGATCAGGTATTGGCCTTTAATGCCTGTAAGCTTCCCTCCGACAGCGGGATTTTTATCAAAGTTCAGGCTTTTTACTTTTTCCGGATAGCGTTTAACAGGATACCTGATGTTCGTAAGCCGGTCATCATCGAAATAATAACCTTGCATATCTTCAGGGATCTTATCCCGTATGTTATGTTTCACGGCAATAAGATCGATCTCTTCAGGGGCCTCCCGGGTAAGCATCAGCCGCCAGTTTGTTTTGTCGCTCAGATGGGCTTTCAAAGCAACCTCAATCTCCCCCGCCAGGTGTCGGTTAGGGGTCTTTGCAAGAATAATGGCCTGACGGGCTCCCTGGTCGATCCAGCGTGTAGGTACCTGGGAACGGCGGGTTACACCAACTTTCAAACCTCCTGACAATGCCAGGTATACGTAATGATCCTGAAGACAGTGTTCTTCCGACCAGGCCATATCTCTCGAAATTCCCAGGTGCGCCTGGCAAAGTTCAGGACGTATAATACAGGCATCTGTTTCGGGAAGGCTAATAAAACAGGGATAGCAGTATCCCTGACCGTACGATTTTTTTGTAAGTCGTCCGCAATGGATACAACGAATTTCATTCCGGTACAAAAGCTGAATCTCATGATCAAGATATTTGTTTAATCCCAGCCTTTCATCCCCAATCCGTAGAAAATAACGGGCAATACCATCCCCGCCGTTTTCAGGCGCCTTTAGCTCTGTTTCCATTTTTACAAGAATCCCTGTTACTTCCACTTATCGATAAAAATTGAAATTTCATTCCAAAATTAAAGGAATTTTTTTTATAGTGTAATACACATAATATAAGCCAGTTAGGTTGAACAAATAAAAATATTTGTAAAAAAACAGTACTATGTGTTGCATAGTAGTAAAATAAATTTATATCTTTGCAAAGGATAATAATTGGTTATGACGTGTTCTATACAAAAACCGGTTAAGTTGAAAAGGGTTATGTTCCTTTTTACCTTGTTAATTATCGGGAGGATTGCTGTTCCCGGGCAGGGAAATCCTCTGTTTTCACGGAATATTCATTTTAATAGTGGTAAAGAGACCCTGTATGGGCAAATGATCCTTACGGATACAACCGGCAAAATACCTCTGGTGGTTTTCCTTTCCGGTTCCGGGCCATCCTCTTCATACAGGACAAATTACGCCGGTTTTTTAAGATTCTTTTTTGAAGAAAAGTTGTTGGGGCAGGGGATTGCCCTGATGTATTTTGACAAGCGTGGTGTCGGGCAATCAACCGGGAATTGGTATAAAACCGATTTTTATGAAAGGGCGGCAGATGCTGCTGCAGCTATTGACTTTGCCTGTAATACAGGATGGATTGATCCTGCACGGATTTGTGTTGCAGGGCACAGCCAGGGCGGGTGGATTGCCCAGATTGTGGCAGCCCGGTATCCTGAAAGGATATCCTGTGCGGTATCCATGTCAGGGGCAACGTTCGGGGTTTTTCAGCAACTTGTGAATGACTATCAGAGTGAACGGGTGTGCAAGGGTGTGGACAGTACGCTTGCGCATCAGAAGGCTGTGCAAAAAGCGCAGCTGACCATGCGGGTTGTGCGGTGGTTTCCGTTGACGGAAAATATGAAACAGCTGAAACTGATCGGTGATTTTGATCCCCGGAAGGAAATTCAAAACATCAGACTTCCGGTCCTTTTTACTTTTGCCGGGAATGATGAGCTGGTCTATCCGGCCTGGTGTATGGACGTATTGCACGGTCTGTATCCATCCGGTATCCCTGCAAACTTTACCGTGAAAACCTTTCCCGGCACAGATCATGGTTACCACATTGCTGCGTTTTGTTCGAGGGATACCGGCAAACGTGGCCATGAATCCGAAGAGGTCAGACAATATGTCACGGAATGGATGATCCGGCAGTTCACGGGAATTTCTGATGGCGGGAAAAATGTTTTGCACGAAAATAACTTAAAATACAAACAACGATGAAGAAAACAATTACCATTAACCTGGGCGGTATGGTCTTCAATATTGACGACGATGCGTATACCCTGCTGCGGGATTATTTGCAGGCAGTCGGCAAACATTACGCCCGGGAAGAAACATCTTCCGAAATACTGGAAGATATAGAAGCGCGGATGGCTGAGTTATTCCGGGAAAGAATGACCGGAGCCAAACAGGTTATCACCCGGACCGATACAGAGGAAGTCGTTTCAATTATGGGATATCCGGAGGACTTTGCCGCGGAGGAAGGTCCTGACGAATCATACTACCATCGGCGTTCACGATCCCGCAGAATCTATCGCGATCCGGATAACAGTGTTCTGGGCGGTGTCTGTGGCGGAATGGGGGCTTACTTCAACCTGGATCCTCTGATCTTCCGGATTCTTTTCCTGATATTATTTTTTGGTGCGGGAACCGGCCTGATCCTTTACATTATCTTATGGATTGTGGTACCTGAAGCAAAAACCACGGCACAAAAACTGGAGATGCGCGGCGAATCGGTCAATGTTTCCAATATTGGCCGGAAGGTGAAAGAAGAATTTAATCATGTAAGAGAAAAAATGAATTTATAACCCGGGAAAATTTGAGATTATGGTGATGAAAGTTGAAAACACACAGGCACAAATGCGAAAAGGAGTACTGGAATACTGCATATTATCGGTAATCTCCCGCAACAGTTGCTATGCTTCGGACATACTGAAAGAGTTGAAAGAAGCCAAAATCATTGTCGTGGAGGGAACGCTTTATCCCATCCTCACAAGGCAGAAAAATGCCGGACTGCTCAGTTATCGCTGGGAAGAATCGACCCAGGGACCGCCACGGAAATATTATGAACTGACCGATACAGGGAAAGCCTATCTTGAAGAACTTGACAAAGCATGGAAAGAACTGATTGGTGCCGTGGACAAAATACGTAATAAAAGTTAAACCTGTAATTCTTTTAACGATGAAAAAAACGATTAAAATAAGCCTGCAGGGGTCAATCTTTCATGTTGATGAAGATGCATATATGTTGCTTAAACAATACCTGGCCGATATCAGTGATTATTTCAGGAGCAGGGAAGAAGGTGCGGAAATCATCCAGGATATAGAAACCAGAATTGCAGAGATCTTTACCGAACGCCTCGATGGTGCAAGGGAGGTCATTACCCTCGAAGACATTGATTTTATGATTTCTCAAATGGGAAAACCGGCGGATATATTCGGAGAGGAGGACGATTCCGGTTATATTCCGCCCCCTTATACTTATGGCAGAAAAAGGCTCTACCGTGATCCGGAGAACTCAGTGCTTGGTGGTGTTTGTGGTGGCCTGGGGGCATACTTTGATATTGATCCGGTGTGGTTCAGGGTGTTTTTTGTGTTATTGATGCTGGGCTACGGTGTGGCTGTTCTTATTTACATTCTGTTGTGGATCATCCTTCCCGAAGCGCGGACAGCCGCACAGCGGCTTGAAATGCGGGGGGAACAGGTTAATGTGGATAATATCGGAAAAACAGTGAACCGGGAATTTCAGAAAGTAAGGGAGAATCTTAAAAATGTATCAAACTCTGCAGCGTATCATAAAACCCGTAATGCCTTTCAGGAATTTTTCCATGTCATCGGGCAGATCCTGTTAATGATACTCAAATTCGTTGCCATTATAATCGGTATTTCATTGATTATTGCAGGAGTGGTTACACTGGTGACTTTGACAGGTATGTTGTTTTTCAGATACAGTTGGTTCTTTCCGGGTGAATTTTTATATCCCTCTTTTTACCTGCCCGATCTTCTGGCATTGATAACCAATCCGGAAAATGTTCCGTATATTATTGCCAGTTTGATATTGACTATTGGTATCCCTTTACTGGCCCTGGTTTATGGAGGCATCAAAATTATCTTCCGGATTCATACCGGGAACCGTGCCATTGGACTTACATTCTTTGTTCTCTGGCTGGTCAGTGCCATCAGTTTATCGTTTTTCATTATGGATATAGCCTCAAATTATTCGAAACGTGCCATGTTGAATGAGTCCGTAACCGTCGGAACACCGGAAACCGATACGCTTTTCATTGCTGCTTCAACCTTTCCGGCTGATAATATCGATGAAATATTTTCTTTTGATCGTGCCGGTCTTTACCGGAATGAAGAAACAGGGGTACTGCTGGGCAGGCCGGAAATTGATATTGTACATTCGGGGGGAGATGCCCCTGAGCTGGAAATATATCGCCGCGCACGGGGTAAAACCCGGGAGATCGCGATCAGACATGCTGAAAAGATTCAATACCAATGGAACCAAAAAGGGAAACACCTCTATATTGATCCCTGGTTCAGGAGTGGTCAGCGGTTTTATACCCAGGAGATTGAATTCCGTCTTCGCATACCGGAAGGGACCGTGATCTGCCTCGGGAAAGATTTAAAGTACCTCCTGCATTTTATCCCTAACGAAAACGGATATCCGGGTTACAATATGGCCGGGAGGTGCTGGGTTATGACAGAAGAAAAGCTGAAACTTTCGGATTAAGCCGTATCTATTGATCCGTCAAATGTCCGGGGCTTTCTTTCTTTTCATGGTCTGTCTGGAAGAAAGCCCCGGACTTGTTTTTAAAAGTGAAATATTGACATTACGCCAATTCCACCCTTTTTATTATTTTTGCCCCGCAATTGTCCCTTGGTGTAATGGTAGCACTGCAGATTTTGGTTCTGCCTGTCCAGGTTCGAATCCTGGGGGGACAGCAAGAAGAAGTAAGAAGGGTGACGTATAATGGCTGAAGTTGCCCGTTTTCGGCACGTACCACAGGGATATCCACAATAGCCTGCACCAATCTTTTGATAATCAAATAATTCAGGTCGTTGTCTTCTGCAACCAATATTTCTTTTATTACACTATTCATTGAATGATAAATGTCACTGATCCCCGGCTGATTTTGCATCCGGATACACCGGGAGTGTAAAATAAAAAACAGAACCTCTTCCCGGTGCCGGTTCAACCCAAATTTTTCCACCCATCATCTTTACGTAAGATTTACAGATTGCCAGGCCAAGACCTGCCCCTTCATAATCACGTGTAAGTTTGTTGTCTGCTTGCCTGAATCGTTCAAATATTGCTTCACGTAAATGGGACGGTACCCCGATGCCTGAATCACGGACAAAAAAAGTCAGGGTATCCTCTCCGGTTTGTTCAAAACCGAAATGAATACTTCCACTACGGGTAAATTTAATGGCGTTGTTAATGAGATTATTGAGTATTTCCTGGATTCTTACTGCGTTGCTGATAATATGTTTTCTCTCCTCCGGGTCAATCTCCAGCACCAGTGAGATCTCTTTTTCTTTAAGTCGGTTGTCGACGGAAAAAGTCTTATAGGTATCCTGAAGCAACATGCTGATATCCACTTTCCCATATTCGATCTTGATCAGCCCGGACTCAATTTTAGCCAGGTTGATAATATTATCAAGCAACTGAAGAAGCTGATTGATGTTATTATTGATAATGCGAAGGTATTCATTACGGTCTTCGGGGCGCAGATTTTCTTCGCCCAGCAAAGAGGAGAATCCCACAATAGCATTAATGGGGGTACGAATTTCATGGGACATATTGGCCAGGAAGGCTGTTTTCAACCGGTCGCTTTCCTGCGCTTTTTCCAGGGCAAGAACCAGTTTATCTTCTGTTTTTTTCAGTTTGGTAATGTCCCAGAGGTATGCCTGTATCTCTGTGAGCTTGCCATTGTGATCGAACTTACCGATGGCATTTTTTATGATGTGCCGTTTTTTACCTCGGATGGTCAGAAAAGCCTGGTCATAATACTCCAGGGATTTTTCCTTATTTAACAGTTCAAGGAACCGGATACGATCATTATTATCCGGATAAAGACGGGACATATTGGTTTTTAATGCCTGTTTTTTCGATCTGAACCCAAACATATAAACAAAGGCGGGATTGCAATCTAATATTCTGCCGTCCGGGGTTGAAATGTAATTTGCGGAAATGTCTTTTTCGAAAAACTCTCTGTATTTCTGTTCGCTGGATCTTAACATTTTAAGTGAATTGTTCAGTTTTTCATTGGCCGATCGCAACTCTTCCAGCAGGTTTACTTTTCGCAGGGCGAGGGCAATCTGGTTAGCTATGGCCGATACATAGGGGATATAATCAGGTTTCAGGTCGTCTGCAAGGAGTTGAAAGACCCCTAAAACCCGGTTTTTAAGAATTACCGGGGCAATGATTCCTCTTGAGATATGCAGGGTTTTTACAATACGGCCGGCGTATTTTTTAATCATCCGGGGCAATATGCCGGAAACCTCTTCTACAATATGATCACTGAAAACCGTATGTTGCTCTCTAATAGTACGGGTATAAAGTTTTGAGCTGTTTACCTGGAAGGAAAAATTGTTGAACCGTAGTCCTGTCATTTTCTCGATATCAGAAAACAGTTTGGGATCAATTGAAGAGTAAACGGGAGAGAGTGTGTCCTCCTCCTCCTCATATACATAATAAAAGCTTTTTAACCCGGAGCGGCTCAGTTCATCGATTATCCGGTTGAACAAATCTTCTTTTGTCAGAGCCTCTTCCATGACACGGGCCAAACGTGTCAATACCTGTGACATTTTTTCCCTTTCTTTCTTTTCCGTAATATCTTCATTGATACCCACGAACCGGATGATCTCACCGTGTGTGTTTTTCAGTGCCAGGATGGATGAAGCAACCCAGAATAAACTTCCGTCTTTTCTTCTGTTCAATATCTCTCCCGTCCATTTTTTACCTGTAAGAATAGTTTCCCACATATTTTTATAATAGGATTCGTCGTGGTATCCCGATTTTACCAACTCTCCCATGTTTTTCCCTATTGCCTCCCCGAAAGTGTACCCGGTAAACTCAGTAAATAATCGGTTTACAAAAACAATTCTGCCTTTGGGATCGGTAATAACCACAGATGCCGGTCCTTCTTCCACCACGCGTGACAACAGACGGATTTGCTCACGGGCGGATTCCCTTCCGGTTACATCCATCACAGTTCCCACCGAACGCAGGGGTTTGCCTGTTTCATCATAAAAAGTACGTCCGTTTTCCCACACCCATTTTATCCGGCCGGCCGTGGTACGAATCCGGTGTACAATAGAATATGGCGTTTTTTCTGCCAATGATTTCCGGTATGCCTCGTTAACCATGTCCCGGTCTTCCGGAAGGACAATATTCAGGAAAGCTTTGAGGGTATTGGCAAATTTTTCCGGGGTTGTGCCGAATATTTCATAAATATTTTCAGACCACGCCAGGTGGTTGGTAACCAGGTTAAGTTCCCAGTATCCGAGACCGGCCACCTCCTGTGCTTCGGAGAGGCGGGCTTCTTTTTCCTGTAATTGTTTTCCGGTTTGTTCCCGTGAGATGACATTGCCTGTCAGACTGGCTACGGTTAATAAAGAATCCTGCTCTTGTTTGCTCCAGATATGGTTTGTTTTGCAATGATCAAAGCCGACAAATCCCCATAATTTCCGGTCAACCAATACGGGCAGTATTAGGATTGAAAGGATATCCTGGGATTTCAGCAATGGCTGTTCTCTCTCGGGGAAATCACTAACCAGTCCGCAAACCGGTTTGCCACTCGACAACAATTCAATCCAACGACCATATCCGCTTTCGAGTAAAGGAATGTTTTGAAGTGCGGGATTATTTATTTCCGGAGAGATCTTTTCATGGGTCCACTCCGCCATCTGGCTTGCCAGAAGGTTCCCGTCATCCGCATAATGGATTTTGAAAAAGTATGCACGATTTACTTTCAGGCGGCTTCCTATATCTTTTAAAAGGTCAGGGATGAGTTCATCAGACCCTTTACCACTTACAGAATCCAGAGAATAGCGGGCAATAACTTCAAGGATTTCTTCACGGAGGAGAAGTTTTTCGACAGCTTTTTTTCTGGCTGTTTCGTTTTCCAGGGTTTCAATGCTGAACGAGATATCCCCGGCAACTTCCCGTAGAAGAGCTTTCTCACTTCGTTGAAAAATACCCGGTTCTGCTGAACAAACGGTAAATGAACCCCATATTTTTCCTCTTACCCGGATCGGATAAGCGGCCATAGCCCGGTGACCTCTTTTTTGTGCCTCTTTACGCACCAATACGGAGACCGATTTATTGTGGAGATTATTAATAATCGAAGGTTTTCCGGTGATACATACTTTTGCCGCAGGAAGGCCCAGGTGTATCAATTCAGAAAACCTGTCAGAAAGCCGGTAAGGGAGATTGGATTTATCTCCTTCGGTATGCAAAACTTCAAATTTATCTTTTTCCTTGTCAGCCACGGCTGTCCATACAAGAGCGAAACCGCCTTCCTGTACGGCAATGCGGCAAGCTTCCCGGACCATTTCACTTATGCTTTTTGTACGAACAAGGGTCTGGTTAATCTTGGATAATGTTGCGTACAGGCGGTTTTGCCGCCTTATT
>JAADHC010000052.1 GCA_013152085.1 Chlorobiota bacterium
CCCAAAACTTTCTGTGAAAGTTTTGACCTCTCCTCAAGGAGAGGTACAAGTAGTACCCCGAGGCCAGCCTCGGGGAATTCTTAAGATTAAAATAAATGAAATGAGGGAAGTAGGGAAATGGATAAATAAAATTTACGGGAAGGATTATATAACCCAATAACGGTATTACCGTAAATATAACCGTTTATCCTGAATGTTAAAAAACAGACCTCCCTGAAGTGTTGAAATGGCACGGCGGAGTGAGGCAAGATGCGGCAAACCCATCCTCCCGGATAAACCGACAGCTTTAACACAAAGTTTACGGCATCCGTTAAATCCGGTTGAATATCATTATATCGGTTTCAACAAACGCGGTATTACCCGGTTTCATTACAATTGTCTCCCCCCTGACCGGGAAAACAGATACCACCCGGGTATCCATGGACAGACCGGATGACATATACGAGTCAATAAGAAAATCAGAAAGATTCCGTAAATTCAGTGCTTGAAAAAACCGCATAAAAGAAAGACTTTAGTGCAGAAAATTGCAGGGAAACAGCATCTTATCAGGATGAATAAAATATCCGGGATAAACAGGAACACGTTAATCATATACGGACTGGGATTGACAAATATCCTCTTTCATTTGGTTTTTTACAATAAGCTGGAATATCACAGGGATGAACTGCTCTATTTTTCCCTGGGATTGCATCCTGCTTTTGGCTATGCAACCGTTCCGCCTTTAATTGGCTGGATTGCATCATTCATGCAAATGATCTCCGGATATTCACTGTTTGCAGTTAAACTATTCCCCGCCCTGTTAAGCGGTGCTTTTGTGATTATTTCCACTTTTATAACAAAAGAGCTGGGAGGAAAGAGCTATGCACAGATCCTGACAGCCATTGCGGTAATGGTCATGCCTGTATCCATGAGGGCATTTAATTTGTTTCAGCCCGTATCAACGGATTTATTCTTCTGGACACTGATAACTTATTACGTTCTTCGTTATGTCAATACGCAAAAAGAAAAGTATTTGATTATTACAGGCGCCGTTTCCGGGCTGGCAATGCTGAACAAATACCTGGTGGCTTTATATCTGTTGGCTTTATTTTCTACCATTCTTTTTACCGGGCACAGAATAATTTTTAAAAAACGGTCATTTTACATCGGATTATTCGCCGGGCTGATAATTTTTCTGCCCAACATGATCTGGCAAATCAATCATGGATTTCCGGTGATCAGTCATATGCAGGAACTTCATGATCAACAACTGGTACATGTAAACAGACTTGATTTCCTTTCAGACCAGATCATGATGCCGTTTGCATCGGTCCTGCTCATTTTCCCGGGGTTTTTCTGCCTCCTGAAAAACAGGAAATACAGGTTCATGGCTTATTCCGTGCTTTTTGTCGTAATTACTTTGCTCATATTACGCGGAAAAAGTTACTACACAATAGGAATATTACCGGTACTGACAGCTTCCGGGGCCGTTGCTGCAGAAAAGTACATCAGCAACAAACTTGTAAGATACGCCATACCTGTTTTTCTTATTCTCATCACGCTTCCGGTCGTGCCGTTCGGCATACCGGTTTACGGAGAGGAAAAACTGGTATGTTATTTTCAGAATCTTGAAGATAAATACGGAATCGTCGCAGGCCGGAGATTTGAAGACGGCACTATTCATTCCTTACCGCAGGATTATGCCGACCAGCTGGGATGGGAAGAACTTGTAAAAATAACTTCGGATGCGTACCGACTGATCCCTGATAAATCAAAAGGATTGATTTATTGCGAAAATTACGGACAGGCAAGCGCTGTTTTTATAATAGGAAAGAAATATAACCTGCCTGAGCCCGTAAGTTTCAGTGACAATTATTTTTACCGGAAACCTGCTGAATTTAATCCCGATATTGAATATTTCATCTACATCAACGACGAATTGGGGGAAGATGTTAAAGAACTGTTTCAGGATATTAAAATTATAGGCAGGGTTTCAGATATTAATGCAAGGGAATATGGGACCGCTGTTTATTTATGCACCAATCCAAAAAGAAGTTTCAATACATTTTGGAAATCCGTGCTGTTAAGGTTAAATGACAGATAACTTAGGATGCCCCGATTTGTTTAGTGGTAAAAAATGTCGTGTTGCAAATATTTGTTTAAATTCACTGTCCGAAACAAAATGTAACCGAAACGGCACACACTATATCCGGAACTGTTGTGTGTATAAACATAACGACACAGGAAAAAGACAGGAAATATTATGAATTTGATTATTTTAAGCGTTTGTTTGAAGAGGAGTACCGTTTGTTTAAATCAAGAACTGCAAGATGGATCGGGATACCTGAAAAAATAAAGAAATCCAACAAGACAATGAGAAATAACATATCTTTTTTTATCCTGCTTTCTTTTTTAATCCTGTTTTCTTCCGGTTGCAGAAAAAAAACGGTTTCTCCGTTATCGGATAACCTGTATGAAGATTCTCCTTTCGGGTTTCTCGGCCAGTATATGGATAATTCAATAACGGAACAAACCTATGCCGCCTATGGCGGATATTCGCAAATCCAGGCAACCTATGTTGACCTTGGTGTGCATTGGGACAGAGGTAGCGGCAGGAACGGGGCTGCAACATGGGGCGCTCTTGAAAATAACATTGATGGTTATCGCGATCAATTTAATAACTATGTAAATACCGCATATAAGAACGATATTAATCTTTTAATTACAATAGATCCGGGCTATAGCGACAAGGATTACAGCGACTATCTCCCGTCTGATCTCGATGCGTATGCCGGATTTGTAAGATCCCTTGTTCAGACCTACCCCGCTGTTAAGTATTGGCAGATTCACAATGAAGTGAATGGCAATGTGTTCTGGAAAGACACACCACAAAATTATGCATTACTGGTTCGAGCCACATCGGAAGCTATAAGGGAAAATTGCCCTGATTGTAAAATTGTTCTGGGATCAAGCATTAATGTTGATGCTTCAGGTGAGGCCTTACAAATAGAAACTTATTTTGAACCATTCTTTCAGGAGTTAAACAAAACAGGTAATAACTACTTCGATGTTTTCGATTACCATTTTTTTGCTCCGAAAGGATACACCCCGGAAACATATTATCGTGCTCTTGATGACGGGATAGCTTCAGTCAGGAAATTACTGCAACAATACGGTTATACTGATTCTGAAATATGGATTACAGAAACAATGATTTTTACCACAGACGGAATGAGTAGCAGCGAAATCCTGAACCTGCCTGCTGAATATCAGGCAATTTCCGAAACACAACAGGCATCTGCTTTATTCAAAACATATATAACAGCCTTGTCACTCGGAGTAAAAAAAATATTCTGGAATAAATTAACCGAAGGGCCATGGTTTGATTTTATGTTCAACAGATGCGGCCTGATACGGCATCCTGATATTAGCGGAAGCACAGATAAAAAACTTGCATACTTTACCTGTAAATTACTGGTTGAAACTCTTGATGGCCTGGATTGGGAAAGTATGGATAAAATCCGGGACAGCAACGGCATTAATTTATTCAGGTTAAATAATGAAAATAATTCTGCATGGATTGCATGGAATGACAGTACGGGGCCTGCACAAATTACTATTTCAAATATTATTTCCGGTAGTATACAGGTGACAGAAGTTATACCCGATAAAACATCCGGCACATATGTATATTCTCAAAACTACCCTGATATATTTAACACATATACAATTAATGTAAATGACGGTACGGCTTCAATAACTTTGGATTCAATTCCTGTTTTTATTAAAGAGAAATAATAGCTCTGAAGATAACCGGATTCGGAACTTAATATAATAAAGCAGAAATATTATGAATAAGAAATTAATTATAATCCTCTGTATTTTATTAATCATTACAAATTGCAGGAATACAGGATCTGAAACCTTGATTTTAAATGTTAAACAAAACGTATTTCAATTTTATTATGAAACCGGAGATAAGCAGAAAGCCATACAAATCTCGGAACAGATTCCAGACATTATTAATAATCTTGAGAATTTTTTCGGTGACAAATTTCATCTGAAAAGCAAGATTGTCATAAAGATAATATCGGACAAACAAGTTAAAGATAGCAACACCCCTGCCGCAAAAAATATATCCTTCCTCCCATGGCAGGAAACCGTTAAAATCTATCCAAAGGCATTTTCAGAAGGCCGGGATCCGGCGGGGCTTCTCGCCCATGAACTGAGCCACAGTATTATCAGGAATAATTATGCAAGGTTTTCAGGACTTTATAATCCTGTCCCCCGTTGGCTGGATGAAGGAATCGCTAATCAGTTTATGAGGAATGACAGGATGTATACAATAAAAAATTTAAAAAATGCTTTGAGGAAATATCCCCGTCTTCCGGGCACAGCCGATTTTCTATATGGTAATGATGCATTTTCCCTTTTCATAAAAAATGAAAAAAAGGGTCCGCTGAAGATTTACACTATTTCCAAAGGTATTGTTGAATTAATCATAAATAAAATTGGTCAGAATAAGTTCCTGAAGTTTCTGGACGAAGTCGCAGGGAATAAAAACAGAAAAGAACTTTTTAATAAATATTTTGAAATGAGTGGTGAGGATATTTATTGGGAGTACCGGCGATATCTGGTTTCCGGAGAGTATGACGATAATGATTATAAAGTGGCTGATTTACATAATGATATTTTAATTAAACTGTTACAGGACGGGGAATATTTATCTGAAAATGATCCGAATCAGCAAATGAGCTTTAAAACAATAAATAAAGGAAATTTTAATTTGCTGACATTTGCTGTATGGTTGCCGGATTACTACTTCAATAAAGAAGGGAAAAAATATGACTGGATGACAGGTAAAGGCTGGGATATGTTAGACAAATACAGATTTCAGAATCGAAATCTTATTATGGTTTGCCTTAATACGATTAAGAATACTTTTAAAGATCATAAAGAATATGTATTGATAAACGGAAAAAATGACCTGGATACAATAGAAAACCATAAAAAAGTCGGGATATTGCTTTCTGTTGAAGGTCTGCATATTGCTAATGATATTGAAGATGTAAAATGGCTTTATAACAATGGCGTTCGATTATTCGGGTTGGTATGGAATCTGGATAATAATTTTGCAGGTTCCCATGGAAACAAAAACGGACTGACTGAAGAGGGGAAAGAGCTCGTTGAAAATATCGTGGAATGGGGTGCTTTTATTGATGTTTCTCATGCCTCAGAACAAACTGTTTTTGATGTTATTGATGTAACAGGAGGTAAGTATCCGGTTATTGCATCCCATTCGGGCGCAAAGGGTATTCGTGAGATGTCCCGAAATCTGTCCGATGATGCAATTAAGGCAATCGCTAAAACAGGCGGTATTGTAGGAGTACCATTTTATAAGGTACTTTTAACAAGAGATAAGTGGAGAAAACCTGAAAAAAAGATTAAGGTATCCGTCGAAGATGTATTGGATAATATAGACTATGTTGTAAATATTACATCTGTTGATAATGTGGCTTTGGGTTCCGATTATGGATTAATTCTTCCTCCTTACGGACTTGAAAATGCCGAATTTGTTCAGAGACTGGCTATTGGACTGCTGAACAGAGGTTATTCTTCCGAAGCTGTAAAAAAGGTATTGTACAAAAATGTATTCAGAGTTTTAAATAATATGAGTCATTCAAAAACCATTTCTCAGATAACAGAGGGTTAATTTAAAAAAGAATATCTTCATCTTCAAAACAGCAAATGTTTTATGTATAAAAAATTAATTATTCATTTCAAGGTTTCCCTTTTCATAGTCCTTCTGTTTCCGGGGGTGCTTTTTTCACAACAGCAGGAATGCTTTCTTCTGATGGTCGGAAAAGATGCTTCTGTTAACGGACAAGTGTTACTGGCTCACAACAACGATTTATCCGGTACTGAAGCATCAATGATCATAAAAGTCCCTGCTGATGAAAAGATAAATATTCTGCCGGACAGCTCCGCTTCTTTTAATCAGCGATACGAAATATTGATACTTCAAACCAATCTGGGTTTTGCAGAAGGTGATGCTGTAGCTGTAAATAAACATGGTGTTGCCATTGCCGGAGGTTTGGCTCTGAAAAGGGACAGAAATAGTAATGCCGGGAAAGTTGATCCTTTGGTCCGCTCCGGCCTGGGTGGCGGCGTTAGGTATTTTGCTTTACAGCATGCCAAGACTGCACGCGAATGCGTAAAAATTATGGGCGCACTTTACAATAAATACGGAATAAAATATCCGGGTGGTGTGGGAATTGCCGATACAAATGAAATATGGTACATGGAAGCAGGCGGCGGACATTCCTGGGCTGCTGTCCGTATCCCAAACGATTGTTACTTCGTAGCAGCTAATAGTTACCGCATTGGTAATATTGATTTTTATGATACTGCCAATTTTATCTACTCCCCCAACCTGATAAATATTTGCGAGAAA
The DNA here is from genome assembly GCA_013152085.1 of Chlorobiota bacterium. Classification (GTDB taxonomy): domain Bacteria; phylum Bacteroidota; class Bacteroidia; order Bacteroidales; family VadinHA17; genus JAADHC01. The sequence goes on from JAADHC010000052.1 coordinate 6,434, forward strand.
TATGACTTATGGGATAAATCATTCCGTGGTTTTAACTTCCGGGATTTTTTCGGTAACGGAGTTAAAGAAAAATCAGGTGACAACGACTACAATACAAGACGACTCTGGAGAACTTTCGATATACTCAATAAGTCAATGCATCTTTCTCCGGAAACGGAGATCTTTCCACTGTTTGTACAACCGGAAAAAAAAATTGACTTACAAAAATGTTTTACTATCCTGCGGGATTATTATTCCGGTACTCCCTATGATATCTTTAAGAATAAAAACCTGAAAGATCCTGAAAGATCAATTGCGGTATGGGAGTGTGTGCATACCGATGTTATCACTCTTTCACCAGGCAAACCGACAGATTATGGATGTGTACTCTGGACCGGATTAAGTTCTCCCTATACTGCCATTTATATCCCTGTTTACCTGGGTAGTAATACTATCCCGTCAGGGTTTGATTTTGCACCGTCGGATTTTGATCATAATTCGGCATTCTGGATATTTAAAAAACTTGGTGATCTGTGTAAATCAGAATATCCGGGCAAAATGAAAGCATGGAATGTACTTCGGGATCAGTTTGAATCAAACGAAATAAAAAGGCAGAAAATGATAATCCGTGAAGCCGGAAACATAAAGGAAGATCATCCCGGTCAGTTAAACGATTATTTGGAGAACAGAAGTAAAGAATTTGCTTTCAAGGCTTTGAAATTAACTTCTGATATGATTACAAAATATACGAAATGATATACTATATCTGTTTTTATTAAAAGATATGTCAAATGTAAAAAATGAAATAGGACTGCCCGAAGCCGTATCCATTGGTATCGGGGGAATGGTCGGGGGAGGTATCTTTGCCGTATTGGGACTTTCCGTAGAACTTTCAAAAGGAGGTACGCCCCTTGCTTTTCTGATTGCCGGAATTCTTGCATTTCTTACATCATACTCCTATGCAAGGCTCTCACTCTTTTATCCGAATACAGGGGGTACGGTAAATTACATTAATAAAGGCTTTGGTGAGAACGTCTTTAGTGGCGGAACCAATAACCTGCTTTGGATCAGCTATATTGTAATGCTCTCGCTTTATGCGTCAGCTTTCGGGTCGTATGGCGCTGCGCTTTTTAAAATTACCGGAAACTTCGGTACGGATAAACATCTCCTGATTTCGTTAATTATCATATTCTGTACCTTATTGAATTATATTAGTTTTAAAGCGGTAAGTACCAGTGAGTCGATAGCCGTATTTATTAAAATATTTATCCTGATAATATTCTCCGGTATCGGTTTGTGGGGATTAAAAGGCAATAACAATATTCATCAACTGGCTCTCGAAAACTGGGTGAGACCGTTTAAACTGATAAGCGGAGGATTTGTAATTTTTGTGGCTTATGAAGGCTTTGAATTGATTGCAAATGCCTCCCCGAATATTAAAAACCCTTTGAAAAATATTCCCTTATCGTTTTATATTTCAGTGATATTTGTAATTATTCTATATATACTTATTGCTTTGATAACGGTCGGATCGGTTCCTTTTGAAAAAATAAGTAAAGCTCAGGAATATGTACTCGCCGTAGCTGCCGAACCTGTTCTCGGGAAAGCGGGTTACATCATCATAAGTATTACGGCACTGATATCCACATTTTCTGCAATAAATGTAAGTCTTTACGGTGGAAGCAGGGTGAATTATGAGCTTGCGGAAGATGATGAGATTTCTCACGAGTTTACCGTTATTTTTTGGGGTGAGCCGGTAGGATTACTTGTAACTGCGATATTGACTTTGATCATTGCTAATTTTTTCAACCTTGAAAGTATTTCCACCTCGGGAAGTGCCGGCTTTCTGTTAATTTTCACCATTGTGAACCTCGCGAATTACAAACTTGCCAAACAGACAAAGTCCCTGAAATGGATCTCTTTACTGGGCGCTGTTTTATGTTTTACTGCCTTGATATTCCTTATGGTGCAGCAGTTCGGCTCAAATTTTACCGGCGCCGTGGTCGGATTATTGCTAATTATTCTTTCTTATATCATTGAACTCATTTACAAGAAAAACAAATCCAAAAGCAAACAAAAATGAGCATCATTGAAAACATCCCTGACGATTTTATCAAATTTCTGCTGGTTACGGTATTCTCACTGTTAATCGGACTGGAGCAACGCCGGCATCATTATAATGAAAAACAGGATTCTCTTTTCGGTATGGATCGCACCTATACTTTCATTGGTATTCTGGGTTTTATCTTATATACCATTGCTCCGGAAAAAATCTGGCTTTTCGGAATCGGGGCAATCATCATTTCCGTGTTCCTTGGAATCTATTACCTGAAAAAAATTGAAAATCAGAATAAGTACGGAATCACTTCCATGATTTCCGTACTTATCACCTATAGCCTTGCGCCGTTGCTTTATTCCGGGCCGGTATGGCTGACGATACTCGTTGTAACAACGGTATTGTTTCTCACCGAATTAAAAGAACAGCTTAGAATACTGAGCGGGAAATTCGATAATGATGAATTCATCATATTGGCTATTTTTCTGGCGATGAGTGGCATTATTCTTCCTTTACTGCCGCATACTATTATCAGCGATGTCATTCCCATCTCACCATTCAAATTCTGGCTTGTTGTTGTTGTTGTATCCGGGGTCTCCTATCTGAGCTATCTGTTGAAAAAGTTTATTTTTCCTGAAAACGGAATGATCATTACCGGATTACTTGGAGGCCTGTATAGCAGTACGGCAACAACAGTTGTTCTTGCCAGGAAAAGTAAAGAACCTGATGTTGCCATAAACAGCATTTCGGCATCCATCCTACTGGCTACCGGGATGATGTTTGTTCGTATTTTTATTCTGATCGCCATTTTTAATCAGGCGCTGGCAAAACGGATGGCGGTTCCTTTTGCTATTTTGGCAACGCTGACTTTTATTGTTTCATGGCTGCTTACGAAATGGAACGATAAAGGACAAAGAACCGAAGTAAATGAACACAGGCATAAAAATCCGCTGGAATTTAAAACAGCCCTGCTGTTTGCCCTTTTATTTGTTTTATTTGCGGTACTGACAAAATATGTGCTCAAAGAATTCGGAACCAAAGGGCTTAACGTTTTTTCGTTTATTGTCGGCGTTACGGATATCGATCCTTTCCTTATGAGCTTGTTTACGGGAAAATATCACATTGTCCTGGATGCCATTGCCAACGCAACTTTAATTGCTATAACCAGTAATAATCTTATTAAAATGGGATATGCCCTTTCCCTGGGCAGTAAATCAATAAGAAAACCCCTGATTCTGGGTTTTTCAGTAATTATCACTGCAACGGTAATCACTATTTTTCTTTTTTAACAACCTTAAAAAACAGCGGATTATGGCATTAATGGTTTTATTTTTCGGATTTTTATTCGGTGTAATACTGCAATACGCAAACCTGAAAGCACAATGTTCCGGAACCTCCTGTTTTTATATGCGAACCGGGTCTCATTAAAAACCGAAAGTATGAAAAGACTTATGTTTATTTTTTCTTGTTTATGGGTTTTTACCCTTCCTGTCCTTTATTCCCAGGTTCAGGATACGACGTTTTCAAACAAATATAAAAGAGATATTAGTGCCGATCGTTCAATGGAAGATTATCAAAAATCTGCCGAATATTTCCTGGAAGTATTAAAAAAAGATACTAACGACCTGGAAGCATACTATAAACTCGGGATGAGTTATTATAAATTGTCAGATTATAAAGGGGCCATTGCCACCTATGACCGGTTGGTAGAAAAGGATTACTGTTTCAATTATGCCCTTACCAATCGTGCCGTATGTAAGTTCTTTCTCCAGGACAGGGACGGTGCCTGTCAGGATATTATAAAAGCTTTGACATGTAATTATCCGGATATGTCCTCAACCCGGGAAGATTATGAATTGTTTTGTAAATAAAGTACTGTTAACCGGGCTTCTTTTTTATCAGGATTGAAAAATCTGAAATTCCCGGCAATCCTCCACGGCAAACTCAATCCTGCGACACCTGACGGAGTCGTTGGTTATTTCTTCAACTGTTTTACAATCATTCGACTCCTATGGAGTCGTGTTTTATTTGTGATGTCAGTTACAATAATATGACTCCTCCGGAGTCATGCCTTCAGCTTATGCTCAGGGAAACCAGCTAGGCTTTAATAACACTTATAATTTCGGGAAGTCTATGCGTGTACTGATCCCGCAGGGATCACATTATTGTAACAACCTGTACCTCTTTGTTATCCGACCCCGGAGGGGTCGCAGTATCCGTCCGTCAGACATTGACAGGTCACGGAAAACGCTCTAAGAGGCCCGCTTGCTGACTTGAATACAATAATGCGACTCCTAGCGGAGTCGTTGTACACTCGTTATCCAGTGTTACAATAATTTGACTCCTGCGGAGTCATTGTTTCAACTTTTTCATGAATAAACCAGCTAGGCTTTAATAACACTTATAATTTCGGGAAGTCTATGCGTGTACTGATCCCGTAGGGATCAAATGATTATAACAACCTGTACCACCCTATTATCCGACCCCGGAGGGGTCGCAGTAAAACACTAAAACCCTGAAAGAAGGATATCAGCATGACATATGAAGAATTTTCTACGTAGTTCCCGGAGCGGATACCAAAGCAGTACAAGACATCCGGGCAAGTGTTCAGGCCTGTTTTTCTGCAGATTCCAATTATTTCAATCATTATGGTAAATTTGTATAGGAACGAAGAATAAAACGCGGTTTCTTCGTGTATCGTGAAATGAAAACAAAAATGGAATAGATATGAAAACATTTCAGGCAAAAAGCCGTAAAGAATGGCGCGATTGGCTCAAAAAGAACCACGCCAGGGAAAAAGAGATATGGCTTGTATATTATAAAAAACATACCGGAAAACCGACAATTGAGTATATGGATTCTGTTGAGGAAGCAATTTGTTTTGGTTGGATAGACAACATAAAGAAAAGGATTGACGATGAGAAATATGCTCATAAATTTACTGTAAGAAAAGTAAAAAGTAAGTGGTCTCCTCTTAATATAAGACTTGCTGAAAAAATGATAAAAGAAAAGAAGATGACAAGCGCCGGTCTTACTTTTTTTGAGCAAAGAATAGAATATGATAAAGAGTTTATTAAGACTCGTGCTTCTGATGAAATTACCCTCACACAGGAAATTGAGCAGGAATTGAAAAAAAATGAAAAAGCATGGCGTAATTTCTTAAAACTTGCTCCCGGCTACAAAAAACAGTATGTCTTGTGGCTCATTAGTGCAAAAAAAGAAATTACGAAACAAAAACGCCTGGAAGAAGCAATTATCCTGTTGGAACAAAATCGAAAACTGGGAATGAAATAGATGCCACTGAGCAAAAGAATCAATACGCTCTATCTCGCAATACTTCCTGGTTTTGATTATTCCTGTTTTATTATTCTCCCGTAACGGTTCAATAACACTATGGTATCAGCAGGAAAAAATCTTCAGAAACCATTCTTATTGAAATATGTGTATTTTATGAGAAAGGCACCATGGATTTTACTTAATAAAACGAAAGCTTAACGGATTATCTACGTAGTTATCTACGTAGTTAACTACGTAGTTAATATCCATCATCTCACTGCTTTTTAGATAGATAAAGCAGACAAATATAATAAACAGATAAATATTGTGGTAATAGGAAAGAGTCCTGAAGCCGAAACTCTCCCGGTGCTGTTTAAAATCCGACACGTCGCTAAATGCTTTTCTTCGGAGGCATACGCGATATTATCCCTGTGCCGGACTGAGATTGCGGTTAAGTGTCCGGATTTTTCATCGAGGATCAAAGCCGGAGACTTTATTCATTCAGGACTTTACGACATGAATCATTTGTCCGTTAACTTCTGCTATTGCCAACTGGCATTTTTTTAATACCTTGCAAAGGTACATTCTCATATTTCATAACTACCTTCAAAAGAACAATTTTATCCTGTTTTAATACTTATAAAATCTTCTGTTTATGAAAAGCATTTTCAGGTACTTACTGTTTATTCTCATCTGTTGTATAACGACTCCCCGGGTAGCGCATGCCATCAACACAAAAGATACGCGGTTACTGACACAACCTGCGATCAGCAAGGATCATATCGCATTTGTTTATGCCAACGATCTGTGGATAGCAAACCGGGATGGTTCGCAGCCAAGACGTCTTACTGTGGATGAAGGCGTTGAATCCAATCCGGCATTTAGTCCTGACGGATCACTTATCGCCTTCAGTGCCGAATATGACGGGAATACTGATGTTTTTGTCGTACCGGTTGAAGGGGGCATTCCCACAAGACTAACATGGCATCCCTATGCTGATTATGTCCGGGGGTTTACGCCGGACGGGAAATCGGTGTTGTTTGCTTCGGGCCGGACAGAACATACCAACCGGTACCTGCAATTTTTTACTGTACCGGTCACCGGTGGATTTCCTGAAAAGCTTCCCGTCCCGAACGGGTGGAAAGCCTCCTACTCTCCTGATGGAAATTTTATCGCCTATACGCCCATCCCGGGAAGATACAAGGTCTGGAAGCATTACCGCGGCGGTACCGTAGCTACGATCTGGATCCTGAACCTTTCGGATTATTCCGTTGTTAAAATTCCCCAGCCTGAGGGACGCTGTAATGACACCGACCCGATGTGGATGGGCGACCGGATCTATTTTCGGAGTGACAGAAACGGTGAGTTTAATCTGTTCAGTTATTCCGTTCCGGATAAAACCGTCATACAGCATACACGGTTTACGGATTTTCCGGTTGTCGGAGCATCAAAGGGCGACGGAACCATTATCTTTGAACAAGCGGGATACCTGCACACCTTCCAACCCTCATCAGAAGCGACAGCCAGACTTAAGATCCCTGTTGCAGCGGACCTGCTGGAACTAAGACCCCGGTATGTTTCCGGCGATCAGTACATTCGCAGTGTGGGGATCTCGGCCACCGGAAAACGGGTGGTGATGGATTTCAGAGGAGATATTATTACGGTCCCTGCCGAGAAGGGTGATCCCCGTAATATTACCTTGACCACGGGTGTACATGAAAAATATCCTGCATGGTCACCCGACGGTAAACGGATTGCATATTTTTCAGATGCTTCGGGTGAATACGCTCTGCATATTGCATCTCAGGATGGCAACACGAAACCCAGGGTTATCCCCCTCAACGGCACCGGATTCTATGCTTTCCCGCATTGGTCACCTGACAGTAAAAAGATCTGTTTTGTAGATAACGGCCGTAATCTTTATATGCTTGATATTGCCACCGGGATGGTCAGGAAGATTGATGCCGACGAGATGTATGTTCCGGGCCCCTTCCGTGACCTGTTCGGGGACTGGTCGGCAGACGCACAATGGATCAGCTATACCAAGGTCATCGAAACCAATTATAAACGCATTTATCTCTATTCTGTCGAACAGGGGAAATCTTTTCCGCTTACCGACGGCATGAGTGATGCCACCAGCCCTGTCTTTGATCCGGGAGGCAAATACATTTATTTCCTGGCTTCGACAGATGCCGGTCCCGTTGTCAACTGGTTTGACCAGTCGAACATTGATATGGTGATGACCAGTTCGATCTATCTGGCCACCCTGAGTCCGGACCTGATTTCCCCTTTTGCCAAAGAAAGTGATGAGGAACCGGAAAAAGAAAATAAACCGGCAGAAACGCCGGCACCTAAAAAAGGAAAAAAGAATAAAGCCCCGAAGACAACCACCGGAGATAAACACGATATTGTTGTTGAGGGGATACAGGAAAGGATCGTGGCATTCCCCATCAAGGCGGGTAACTATTCACAACCCGGAATTGCAGAAGAAGGGAAACTGTTTTATCTGGCAAGGCCGGTTGGATCGAGAAGTGGTAGTAAACTGCATATGTACGATCTTGATAAAAGGAAAGATAAAGAGATTATGGCTGCAGACTTTTACAGGATATCCGCCGACGGGAAAAAGATGCTTTATTCCCTGGGCCGGAAACTGGGAATTACCAACACGGGAACCAAACCTAAACCGGAGAATGGATTCATTAAAACTTCACAGATTGAAGTAAAAATTGATCCGGTCAGGGAGTGGCCACAAATCTTTGATGAAGCCTGGCGGATCAATCGTGATTACTTTTACGATCCGGGCATGCATGGAGCTGACTGGCCTGCTATGAAGGTTAAGTATGCCCGGTTTCTGCCTGACCTGTCGTGCCGCAACGACCTGAACCGTGTGATTGAATGGATGTGCAGTGAGGTTTCCGTCGGACATCACCGTCTTTCCGGACGCGGAGATCAAATGTCACATCCCGGCCGGGTAAGTGGAGGCCTGCTGGGAGCGGATTACGAGATAACCAACAACCGGTACAGGTTCAGTAAAATATTTGGCGGACTGAACTGGAATCCCGGACTGAGGTCTCCTCTCACTGAACCGGGAGTGAATATTCACACCGGGGAATACCTGCTGGCGGTCAATGGTAAAGATCTGGTTGCATCCGACAATCTGTTCAGTATGTTTGAAAATACGGCCGGAAAGATTGTGGAACTGACGGTTAGCCCTGTTCCTGATTACAGCCAGGCCAGAACAGTGCAGGTAGTACCCGTAAGCAACGAATCGGCACTCCGGAACCGCGAATGGGTTGAAGGAAATCTGAAGAAAGTGGAAGAAGCCACAAACAGCCAGGTAGCCTATGTTTATGTTCCGAATACTGCGCGGGCAGGCCATGAATATTTCAAGCGATACTTCTTCCCTCAGGCTAACCGAAAGGCAATTATCGTTGATGAACGATATAATGGCGGAGGGTCACTGGCCGATTATTATATTGACATTTTGCTCCGACCGTATCAGGCACACTGGAATTTCCGTTACGGAAAAGATCTTAAATCACCCAGTGCCTCCATCCAGGGACCCAAAGTGATGATCATTGATGAAACGGCCGGATCGGGAGGGGATATGCTTCCATGGATGTTCAGAAAATTCAAGGTTGGTACGCTCGTTGGAAAGAGAACCTGGGGAGGTCTTGTCGGGGTACTCGGATTTCCGGAATTCATTGACGGGGCATCGGTGACTGCACCCAACGTGGCAATCTGGACCAAAGACGGTTTCATTGTCGAAAATGTAGGCGTTCCGCCGGATATAGAAGTTGAACAGTGGCCGGCAGATATTATAAAGGGCAAAGACCCGCAACTGGAGAAAGCTATTGAAATTATAATGAAACAACTGAAGGAAAACCCGCCGGAAGAGCCGGTACGTCCGCCATATCCGGTAAAAGTGAAAAAATGAAATAATACCCCAGTTACTTCTTACTTCTGCACTAACGACTCCCTTGCGGTTCGGGTCAGTATCTGTGACCTTCTGCCTTTTTACTTCTGCTTATCCTCCTTTCTCCCGGACACTTCGATACATCCCGCTATGCGGGACACTCAGTGTCCGTTTTACTTCGACCTTCAACAATCAACCTTCATCCTTCGTCGTTCATCCTTCGTCGTTCATCCTTCATCGTTCATCCTTCATCCTTCATCCTTCCTCACTCCCCAATCCCTATCAGGTCAAACACAAAGGCATACTCCATAGCCGTTTCCTTATATCTTCTGAACCGGCCCGAGACGCCGCCATGGCCGGCATCCCAGTTGATATGAAGCAGCAGCAGATTGTTGTCGGTTTTCATCGCCCGCAGTTTGGCCACCCATTTGGCCGGTTCCCAGTACTGCACCTGTGAATCCCAGTAACCGGTGGTCACCAGCATATTGGGATAGTCCTGTGCTTTTACATTATCATACGGCGAATAAGACAGCATGTAATCATAATACTTTTTCTCATGCGGGTTGCCCCATTCATCATATTCGAAAGTGGTAAGGGGGATGGATTCGTCGAGCATGGTTGTCACCACATCCACAAACGGAACGGCTGCGATCACCCCTTTGTACAGGTCGGGACGCATATTGACTACGGCGCCCATCAGCAGGCCGCCGGCGCTGCCACCCTGGGCAAAGAGCTTGTCGGGGCTGGTGTACTGCCGGTCAATAAGGTATTCACTGCAGCTGATAAAATCGGTAAATGTATTCTTTTTCTTCAGCAGTTTACCGTCCTCATACCAGGAGCGGCCCATTTCGCCTCCCCCGCGGATGTGGGCAATCGCATAAACAAAACCCCGGTCCAGCAAACTCAGCCGCACGGATGAAAAGTACGGATCGCGCGGGTAGCCGTATGAACCATACCCGGAAATCAACGCAGGATTATTTCCATCCAGTTTCAGACCTTTTTTATAAACCAGTGATATGGGCACTTTTGTTCCGTCTTCTGCAGTGGCAAAAAACCTTTTAGCCTCATATTGTGAAGGATCATAGCCTCCCAGCACTTCATCCTGTTTCATCAGTATCCGCTCACGGGTTGACATATTAAAGTCATAAACCGTATTGGGTGTGGTCAGTGAAGAATAGCTGAACCTCAGAACGTCAGTATCGAAAGCCTTGTTTACGGAAGGATGGGCAACATAGGTCTCCTCCTCAAACGGAATAAAATAGCTTTCCCCATCCTTCCAGGGGATTACCTGCATCTGTGTCAGTCCGCGAATGCGTTCTGATAAAACCAGGTACTTTTTAAAAATTTCAAAACCGGTAATATATACCGAATCGGCATAAGGCAAAACCTCTTTCCAGTGGCTTTTCCCTGTTTTATTTACCGGTGTGCGCACCAATTTAAAGTTTTTGGCCCCGTCAGCGTTTGTGAGGATATAGAAATAATCCCCGAAATGATCCACATTATATTCCAGGTCCTTCTCACGGGGCTGGATCACCCGGAATTCCCCGTCGGGATGGTCTGCATCCAGATAGCGGTATTCTGTCGAAAGCGTCTGGCTGGAATAGATCATCAGATAACGGCCGCTTTTAGTACGGAACACGCCGGTGCTGAAGGTCTCGTCAGCCTCATAAAAAACTTCCGGGTCATTCTTTGCCTGCGATTCCAGTTTATGTCTTAATATACGCTCGGCACGCAGGGTTTCCTTGTTTTTACGGGTGTAAAACACGGTTTTGTTATCATTGGCCCACGAAGCCGACCCGGTGGTGTTGGGAATCTCATCCGACAACAATTTTCCCGAAGTAAGATCTTTAAAATAGATTACATAACGCCGCCGCCCGATTGTATCGATCCCAAAGGCCAGCAGTTTATTGTCGGGGCTTACCGACAGCCTGCCTACACTGAAAAACGAGTGACCCGCAGCCAGGTTATTGGCATTGAGCATCACCTCCTCATCTGCTTCGAGAGATCCTTTCTTACGGCAGAAAACGGGATATTCTTTCCCCTCTTCATAACGTGAATAATAATAATAACCATTATCGAGATAAGGTACCGACTCATCATTTTGTTTAATCCGTCCCGTGATTTCATCGAACAATTTCTGCTGAAAATCTTCCGTATGTTTCAGGACAGCATTGGTATAATCATCTTCGGCGTGAAGATAAGCAAGGACTTTCTGCGTCTGTTCATCGGGCGTTTTGGCATTTTTTTGTTCATCGCTCAGGCGCATCCAGTAATAATTGTCAATACGGGGTGTATCGCCGTTTTCGATAAGTTCGTGGGGTATTTTTTCCGCAACAGGTGGTTCCATTGTTTTATTTTGTTTATCATTCTGGCAGGATGCAACTGCCAGGATAAAAACCGGGGCAGACATCCAGATTATTGATTTTCTCATAGTTATATGATTTAACGGTATTAAAAACTTAGTTCGAAAGACAATAAGGGCAGCGGATTCCAGCGACGGACAAAGATAAAATGATGTACCGGTTCCTCTTTGGGTATAGTAACGGTCGACCAGGTATAATCCGTACCTTTTTCATACGAAAAACCGATCTCCAGATTTGTCTCTATGGCAAAGGAAAGCACCTGGCTCACCTGAAAGGTGATTCCCAGGGCCGGTTCAAATGAAATCCCGGTGCGACGCAGTTGTCTTTTTTCATAGCTTCCGACAAACCCACCGCCGTATTCCGTAAAAATAATGGCGCTGGTAATCATAAAATCACCCGAAACATAAGGTTTTACAATATTTCCGTTTCCCAACATCTGCACGTAGCCGGCTCCCATTTCGATGTCAGACCAGACATTCCGGTCGGTTAAATCCCCGGAGGTATTATCAACAGCTTTCTGAAAATAATTGAATTTAACCCTGACAAAATTATTTTGTAACAGATCCCTGGAATACATCAGTCCGTGCATGATGGCCGGATGATATTTACCTTCCGTGCCGATATCCCGCGAGACCATACTGAAGATGTTGGTCGAAATTTTATTATGTAATATCTCCAGTACAGGCTGGGCGGAGACACATGTCAGCAGGGGATAAAGCAGTATAGCGGTAATGAAAAATTTTTTCATTTTTCAGATGATGTTCCGCAAAAATACGCCAAATCAGGGAAACACCCAATTATTTTCAGATAAGAGAAAATTGGAAAATTAAAAGACATAAAGACAGTTAATTAAAGTTTATTTTTTATAAATTTGGATATACAATTGTCCGTACCCGGCACATGGTGGTTCGTTTTTATCTGCCATTCGCCGGTAACCTGTTGTAATCATAGAATCACATAGCCATGAACAAGAAAAAAAAATCTGTGATTTGGATAATCGGAATGATCATCCTGCTCATCAGTTGTAAAGAAAAACCGCCTGTCACCACAATCCATGTTGAATTAAAGGATCTGAATATTGATTCTGTTGCCTACTATGTATCCCGGGATGGAATCGGGGCTTATCCTATCTGGGGATGGAACAGGATCGGTCTTGATTCCCTGGGAAGTGCGGTTATTAAAATAGAGAACCCGGTTTTAAATTTAATCTTAATTCAACCTGCTACCTCAGGTTTTAGCCGGACTGCTTCTCTTTTTATCCTGCCGGGTGATAAGTATACCGTCACCTTAAGCACATCCGACTCTATTCCTTTGGTTATCATTGGAAAAGATGCCAAAGTACAGCTTTTTCTGAATGATTTTGATTACCGTTTTCGTAGAAAATATCAAACCGGCCACGGCGATTTTGATCAGCTTTACTCGGATACGGATCCCGAAACCATTCTGGACCATTTTGAACTTCGGATGCAGCCGGATCTGCAGAAACTTGAAGCCATCGGAAAACCCGGTGATATTAATGAAATCAGGTATAAAGCTATTATAGACCATGTCACTTTCACTTACCTTAAGGAACTTCTCAGCATCCTTAGGCAAAGATCATATCAGCGTGAAACAAGCTCACTGGGTCATTATCAGCATGTTATTTCTTACCCCGTTAACATCAGGGAAAAGGCATATCAGGATTTGCTTGCCGAATTGTTTAAGATGTATCCTTATAATCTGAAATATTTTATGGTAAACCAGAATTATATTGAATTGTTAGACAGTTACCTTTGGTACAAATCTCTGGGAGATTCCCTGCCTGTATCAAGCCAGGATGAAGAACTTATCGTAGCAGAAAAATATCTTGAACCGGCGCTTTATGAACTTTGCTTTGCATCAGAATTCGGAAAGGTTTCGTTAAAGGAACCTTTTTCAGCAGTTGAAAGAAGGTATGATCAATTTAAGCGTCGTTTCCCGGACAGCAAATATCTTCCCGGTATTAATAAGTTATTGCCAAGATTACATGAGATCTATTCCCGTTATTCCCCCCCGGATATTTCTCCAGATACTGTACGATAAGTGCCTGCAAATATTATCCTTGTTGCATAAAATAAGGATATTATATTAACGTACCAGATCATGAATAAATAATAAAAGATCAGGTGCTTTTTTCACAATGTTGATTATTCTTTGGCCGGATGCATCCGCACCAGGGGAAACAAAATAATTAAAAAGGATGCAACAGCAATCAGACCTCCGCCAATCCCCGATTTATCCACAATGAATCCCAGCAATGGCGCAAGGACAGCAGCCACCAGGCTCCGGGTCTGGGACTCGACCGAAAGAGTCGTTGCCAGAATATCACCCGGAAGACTTTCGGCAATGCAGGCAACAGCTACGGGGCGGCGGACATTTTCCAGCAGGTAAATCAGCACAAACGGGATAATAACGATCCACCGCCAGGGATAAGGGACTAACCAGATTGCGCCGGCAGCAAAAACAATCAGCAACCCGGTAATCAATGTTGCATTCAGGACTCCGTACAGGGAAGGAAACCGCCGGGAAAAGCCTCCCGAACGGGCACTGACGGCAGCCGTACCCAGATAAAGAAAGAAATAGATCACCCCGACCAGCAGGGCGGTAACCCCGGCCTCATCCATTCCGGAAAGTTTACCTGCCAGCACTGCTGCCAGGGCTGCCAGTACCGGCTGGAAATAATCCTTCACCGTCCTGAACAACCCGCTGTAAAGTGACGTATTCATGAGCAGGCGAATATTACCCAGCTGACGCAGGGAGAGGAATAATTGCCTGAATACTTCACCGATAGCATGGGAAAGTTTACTGCTGCTTTTCTGCCAGCCCGGCCCTTCCAGTACCGCCGGATAGGAGATCATCAGGATCAGGTCGAACATGTAAGGGATTACCGAGATCAGGAAAGCCATGCGGTAATGCCCCGACCAGAATACCACCGCAGCAGCCAACAACGAGGATAACGCCGACCCACGCTGTGACCACGACCGGGTATGTCCGTAATATTCCACTTTATACCCTGTCCAGCCGTTCACCTCCAGCCAGGTAAAAATCATCGCTTTATGTGTCCCTGTCCGGAATGCATCGCCTATGGCAAAAAAAACCATGGCAACCGCCAGCAAACCGTAGGCTCCCGCCAGGTAAAAAACAACAAACGACGCAATGTACATCGTAAAGGAAGCGATCATCGTACGCCGCCGGCCTAGTGCATCTGCAATAATGCCGGAAGGAATTTCAAAAATATTGCGTATCACTTCACGAATGGTAATCAGCGTTCCGATTTGCAAATAACTGAGCCCTTTTTCCAGAAAAAAAAGGTAAAGAAATGGCTCAAATAACCGGAGATTCTTTAAAAATCCGTAAGCACAGAATTTCGCATACTGCAAATCTTTTTTATATGGTGTGATCATAAGCTCCTTAGTATGGATGCATAAAAATCAAAAGTAAGAAATATCCGGCTTCCTGGCTCACCGGGAAAATATGACAGCAGAAAATATCAAAAAATTAGTTTTGTTTTGTTTTTTTTTTACTTTAGCAAAGATTTTACCTCTTTTCCGGGGTTCCGATTTAGAAGTACTCCCTTATTTATTTGACCTGTTAAACACACTGTCTATGCTTATACTGCTGTCACCCGCCAAACGATTAAATACCGGAAAAGACAATAATCATCTGTCGGAGGGGACAAGGCCTGCATTCATTGAGAAAGCCAACCGGCTGGCAGCCTTTATGAAGCAGTATTCACCGAAACAACTGGAAACCCGTCTCAAAATCAATCCGCAACTTGCACTTAAAGCTGCCGCTTGCTTTGCCTCATGGCAGGATAACCCTTTGCCTGCCGCTGTCAAACCTGCGTTACTGGCTTATAACGGAGATGCATACAGTGGCCTGAGTGCCATAACGCTTAGTCAGGATGCATGGGAATATTCAAAAAATCATTTGCGCATCCTCTCGGTCATGTACGGTATCCTTCGACCCTGCGATAATATTCAGGCTTACCGCCTGGAAATGGGAACCGGGATCAAACCCTCCGGTGTAAAAAATTTATATGAATACTGGCAGGAAAACGTAACTTCAGCTATCCGGAATCAACTGGCAGATATCCGGTCAAATGTGATCATAAACCTTGCTTCTGAAGAGTATTTTAAAACTGTTGATATTGCAAAACTCAATTCCCGGGTCATTCGACCGGTATTTAAAGAATTTCGTGAAGGGGAATACAAATCACTGGTCATGTATATCAAATTTGCCCGCGGACGGTTAACCCGGTTTATTTTAGAAAACAGGCTGAGTGATCCGGAAGAGATCAAAACCTTCGACTGGGAGGGATATGGTTTCGATGCCAATCTCTCGGATGAAAACAGATGGGTATTTACGCGGTAAAATCATACTTATGGAATACCGGAAATTCGGAAAAACCGAACTAACGGTCAGCGCCACCGGTTTTGGCGCCTGGGCCATCGGCGGACCGGCATTTGCCGGGGATATCCCCATCGGCTGGGGGAAAACCGACGACCGGATATCCATACGGGCCATACACGAAGCTCTCGACCAGGGCATCACCTTTTTTGATACCGCTGATTTTTACGGGCTCGGACATTCCGAAATCCTGTTGGGAAAAACACTGGGAAACCGTGAGGATGTCGTTGTCGCTTCAAAAGTGGGACACCGTCTCAGTACAGATCAAACCATTTATACGGATTATTCACCCGGTCATATTCAAAAAGCCTGTGAGGAAAGTCTTCGGCGTCTTAAACGGGAAGCCATTGATTTTTACCAGTTGCACACGGCAAAAGTTTCTGACCTTAAGAAACAAAAATGTATTGCCGCACTTGAGAATCTTAAAAAAGCGGGAAAGATCCGCTACTGGGGCGTATCATTGAATACCTATCATCCCGGGCCCGAAGCGGAATATATGATCCGGTATCAGCTCGGGTCCGGGTTTCAGCTTGTTTTCAATATTCTCAACCAGAGGGCTATGCCCCTTCTGAAAAAGGCTGCCGGTGCAGGATATGGAATCATTGCCCGTATGCCCCTGCAATTCGGCCTGCTGACAGGAAAGATCAACCTGAAATCGCACTTTGAGAAAAGCGACCACCGCAGCTTCCGCCTGACACCCGATATCCTGAAAAAGATTATTCCGGAACTCTCTGTTGTGCGTGATATGGCAGCGGCATATGGTATCTCGCAAGCTGCCTTAAGCTTAAGCTTTGTTCTGAGCTTTCGGGAAATAAACACGGTAATTCCCGGCATCAGGACACCGGAACAAGCCAGGGAAAATGCAGGACATATCGTCAAACTTTCCCATACCGATAAGGCCCGGCTCATTGACAAATACAATAAAGTCTATACCGGAATCCTGGAAGAAACGGAAAAGACCGGGACCGGAAAGTAGGAAATAACCGGCAGGAAATTCTTACCCCACTCTAAGCACCAATCCTTTCAGGTACTCTCCCTCGGGATGAAAAATGTTTACCGGGTGATCCGGCGGCTGCGAAAGCTGGAAAAGGATTTTTACTTCCCTCCCCGCATTGGCAGCAGCAACAAAAACACTTTTCCTGAAATTCTCCCTGCTGACAACCTGCGAGCAGGAAAAAGTCATGATGATCCCTCCCGGCCTGATTTTCCGGAAAGCTTTTTCATTCAGCCGTTTATAACCCTGCAGGGCATTGGGTAGCACATTGTTATGTTTGGCAAAGGCAGGCGGATCAAGGATGATCAGATCGTAATTATTACCACTTTTTTCGAGATAATCAAAAGCATCGGCAACGATACCACGGTGGGGTGCATCCTTGCCAAAATTTATCTCCGCATTTATTTTGCTCAGGTCGATGGCTTTGCGTGAACTATCCACCGTATCCACATGGGAAGCACCTCCGCGGAGGGCATAAACCGAAAATCCACCGGTATATCCGAAAAGATTGAGCACTTCTTTTCCTTTCGATAAACGACGAATAAGTTTACGATTTTCGCGCTGGTCAAGAAAAAACCCGGTTTTCTGGCCTTCCGTCCAGTTCACCAGGAAATGGTTCCCATATTCCAGCACCTCTGCTTCTTTCTGTTTTTTCCCGTACAACCATTCATCACGGGGTTTTATATCAGCTTTAAAAGGCAGGGTTGCAGCACTTTTATCATAAATCCCGATGATCTCATCTCCCATGATCTCGCGCAACAGCTCAGCAAAACGTTCTCTTTGCCGGTACATTCCAACGGAATGAAACTGCATCACCAGCATACCGGCATAATAGTCGATGATCAGGCCGGGCAGAAGATCACCCTCTCCATAAACAAGCCGCCATGCATTGGTTTCGGGATTCCCGGCCAACTTCATCTCCTTCCGCATAAGGTATGCCGCTACAAAGCGCTGTTTCCAGAAATCGCGATCAGCATCAACCCTGGAAAACGAAATAATCCGTATGGCAATACTTCCCGGGGCATAATGTCCCATACCCAGAAACTCACCTTTATTATCCTCAACATCCACAACATCTCCTTCGGACAAAGGGCCATAAATCTTTTTTATTGCCCCGGAGAATACCCATGGATGGTACCTGCGCAATGACTGGTCCTTGCCTGAGCGAAGTACGATTTTAGTCCTCATCAGTGGTTACGAATTGTTGCAATTTACGGTAAATCATATATGCTGCCCAGGCATCGGTAGCGGCGTAGCGCATTTGTTTTTCCGAAAGGAACGCTGCTTCCCAGTTGGAAAGCTGCTGTGACTTGGAAATGCGGCAACCCATAACAATGGCTGTAATCTTTACCAGGCTCGAATCCTCGATTGAGAAAGCCCGGACATAATTCTGAAGGTCAATAAACCCCTTTTCTCTAAAATTGTACAGGCGTTTTAATTCGCGAATATCATCACGCAGCCCCACACCGATTTTTAACCGGTTCTCACTTGAGAATAACTTTTCCAGCCCCGGGAGGAAACCGGTTTTATTAAGCCGGATAAGATAAGCCCGGTGTTCTGTAGCCAGTTGGATCAAAGCAACTTCATTTCGCTGTCCTTTCTTAAAGGCAGGGCGTGTTTCGGTATCAAAACCAAGCACATCATGGGAAAGAATATCCTCCTTCCAGTGTTGCCACCGGGTAATATTGTCCACCACCACTACCTCTCCTTCAAATCCACACAACGGAAGTTTCGCAATTTCTTCTTTGTTTATCGTAGGTCTCAGCATGTACTATGGTTTACAGCGTGCGAAATTAAACATAATTTCAGGATTCGTTACAGGTAACGTTACCTAAACCCTGACAATATTCAGCAATGAGTCTTTTATTTCCCCCGACATATTGCAAACCCTGATGTGAGGCTCCGGACAATTCATAATTGTAAAGTAATATACTTTTACGCATGGGAAAAACCTTTGAATCAAATTTTAAAATCGGAATTGAATTTATAAAAATCGGATTTTAGCACAGTATCTACGTAGATATATCTACGTAGATATTCGTATAAATCCTATACAAACAGGGAAAGGCAAGCATCTCATAACCATGTTATGTAAGGGAAATTTCCTCATGTTACCCATGATGCCATGCGTTTTTTGGCACAAGATCCGGGAGACAGGGAGGAAAGATCAGCATAAAATCAATGATTATACTGCAAAAATAGGGGTTTTCCTGTCATTTCAGAACCCAGGCCGTAAAACAATTTATGCACCCGGGTTCGACATAAGGATTACCTTATGATAACAGCCTGATTTTTTCTCCTTCAATATATTCGGCCTCACCGTTGTCCAACATCCAGCGAATCACTATAACCAAATGCTCTCTGGATACCTTCAGGATATCAACTATTTCATCGGGATCGAGGGGTGTTTCAGACAGAATGATCTTCAGTTCTTTCAGGATATGGTCGAATTCTTCTTTTGACGGTTCGGATTTTTGTTGCTCGCGGCAGATATCACAAATACCACACTCTTCTGTTTCTTTTTCACCGAAATAATCCAACAGGTAACGGCTTCTGCACATATTCCTGTTGGTCACGTAATCCCAAATCTTTTCCTGCCTGCGAAAGTAATTTTCCTTCCGCAGTTTATAATTTTCAGGGGATATCCACAGGTTTTTATTATCCAGCCGTTCTTCGGTAAATATGATCAAAGGTGTTTTTTTCCGGGGAATATACCTGATGATCTGCTGCTGGCTGAGTTTGATCAGAAAATCACGAATCGTCTCCTCCGGCATACGGCTTTTCCGGGCAAGATCATCTTCAAAGACAGGAACAAATTCGGTAAACATACCGGTATAGCTCCGCAGCAACAGTTTGATAAATGCATCAAAATGAGAATTGGACACCTGAAATTTATACAACTGGTCACGTAAAACGAGGAAATGCACCCTTGAGGGATTATTGATATCTTCGGTAACCTCAATATAGCCCTCCCGTTCCAGAAATTTCAGGCTGTTAAAAGCGATCATTACGTTAAACTTATAACGCGAGACAAAATCGGTGATTGAAAAATCAAAGACCTGGTTTTTAGCAGCGCCGACAGGGATCTGAAAATAATTTCCCAGCGCTTCGTAAACCTCTTTAATGGTTTTTACGGGGGGAAAATTTACTTCGGCTCTTTTTTTCAGTTTCAACTCATCATTACCCGCTGCCAGCAGGATAGCATAAGCTTTTTTTCCGTCGCGCCCCGCCCTTCCGGCTTCCTGGAAAAAAGCTTCAAGAGAATCCGGGATGTCCATATGGATCACAAACTGTACATCAGCCTTGTCAATACCCATACCAAAAGCATTTGTAGCTACTATAACGCGAAAATTTCCGGTTGTCCATTTGTGTTGTTTCCGGTCGCGCAATTCGTGGCTCAGTCCGGCGTGATAATAATCTGCTGTAATTTTATGGTCTTTGAGCAGAAGGGCCACCTCACGGGCATGTTTACGTGTCCGGACGTAAACAATCCCGCTACCGCGGAGGCTGGTGACCATCCGCAGAAGTTCTCCGTTTTTATCCTCTGTCCACCGGACCATGTAAGCAAGATTCTTTCTTGCAAACGTCATCCGGAGAACATTTTTTTCCCTGAACTTCAGCTTTTCCATAATGTCGTCCACAACACCGGGAGTTGCGGTAGCCGTAAGTGCCAATACGGGTATGCCGGGTATCAGTTCTCTCAATTCTGCTATCCGCAGGTAGGAAGGTCTGAAATCATATCCCCACTGCGAGATACAATGAGCTTCATCTACCACAATCATATTGATGTTCATCTCCTGCACCCTGGAGCGGAAGATTGGAGTTCCGAGACGTTCGGGGGAAACATATAAAAATTTAAAATCGCCAAAAATACAGTTATCCAGGGCAACGTCAATTTCTTCACGCGTTAATCCCGAATATACTGCCAGCGCTTTGATACCCATGCTTCTCAGGCGGGTAACCTGATCCTTCATCAGGGCAATCAGGGGTGTCACTACAAGACATAATCCTTCTTTAGCCATGGCAGGGACCTGGAAAGTCAGGGACTTCCCACCGCCGGTAGGCATAAGCCCCAGGGTATCGTGGCCGTTTGCTACGGACAGGATGATCTCTTCCTGCAGCGGGCGAAAGCGTTTATACCCCCAATACTTTTCCAATATTTGCAAATACATATCCATAATCCGGAACCAGATGGTAGCAAAAGCCGCGAGACCTTAATTTTTAAAGCCGTCCTTTACGGCTTCCACTTATTTTTTGTATTTTGTGCCATCTAAAATTATAAAAATCAGCCGAATGTCACACAACATGCAAAGAATTATAAAAGAGGGACTTACATTCGATGATGTTTTACTTGTTCCAGCGTATTCGGAAGTTTTGCCCCGGTCGGTAGTGTTAACCACGAAATTCACCCGGAACATACCCCTGAACATACCCATAGTTTCTGCGGCTATGGATACGGTTACCGAAGCCAGTATGGCCATTGCCATTGCGCGGGAAGGGGGTATTGGTGTTATCCATAAAAATATGAGTATCGCCGAACAGGCCGGTCAGGTTCGTAAGGTTAAACGCGCTGAAAATGTTATGATCTTCGACCCGATCACCATTTCCAAAGACGCAACCGTAAGGGATGCCATAAAACTTATGCTGGAATTTGGTATTGGCGGGATACCGGTCGTTGCCAAAGACAATACGCTGCTTGGTATTGTTACGAATCGTGACTTAAGGTTTGAAAAAAAAGGAGACCGGCCCATAACAGAAGTAATGACCCACGAGAACCTTGTCACTACCAACCAGAAAACCAACCTGGCTCAGGCTTCAGATATCCTCCAGCATCACAAGATTGAAAAGCTGCCCATCATTGATGATTCAAACAAACTGATCGGATTAATTACCTACAAGGATATCACCAAGGCCAAAGACAGGCCCAACAGTTGTAAAGACGTGCAGGGAAGACTTCGGGTAGCTGCTGCTGTCGGGGCAACTACCGAATCACTGGAACGTGCGGAAAAGCTTGTTGAGATGCAGGTTGATGCCCTGGTGGTGGATACTGCCCATGGTCATACGCAAGGGGTTATTAATGCTGTAAGAAAATTGAAAGATGCATTCCCGGACACCGATATTGTAGCCGGTAATGTAGGATCAGCCGAAGGAGCATTGGCGCTTGCAGATGCAGGTGCCGATGCGGTAAAAGTCGGGATTGGCCCCGGATCCATCTGTACAACAAGGGTAATAGCCGGTGTAGGCATGCCCCAACTGACTGCTATTTTTGATGTTGCTGCAGCCTTGAAAGACAAAGACATTCCTATCATCGCCGATGGAGGAATCCGTTATTCCGGAGACATCGTAAAAGCCATGGCAGCAGGTGCAGGCACTATCATGGCCGGATCATTGTTTGCCGGCGTAGAGGAATCTCCCGGAGAAACCATTATTTATAACGGCCGGAAATTTAAATCCTACCGCGGAATGGGATCCCTGGAAGCCATGCAACAGGGATCTAAAGACCGTTATTTCCAGGATATGGAGGATGACCTGAAAAAACTGGTCCCCGAAGGTATTGCTGCCCGTGTTCCTTATAAAGGCACCCTTGCCGAGGTTGTTTACCAGCTTGTTGGCGGGCTCAGAGCCGGAATGGGATATTGTGGCGCCCTAAACATTGATCAACTGCAACAAGCCAAATTTATACAGATCACACATGCCGGAATGATCGAAAGCCATCCCCATGATATTACCATCACCCGTGAAGCCCCTAACTATAGTCGTGAATTATAATTGAACTGAAAAAATATGAAGAAGATTATCCCGTATTTATTTATTCCGGCGCTGCTTATTGCAAATCTTCCGGCTTTCGGAATCGGACGGACCGGTGATGATCCCGTCCTGCTTACTATTGCCAATAAACCTGTCAGCGTAAGTGAATTTTTACATATGTACGAGAAAAACAATACTCAGGCTGTTGGTACGAGGGAAGATATAGATACTTACCTTCAACGGTTTATTGACTTTAAATTAAAAGTGGCCGAAGCGGAAAACATGGGACTTGATACCCTTCCCGGTTTTAAAAAAGAACTTGCCGGCTACCGGGAACAACTGGTCAAACCCTATCTGTTAGACAGCAGTACCATAGAGATGATGGTTCATGAAGCATATAACCATATGCGCTATGAAGTCAATGCAAGCCATATTCTGATCCGTTGTGGCATGGAAGCTTCGCCTGCCGATACCCTGGATGCTTATACCCGGATCATACAGGTGCGACAAAAAATCCTTGAAGGAACCCCCTTCGAGCAGATGGCCCGGGCCGTATCCGATGATCCTTCTGCCAAGAGCAATGGCGGAAACCTGGGATACTTTACGGCCCTGCAAATGGTTTATCCTTTCGAGAAAGCTGTTTATGCCCTTCAGCCCGGTGAAATTTCCATGCCGGTACGAACACGTTTCGGATATCATATCATACGACTGAACGATAAGCGTCTTAACCCCGGAACGGTTAAGGTCGCTCATATTATGGTTGCGGTACCCCGAAGCTCCGGACCGGAGAAACAAAAAGAGGCATATGAAAAGATCAAAAATATTTACAAGCAACTGACAGCCGGTGCATCTTTCGATACCATTGCCCGTAAATACTCTGATGATTACAACTCGGCAAAAAACGGCGGTATCTTACCATGGTTCGGAACCGGTAAGATGATCCCGGCTTTTGAACAGGCTGCCTTTGCACTGAAGAATCCCGGGGATATTTCCGAACCGGTCCAAACCGGATACGGATGGCATATCATCAAACTTCTGGATAAAAAGGAACTCCCTGCCTATAAAGAAATATCTGAATCCCTGCGACGAAAAGTACTTTCATCAGACCGTGGACAAATGGCAAAAACGGCCTTGGTAAAAAAACTGATAAATAAATATCAGGTCATGGTGGATTCTGCGTTGCTGGACCAGGTTGCAGCAAATGGAGATTTGGATAATGACCATTTCATCCCCGTAGTACCATCATCAGATTATGAGAAACCGCTTGCCACAGGGAACGGATTCTCTGTAACCATGAAGGATTTCTTAAAAACGCTAAACAAATCCCACCCCAAACCATCAGAATCAATACACCATTTTATTTTCAAAACTTTTGAAAATCTTCTCAGTAATCGTCTGCTGGCTTATAAGAAATCACAGCTGGAAAATACAAATCCGGAATTCAGGGCCATTATGCAGGAATATCACGACGGGATGTTGTTGTTTGAAATTATGGACAGAAAGGTGTGGTCGAAAGCTTCGCATGACACCACAGGACTGAAAGCCTATTACAATACCCATAAGAATGCATACATGACTGAAAAAAGACAAATGGCTACTATTTACCATTTTAATGATCCGCGTTTCGCTAAATCTTTAACAAAAGATATCCGAAAGGTATCACGTAAAAAGTTAACAGATAAACAGCTCATTGAAAAATATAAAAACAAAAATGCAGGCATTTCCGTCGAGACGGATACCCTGCTGATTTCAGATCAGCGATTTGGTAAATCCCTGTCATGGGAAAAAGGAATCTCAGGTATGATCAGGAAAGAAAATGGTTTTTATATTGTCAATACAAAAGAAATCTTTCCTGAAGAACCGAAACCACTGGATGAAATCAGGGGAATTGTGACAGCCGATTATCAGGATTACCTGGAAAAGCAATGGATCATCCGGCTTAGAAAAAAATATCCTGTAGTCATACATCAGGATGTTTTATCAGGAATAAAAAATAAAATTTAACGGGGTTATGAAATCCAATATTCTTTCCCTCCTGCTTGCTGCCACAGGAATAATCATTCTTGTTTCGTGCAACCCGCATGAAACAAGCCATAATAATGAAAAACTTCTGGCCAGGGTTGGACAATCGTATCTGTATGCTTCGGAAGTCCCGGATTATTTCCCTGAGGGTCTGTCATCCGAAGACAGCATCCAGATGGTAAAAAATTATGTTAAAAGCTGGGTTACCCGTGAGCTGATTGTACAACATGCAGAAGAAAATCTTCCCAATCAGATCCAGAAAAAAATCCTGGAACAAGTTGTTCAAACAAGGAATTCTCTTTACATTCATCATTATGAGCAGGCGATGATCAACCAGAAAATGGATACCATCGTTGCAGATTCCACGTTACAGGCCTTTTATGATGCACATACTGACCTTTTCCGGCTTAACAATAATATCGTAAAAGCACTCTATATACAAATTCCCCTCACTATTGCCAACCTGTCGAATGTCCGTAAATGGTATCGTTCGGACAAACCCGAGGATTATAACA
The DNA here is from genome assembly GCA_013152085.1 of Chlorobiota bacterium. Lineage (GTDB taxonomy): Bacteria > Bacteroidota > Bacteroidia > Bacteroidales > VadinHA17 > JAADHC01. The sequence continues at coordinate 31,731 of JAADHC010000052.1, forward strand.
AGCTGGAAGGCTATTGCTTTCAGTATGCAACTAAATTCGACGATTTTAACGAGGCGTGGATTCCCTTCAGCGGAATCCTTGAAAAGATCCCATACCGGGTAACCAACCAGGAACGGTTTTTACGAACGAACAGATTCATTGAAGCCAAAGACTCTGTTTATCAATATTTTGTTCGAATTAACGAATATCATTTGCGTGGCACACCGGCTCCGGTTGAATATGTGGCTGATGAAATTAAAAACACCATACTCAATGAACGGAAACTTACGTTTATTCAGGAGCTGGAAAATAATATCTATTCCGATGCGTTAAACCGGAATGAATTTGAGATTTACTAAAACAGAAAGTATGAGGAAAATATCAGGGCTCCTGGTCTTTGGCCTTCTTGCAGTTACCATCCAGACATCACTGTTCGCCCAGGAAAAGATTATCGATCAGATTGTTGCCATCGTAGGAGAAAGCATCATCCTGGAATCGGATATTGAGAGCCAGTATCTCCAGATGAAAGCACAGGGAATGCTTCCGCCGGCGGGTGACCCGAAGTGTCAGATACTGGAAGATATCATGCTGCAGAAGTTGCTCCTTCACCAGGCAAAAGTGGACAGTTTGGTAGTGGACGAAGGCCAGGTTGACAGGGAACTGGACGGACGGCTGGAATATTTTATCCGTCAAATCGGTTCCAGGGAAAAACTGGAACAGTATTTTCATAAATCCTATCTGGAAATAAAAGAAGACTTCCGTGATCCCGTGCGTGAACAATTGCTTACCCAGCAAATGCAAAGCCAGATTATTTCTGATGTTAAAATGACTCCCGGTGAGGTTCGTGCATTTTATCGCAAAACACCCAGGGATAGTTTGCCGGATATACCTGTACGATATGAGATCCAGGAAATTAAAATCAACCCTCCCTATTCTGAAGAAGCTCGTCTGGCTGCGCGACAGAAACTTCTTGAACTTCGTAAAAGAATCGTGGAAGGGGAAAATTTTGCCACCCTGGCTATTCTGTATTCAGAAGATCCGGGATCAGCCTCGCATGGTGGTGATCTTGGTTTTCAGGGAAAAGCCGAATTAGACAAGGATTTTGCCAAAGCAGCCTTTTCCCTGAAGAAAAACCAGGTTTCCCCCATCGTTGAAACAAAGTTTGGTTATCATATTATTCAAATGATAGAACGTCAGGGAGACCGCATACGGGTACGTCATATTCTGGTAAAACCCAAACTGTCACCTGATGCCGTTACCCGGGCAAACGATCTGCTGGATTCCGTAGCACACAAAATTCGCGTTGATTCGCTCACTTTTAAAGGGGCTGCCTGGCTTTATTCCGAAGATGAAAACACCAAAACTACCGGAGGATTATTGATCAACCCACAGACCGGAGACACCAGATTTGACCTGAGCCAGGTTGATCAGACAACGGCATCGGTCATCTCTAAAATGAAGGAAGGAGAAGTTTCCGATCCTTTTCAAACCATGGACCAGGCGGGAAATATTGTTTTCAAGATCATAAAGATCAAAAAAATTATCCCCGCACATAAAGCCAACCTGGATTTGGACTACGATCTGTTGCAAAATATGGCCAAGTCCGGAAAACAACAGCAGGTATTTACGGATTGGGTTAAAGACAAACAAAAAACAACCTATATCCGGATAGATGATGCTTATAAAGGTTGTGATTTTACGAATAAGGGCTGGATAAAATAAATCCGGGAAGAAATGGGGCCAATATGCTACCGCTATCTGTCAGACGTTTTCTTATTTTTCTTTTGTGGTTCCTGACTACAGGCATATTTTTATTATACGGACAGGAAAAAAGCCGGGTAAATATACTTCACGCCGATAAGCTGATCATTGACCGGCTAAAAGATACCCGGAAACTGGCCGGACAGGTCAGGCTGCAACATGAGGATGTATTTATGCAGTGTGACAGTGCCCTTATCTACGAATCTACCAATATCGTAGAGGCTTATTCAAATGTTTTTCTGAATCAGGGAGACACCGTTTTCCTCTATGGTGATTATATCCATTATGATGGAAATTCGGAAAAAGCCGTAGTTGTGGGTAACGTTCGACTGGTTGATAACGAATCGGTGCTTACCACCAATAAGCTCAACTTTGACCTGCAGAACAACACCGGTTATTACCTGACCGGAGGGGTTATCAAGGATGATGACAATATTCTGAAAAGCCGTGAAGGATTTTATTTCAGTGAGAGTAAAACGTATCACTACCGTGGCAATGTGGTCATTACCACACCCGAGTATGTCATCCATGCAGATACGTTACATTACAACACAGCCACAAATACTACCCGATTTTTCGGGCCCACGGAAATAAAGGGAGACAGCCTTTTTATTTACTGTGAACGGGGGTGGTATGACCTCGATAAGGATATCTCAAAGTTTTCAATGAACGCCCGCCTTGAGACAAAAGAACATACTGTCCTCGGCGATACGCTCTACTATGATAAACACCGGAAATACGGATACGGACTCGGACATGTGGAACTTACCGATACCGTGAAGAACATCATACTGAAAGGGAATACAGCCTATTACTGGGAAGATCCGGAGCGAACGGTGATTACGGATAGTGCCCTGTTTATTCAGGTTGGGGAAACAGACAGCTTATACCTGCATGCAGATACGTTACGTTCATTCCCCGACATCTCAGGAAAATACAGGATCCTGAGTGCTTACTACGGTGTCTGGATATACCGGACTGATCTGCAGGGATACTGCGACTCACTTGCCTACAACTTTGCCGATTCGGTAATCCGGATGAATGGTTCACCGGTTCTCTGGACCGAAGGCAACCAGTTGTCTGCGGACTATATGGAGTTATTTACACGAAATTCCCGACCTGACCGGATTGAGATGTTTACCCATTCATTTATTATTTCCAGACAGGACTCTTTGCATTTTAACCAGATCAAAGGGAAAAATATGATCGGCTATTTTCGTGATAATGCATTATATAAAATCGATGTAAAAGGTAACGGACAAACCATTTATTATCCCGAAGATAACGGTGAACTGATAGGATTTAACAAAGCGGAAAGTTCAAATATAACGATCCTGGTCAATAATAATCAGATCTCGAGAATCACCTTACTTAATAAACCCAACGGGATTCTGGACCCTCCTGAAAAACCCAGGCCGGCAGAGCAAAAACTGAAAGGATTTCGCTGGAGGGAAATGTTGCGCCCCAAGTCACGTGAGGATGTTTTCAAATAAAGAGGGCAGGGAATATAAGTAAGACTGAGCATCAATACAAAAAAAGGATAAAAAAAGGGGCCGGCCGGCCCCTTTTGCTTAATATTCATCTTCATTAAAGAAGAAATCATCTTTACTTGGATAATCAGGCCAGATATCCTCAATGCTTTCATATACCTCACCCTCATCTTCAATCTCCTGCAGATTTTCTATAACCTCCAGGGGAGCTCCCGAACGGATAGCAAAGTCAATAAGCTCCTCTTTGGTGGCCGGCCAAGGAGCATCTTCAAGTTTCGAAGCCAATTCAAGTGTCCAATACATATCCTGAAAATTTTCTGGAATCTTTACATACTCCCTTTAAAATTTTGCAAATATAAAAATTTTATTTACAAAAACAATAGATTTGCAAAACTCTAACTGTCTGTATTCCAGTATGTTTCCAGATTGTTGCTTTTTTTTATCAGCCAGCGGGCCAAAACGAACAGATAATCGGACAAACGATTGAGGTATTGAAGTACCATTTTGATCCGGTCATTCCCGAAACCGGCAGCAACAACCCTGCGTTCGGCACGACGACAAATGGTACGGGCGATATGGCAATGTGAAGCCGGTACATAACCTCCGGGAAGTATAAAATGTTTTAAAAGAGGCAACTCAGCTTCCATAATATCAATATTATGTTCGAGAAAACGAATATCTTTCCGGGTAATCACCGGTAATCCGTCAATCGTATCAATGTTTTCCCCTGCGGAAAGCAATGAAGCCCCTTTCATCAGAACATCCTGAATTTTATAAAGCACTTCATCGGATTGACCATCATCTGACAAATCCCGGATAAGGCCAATATAAGCAATCAGTTCATCCACGGTCCCATAAGCTTCAATCAGGGGATCATCTTTCATTACCTGCCGGCCGGTAAGCATACTGGTCCGGCCCTGGTCGCCGGTACGCGTATAAATTTTCACACTAAATCATTTTCATACATTGACAACGGTTCGCGTCTCATTCTTAATATCAGACTCAATCACACCGTCCATAAGCCTGATGATCCGTTCCGCATGAAGCGCAATAGTTTCTTCGTGAGTTACCACGATCACCGTATTTCCAAGTTTATGGATTTCGTCGAGTAATCGCATTATATCAAGCGACGTTTTCGAATCGAGGTTCCCGGTAGGTTCATCTGCCAGAATGATAGATGGCTTATTAACCATAGCCCGGGCAATGGCCACACGTTGCCGCTGTCCTCCGGAAAGTTCGTTAGGCCGGTGATCCATCCTGTCACCCAGCCCGACACTTTCAAGAATTTCCGTAGCCCTTACCACCCGGTCTTGCTTTGACATACCGGCATAGATTAATGGCAGCATCACATTCTCCAGAGCCGTATATCTGGGCAAAAGGTTAAAAGTCTGAAAAACAAATCCAATCTCCCGGTTACGTATTTCAGCCAGCCGGTCATCATCCAGTTTGCTAACATCATTGCCGTTTAAAAGATAGATGCCGCTGGTTGGCGTATCCAGACACCCGAGGATATTCATCATCGTGGATTTTCCGGAACCGGAAGGTCCCATAATCGCAACATATTCATTCCGGTCTATGTTAAGTGAAATACCCCGCAATGCACGTACCACAACTGTCCCTACATAGTAATTCTTAACAATGTCCGTGAGTCCGATAATCTGTTCCATTTATGCTATTTTTTGCTAATGTAAAACTTTTCTTAATACCAACGATAATATAGTTTAATTATTACAGCAACCTTTTCTAATACCTGATTACATAATGTTGACGGGAAAGTTCCGGTTTGAAAAACAACATACCGATTTGCAACAAATCGAGGGATAAGGTAACTCCGGGAATATTCCGTACTTTTTTCCATCCTTCCTCCATATCTTTATTCCAGTGGATATCGTCGAGTATAACACATGCCCCGGGGTTCAGATGTATACTTATTTGTTCGAGATATTGCATCAGGGCCTCACCCCTGTGGTCTCCGTCGATAAAAACCAGATCAAAAGGTTTATTTTCCGTTAATATATCCGGAAGCACCTCCGTGAATTTTCCGTCCGCCACACGAATCCGCTCCAGGGATAGTTTCCTGAAGTTCTCCTTTGCCCGGTTGCCAAGGAGCGGATCGCCTTCGAGGGTGAGTACGGTTGTATCGCGGTTTCCCATGGCAAGATACATTGTTCCGATTCCAAGGGATGTTCCCAGTTCCAGAATTCGTTGTGGTTTAAGATAACTACTCACCCGGAATAACAACTTTCCGTATTTTGGGCGGATGGCGGAGGTTTTTACAATATGACGAAAAGAAGTTCTGATCTCTTTTTGGTAACCGGCACCAAAATCCACCCTTTCCGTTGTATCCGTTAGCTGCTTCATCTTATCGCGGATATGTGCAATCTTTTTGTATTCAGGATATTCCGTTTTATCAAGAAACACTTCTCTGATAAGATGATATAAAAAAGGGCTGTGTATCCCATAGCCATATTTATGGCGCGATAACAACACATACCGGACAACCGATGTGAACCTGGCCATGGAAATGATTTACAGAATATACAAATATAGACAACGGGAAAGGATTTTTTATTCCTGCAAGGGAAAAGAAAATCATATCCCAGGAATATTTCTCATTTAATTCCAACCTTAACCAGTACAGTATCTGACGAAACATGCTGAAGAAAGGATGGACACTGTTGAAGCCGGAAAAAAGAGACGGAGGGACAGTATCTTATATCCTGAAATAGTTTGAAAATAAATGTAAATATATAATAGAGAGGAGCTAAGGTATGATAAAGCCGGACAGGTAAGAACTACGTAGATATTTCTTTTTAACTACGTAGTTCTTAAATTTTATCTACGTAGTTCCTATTGAGTTATCTACGTAGATAATAAAAAAATCAGGGAGAATCAAATTCAGCCCGGCGGAAAAGCTGGCAGGCTGTGCCGCCCCTTCACCTTTCAGCGTGACGATAAATCGGCATCCAGACAGCGTGGAGGCAAAAAAACATTTATCTCTCTCAGGAATAAAATTTCATTTCGTTTCCGTATCCTGTTTTTTTCAGCCGAAAGTTCTTCTACCTTTGTATAGAAGATCAGTGAAACCTATGGCAGATATACTTCAGCAAGAGATAAAATACCTTCCCGGCGTAGGACCAAAACGTGCAGAACTGCTGAACAGAGAGCTGGGCATCTCCACCTTTTACGACCTGCTGCATTATTTCCCCTATAAATATATTGACCGGACAAAATTCTACAAAATCAATGAATTACGTGGGGATATGCCCTATGTGCAGCTTCTTGGAAAGATCATGAACATCGCAGTAACCGGCCCGCCTCGTAAGAAAAGGCTGGTAGCTACATTTACCGACGGTACCGGAACCATTGATCTCATCTGGTTTCAGGGGATCAAATGGATGAAAGATGCTTTCCCGCAAAACAAAACCTATGTTGTTTTTGGTAAACCCACCGTTTTCAGCGGGAAGATCAACCTGGTTCATCCCGAAATTGAAGAAGAGGAAAAAATCAATAAGCGCTTAAATGCTGCTTTACAGGCACAGTACAGTACCACGGAAAATCTGAAAAAGAACTTTTTAACCTCGCGGGTCATCCATAAGTTACAAAACACACTGCTGCAACAGACGCTTGATGCAATTCCCGAGACATTACCTCACAAGCTGAAAGAACAATTGGTTTTGATTTCACGAAAAGAAGCCTTACTGCATATTCATTATCCGGCCGACAATGAATGGCTCAGAAAAGCACGGTTTCGGCTCAAATTCGAAGAATTGTTTTTTATTCAGCTAAATCTGCTTAAGCAAAAGGTTTACCGCGACCGCCATTTTAAAGGATATATCTTTGATAAGGTTGGCTATTTCCTGAATACTTTTTATAAAGAGAAACTTACTTTTTCGTTAACCGGTGCCCAGAAAAGGGTTGTAAAGGAGATCCGCCGTGATTTAGGCTCGGGCAAACAAATGAACCGGCTGCTGCAGGGAGATGTTGGAAGCGGTAAAACACTGGTGGCACTGATGACTATGCTCATCGCTGCAGATAACGGGTTCCAGAGCTGTCTTATGGCCCCTACCGAAATCCTGGCACGCCAGCATTTTTTCACAATTTCCAAATGGATCGAAGGCCTGGGAATCAACGTTGCGCTACTTACCGGATCAACGAAAAAAAGTGACCGGGAAAAGTTACATCCGCAATTACGTGAAGGAAAGGTTCATATCCTGATTGGTACGCATGCTCTCCTGGAAGATGAAGTTCAGTTTAAGAAGCTGGGTTTTGTCGTCGTAGACGAACAACACCGCTTCGGTGTGGCACAACGTGCCCGCTTGTGGGAAAAAAGCGAACTTCTGCCACACGTCCTGGTTATGACAGCCACACCCATCCCCCGGACACTGGCCATGACCCTGTATGGCGACCTGGATGTATCCGTCATCGATGAGATGCCTCCCGGCAGGAAACCTGTAAAAACACTGATGTTTACCGACAGCAAAAGATTACGTATGTTCAGTTTCCTGCGGCAACAAATCGCTGAAGGCCGTCAGATATATGTTGTATATCCACTGATCAGGGAATCGGAGACCATGGATTATAAGGATCTTGAAGACGGCTATGCCAGTATTGTCGAAGCTTTCCCGCCTCCCCGGTATGCCGTCAGTGTGGTACATGGTAAGATGAAACCCGAAGAAAAAGATGTTTCGATGAAATATTTTATCAGCGGGAAAACCCATATTATGGTAGCAACCACAGTTATCGAAGTTGGTGTTGATATTCCCAATGCTTCGGTGATGGTCATCGAAAGTGCAGAGAGGTTCGGCCTGTCTCAACTGCACCAGTTGCGTGGCAGGGTTGGCCGGGGTGCTGACCAGTCGTACTGTATCCTTATGGTTTCGCATAAGTTAACACACGAAGCACGGAAACGGCTGGAAATTATGCTCGAAACCACGGATGGATTCCGTATCGCCGACGCAGACCTGAAGATTCGCGGACCCGGCGATCTGGAAGGCACCCAGCAAAGCGGCATTCCTTTTACCCTGCATATCGCAAACCTGGCCCAGGACGGTCAGATACTGCAACTGGCCCGCGAATCGGCAGAAAAAATTCTGGAAGAAGACCCGGAACTTAGCCTGCCATATCATAAGATGCTGGTGATACAATTAAGAAAATTATCAGCCACTCAAAAAAATTACAGCCGGATCAGTTAATCCACAGGTGTCCGTAACAGTCTTGTTTATTACCTTTGTCTTTTTCTGAACCGGCCTGTTTAATAACCATATTCGTGTTCATCTATGTATATACTTCATTATTTAAATCAAGAATAAATTAGCCGTTTATGTGCTAAAAATGACAAGAATCAATATCAAACGACATGAACAATTTTATTTTTGCCTGCGTTTCCAATGTCCCGTGATATGGATAGCGAAAGAATTATTGAACATGAGGGTACGGTAAAGCAAATCCATGACGGCAGGATCACGGTAGGTTTTATAGCCAAATCTGCATGTGCAACGTGCCATTTAAAAGGGTTCTGTTCAGCATCCGATTTACAGGATAAGGAAGTGGAAGTCTGGCAGGGCGATCATCAGGTAACGGTCGGTGAAAAAGTCAACATTGTACTTGCACAAAAACTGGGGATCAAGGCACTTATGATTGGTTATATTTTTCCTTTCTTTCTTGTTATCATAGCCTTATTTGTTTCGTATTTGATTACTGATGATGAACTGGTCATCGGGTTGATTTCCCTGGCCGTTCTCATACCTTACTATTGGGGATTGTATCTTTTAAGGTCCAGGATCGGAAAAAAGTATAACTTTCAAATTCGCAAATTGGTTTAAACCGGTCGTATATGAGTCAGGTTGTTTTATACACGATTATTACACTGAGTACGGTAGGTGTTGTATCAGCCATCATTCTTTACTTTACTGCACAGAAATTCAAGGTATATGAAGATCCCCGGATCGACCAGGTGGATGAAGCGCTCCCTCATGCCAATTGTGGAGGATGCGGATTCCCGGGATGCCGCAGTTTTGCAGAAGCCTGCGTTAAAGCAGAAACACTTGATGATCTTTTCTGCCCTGTTGGTGGTAATGAAACCATGGCCGGGGTAGCACATATTCTGGGGAAAGAAGTTGTCGAAGCCGAGCCGAGGGTAGCCGTAGTCCGCTGCCAGGGATCTTTCGAATACCGCCCCCGTACAAATCATTATGAAGGAGTATCCAGCTGTGCGGTAGAACACAGTCTTTACACCGGCGATACCGATTGTCCTTATGGTTGCCTTGGCCAGGGAGATTGTGTCGAAGCCTGTGCATTCGATGCCATGTATATGGATGAAGAAACAGGACTTCCCGTAATCATAGATGCTAAATGTGTTGCCTGTGGCGCCTGTGTCGAGGCATGCCCCCGCGACATCATTGAACTCAGAAAACGAAATAAAAAAGACCGTAAGATTTTCGTTTCCTGCGTAAATCACGATAAAGGAGGGATTGCAAAACAATATTGTTCCGTGGCCTGTATCGGCTGTACCAAATGTGTTAAGGAATGCCGGTACGATGCGATTTCCATGGATACCTATCTTGCGTTTATTGACAGCGATAAATGTGTTTTATGCCGGAAATGTGTGACGGTTTGCCCGACAGTATCCATTCTTGAAATAAACTTTCCTCCGCGCAGGATAAAAACCGAAGCGGTTGCTGCTGAGAAAACATCTTTAACCCGGGAATCCGGCAAAATATCCGATAATTCCGATTCATTAAAATAGAAAATACAGTGCAAAATACCAAATACAGAACATTTCCCCGCGGTGGTATTCATCCGCCGGAATGGAAACTTTCTGCAGGAGAACCCATAAAAGAAATTTCTGCTCCCGCGAGGGTTATTATTCCGCTGACACAGCACCTCGGGGCACCGGCTGTACCTGTCGTTGAAAGGGGTACTGCGGTAGTTACCGGACAACTGCTTGCCCAGGGCCAGGGTTTTGTATCTGCCAACATTCATACGCCCGTTTCAGGAAAAGTTATTAAAATCGATGCCGCGATTGATGCTTCCGGTTATAAACGAACTGCCATCATCATCGATGTTGACGGAGATGAATGGGATTCAACCATAGATCGTAGTCCCTCGTTAAATAAAAATATTCGGGATTCGCGTGAAGAAATTATCAGAAAAGTTCAGGATGCCGGCATTGTGGGTATGGGGGGGGCAACATTCCCTACCCATGTCAAACTCAGGGTACCAAAAGGGAAAAAAGCAGATATGCTCATTATTAACGGGGTGGAATGTGAGCCATTCCTTACCGCCGACCACCGTCTGATGCTGGAAAAAGGGAATGAACTGATGATCGGAGTTCGCCTGATCATGAAAGCACTTGAAGTTAAAAATGCCGTCATTGGAATTGAGGAAAATAAAGACGATGCTATTGAATATCTTTCCGGCCTGGCCGAAAAACAACCGGGCATATCGGTGCAAACTTTGAAAGTAAAATATCCCCAGGGAGGTGAAAAACAACTGATCAAAGCTGTCACCGGAAGGGAAGTGCCCGGCGGAGGCCTTCCGGTTGACGTGGGAGTCGTTGTACATAATGTAGGGACAACCTTTGCGGTTTATGAAGCGGTACAGAAAAACAAACCGTTGATTGAACGGATCGTAACGGTTACGGGACGCAGTTTGTCCACCCCTTCAAATTTTCTTGTCCGGATCGGAACTCCCGTTTCAAAGCTGATTGACGCTGCCGGAGGCCTTCCCGAAGATACCGGGAAAGTCGTTCTTGGCGGGCCAATGATGGGAAAAGCCATCAACAATCTGGATATCCCGGTAACAAAAGGAACCTCCGGGGTTCTGTTCCTGCCGGCAGATGAATCACATCGTGAAAAGGCGGATCCCTGCATTCGTTGTTCCAAATGTATTTCTGTTTGTCCGATGGGCCTTGAACCGTATCTTCTGATGCCGCTGGCTGAATATAAACTTTGGGATAAAGCTGAGAAAGAAAAGGTAATGGATTGTATTGAGTGCGGTTCATGCAGTTATACCTGCCCGGCCCACCGTCCGCTTCTGGATTACATCCGGCTTGGAAAAATGCAGGTCGGGCAATTAATTCGCAAGCGCAAACAGACCGTTTAACAAGAAAACCTTAAAAATGGATAAAAAACTCCTGACCGTTTCTCTCTCCCCACACCTGCATGGTAAAGAGACAACATCGAAACTAATGACCGGCGTAGTCGTTGCCCTCATCCCGGCCTGGCTTGTTTCGGTATATTTCTTCGGATGGGATGCTGTCATCGTCCCGGTAGTATCCATTGGTTCCAGTGTTTTGTTTGAGTTTCTCATCCAGAAATATTTACTAGGGAAAAAATCTTCTATTCAGGACGGATCGGCTATTGTTACAGGCTTTCTGCTAGCCATGACCCTGCCCTCCAATATTTCACCGTGGCTGGTAATCCTCGGTGCACTGGTTGCCATAGGTGTCGGGAAAATGTCCTTTGGAGGGCTGGGAAACAACCCATTTAATCCCGCACTCGTAGGTCGCGTTTTTCTTTTTATTTCTTTTCCTGTGCAATTAACACGGTACCCGAATCCGAATCATATAATCATTAGCGATGCCGTTTCCGGTGCCACACCCCTTGGTCTGCTCAAAGAAGGGATGCGTAACGGAGAAGCCGTTTCCGGATTGCTTGACCAGGTTCCGTCACATATGCAAATGTTTATAGGTGCCATGAGTGGATCGATGGGTGAAATTGCCGCAGCGGCTATTTTACTTGGATTTATCTATCTGTTGGTTAAAAAAATCATCACCTGGCATATCCCGGTAACCATTCTTACCACCGTTTTCCTGTTTGCCGGGATTCTCTGGCTGGCAAATCCCCGGAACAATGCAGACCCGTTATTTCATTTACTAACCGGTGGTTTAATGCTGGGATCTGTTTTTATGGCAACCGATTATGTCACTTCGCCCATGTCGAAAAAAGGCATGATCTATTATGGTATAGGTATAGGACTCATAACGGTAATCATCAGACGTTATGGAGCTTATCCCGAAGGGGTTCAGTTTGCGATCCTGATCATGAACGCTTTTGTCCCGATTATCAATATGTATATAAAACCCAAACGTTTCGGGGAGGTTAAAAAAAATGGCTAAAAGAGAATCCACATTCGGTAATATGTTACTGGCCCTTACTGTAGTCACTCTGATATCCTCTGCTTCGCTGGGATTTGTTTATGAACTTACCAAAGGGCCTATTGCTGCCGCAAAACTGGCTAAAAAAAATGAAGCATTGCAAAGTGTGCTTCCGGAATTCAATAATCATCCGGTTGAGGAAGTCTATAAAAAAGCCGTGGATGGGGATACACTCTATTTTTTCCCGGCCCGCCGGGACAGCCAGCTTGTCGGAACAGCTGTGGAAACATTTTCTCCCAAAGGTTTTGGCGGAACGATACGCCTTATGGTTGGTTTTTTACCCGACGGGACCATCAACAATGTTGCCGTTCTGGAACATAAAGAAACCCCGGGTCTGGGTGACAAAATGGATCGTAAAAAATCGGACTGGAGTGTCCAGTTTGAAGGTAAAAACCCGAAAAACTTCAAACTTGCCGTTAAAAAAGACGGTGGCGATGTGCAAGCCATTACAGCTTCTACCATCAGTTCACGGGCTTTTTGTGATGCGGTGGAACGCGCTTATAATTCATTAATGAAAGGAGGTCAACAATGAATCAGTGGAACAATTTCTCCAAAGGAATTTTTAAAGAGAATGCTGTATTCGTACAGGTTCTCGGTATGTGTCCCACCCTCGGGGTTACAACTTCAGCCTATAACGGTCTGGGGATGGGGCTTGCCACCACATTTGTTTTGCTTATGAGTAATATTGTCGTTTCCATGGTAAAAGGATTCATCCCGGATAAGGTCAGGATACCTGCTTATATTGTTATTATCGCATCTTTCGTCACCATTGTGGAACTCATCATGCAGGCTTTTGTTCCTGTACTGTTCGACGAGCTCGGGTTATTTATTCCCCTGATTGTTGTAAACTGCCTGGTACTGGGACGTTCAGAAGCCTTTGCTTCAAAAAACAATGTTCTGTCTTCTGCTGTTGACGGCCTTGGCATGGGACTTGGATTTACACTGGCCCTGTTCATGCTGGGCAGTATCAGGGAACTTCTGGGCAGCGGAGCCTGGCTTGGCATAAAATTTATCCATGGCGATGGTATGCTGCTCTTTATCCTGGCTCCCGGAGCTTTCATTGCCCTCGCCTATCTGATTGCCATTATGAACAGAGTGAATCGTAGAAACGCATAAACACATTAACTATGGAATATATTATCATCTTTATTTCAGCCATTTTTGTAAATAATATCGTTCTTGCCAAATTCCTGGGCATCTGTCCGTTTATAGGCGTTTCTTCCCGGCTTGAAACTTCGGTAGGAATGACCGGGGCTGTAGCTTTTGTGATGGTTATCGCCACTATTGTCACATACCTGATTCAGTATTATATCCTGAAACCTTTGAGTATCGGCTTTATGCAGACCATTACTTTTATTCTCGTCATTGCAGCGCTGGTGCAGCTTGTCGAGATCATCCTGAAAAAAGTAAGTCCGGCTCTGTACCAGGCCCTGGGTATTTACCTGCCGCTCATAACGACAAACTGTGCCGTGTTGGGTGTAGCCATCCTTACGATACAAAATGGTTACAACCTGCCCGAAGCCGCCGTATTTTCCTTCGCAACAGCTATAGGCTTCGGTCTGGCGCTGGTACTTCTCTCCAGTATGCGCGAATCTCTTGATCTCGTTGATATCCCAAAAGGAATGAAGGGTATTCCCGTAGCTTTTATTATTGCCGGAATATTATCGATGGCTTTTATGGGATTTGCAGGACTCGTATAAGATTATGTTGTAAATTGATATAACCGGGAGAGACGATCTCCTATGCTTTTTCATATAAGTCGACACAGCACAATAGGACTCTCTTGCAGATATCTATGGCGATATCTGTGATTATTTCTATTTTCACACGATAAAAAAGTTTCGGAAGATGTATGATTTTCACCAGGATAAGAAACGTTATTACGAAATACAGTATAAAAATGCGCGACATTCTATTCTGCCATTTGTTCAACCCTTTCTGGACTTGAACCGTGAATGCCAAGTGATGGAAATCGGATCGGCTGAAGGAGGAAATCTGAAACCTTTCGCGGAAGCAGGCTGTACGTGTACCGGCATTGAGCTCAGTGCACCCCGTATTCAACTTGCCGAAGAATTTGCCAGCACACTGGTTAAAAAAGGGAAAATCCGGTTTATCCATAGTGATATCCATAACATCAATCCAGCAGATCATCCTGAGATGCGCTTTGATCTTATTTTTCTGAAAGATGTGCTTGAGCATATTCATAACCAGGAAAAAATGATCCGTGCCCTGAAAGCATTTCTGAAACCCGGTGGTATTATCTTTTTCGGATTTCCATCCTGGTATATGCCGTTTGGCGGTCACCAGCAGATGTGCCACAGCCGTTTCCTGTCAAGGTTGCCCTGGATCCATCTTTTGCCTATGCCGGCTTATAAAACCATTTTGCGGTGGATTAATCGTCATCCCCGGCAAAACGAAGGCCTTATTGAGATTAAAAAAACCGGAATTACCATCCGGCGTTTCGAACGGATATGCCGAAGCGAAAAACTCATTATTCTGAAAAAACAGTTTTATCTGGTACCTCCGATATACATCTACAAATTCAATATAAAAACCAGGAAATTACCGGCCATAATAGGAAAAATCCCGCTATTGCGGGAATTTTTCACTACATCAGCCTACTATGTAATAAGTAATGAATAATCTATCGGTAAGAAGGATTAAAATCGAAAAGCAATCGTAGCTATTACGTTGTGCCTGGCACTTGAGAGTGCGGCATAATTTCCCTGTGGATTGGGATAGAGTACATAATTTTCCTTATGTGCCGTAAATACATATCCCAGATCCAGGGATAGGTTCCTGTCTTTGAATCCCAGGCCTGCACTGTAAGACATGGTAAAAGCATCTTTGTTTAATTCCGAAGACCGGTAAGGGCTGCTTGAATACATTGCTCCGCCACGTACGGACAGGGTGCCCAACCTGATCTCCGCACCTGCGCGCAGGTTATGCACACTCGTATATGCAGACTGGATGGCATCATTCTTATCGGCAAAATCATATCCGTCTTCTCCGTTTCTTAACCGCAGGTTAGAATAATCAACATATTCGTAATCCAAACTGACCAGGCCCAGTTTTCCAAAGACAAGTGCTCCGCTTAATATGGCATGGAGGGGGGTAGAAAGACGATAAGTGTAATTACCATCCGGTGACTGGTCATTATATACTGTGTTTCCCTGTGAATCGGCAAAATCATAGCCTGCTTCAATCGTTGTATAATAGTTATCACGAAGTCTGTAAACTACCGGGAAATGAACGGCTCCACCTATACGCAATATTTTTACCGGCTTATAAATAAATCCGAGTTTCAATCCCATGCCGGTTCCGACCGTTTCAAGATTATCATTAAAACGGAAATAATCAAATTCATAGATCGTACCCTGGTCATCCGTTTCATTATGCGTAAACGTTCGTTTATACCTCAATGACTGAATAGAGAGTGATCCACCAAGGTAAAAGTTGTAGCTGAAATTTGCACCGAATGTAAAAAGATACTCACTGGAATAACCCGACCGGCTGATGGTTCTACGCTGCATCTCACCATAGGTTGAATTGGCCATATCACCGTATTCGGACAAAATGGTTTCATAGTCATAGGGATCTCCGTTAACCGTATCGATCAGATAAACGTTGTAAGCCAGTGCCTCTTCATAAGCATAAAGGTCTGTTATGTTCCATCCGTCAGCCATATTGGCAAAATAATTCAGATAGCTGCCGTTATTATTACGTGCTGCAATCTGAATCTGCTTACTGTAATTTGTCTCCTTGTTATAGGTGGCACCGAAACTCATGCTTACCCAGCCTTTATCTCTTCCGGTGTTATAAGTGGAAACAAAGCCGACATTCCCTATAGAAAGTTTATTTTCAAACTCCGAGCGGGTTTCGCCCAGGTAATCTGCAGAAGTTTTATCGAAGAGATAGGAAGGAGAAAACGAGAACGCTCCTCTTCTAAAGACACCGATACCTGCAGGGTTTATACTCAGGGCCCCCATATCTCCGCCGAGGGCACCGAAGGCATTACCCATACTGAGTGACCGGGCCGTACCCCCGGTACGAAAAAGCTGTCCGTAACGCAGGGCATCCGTTTCATTTTGCGCATGCAGCGTAACGGCGGCTAACATAAACAGGATCATTATTATCGTTGATTTTCTCATAATGCTGAATATTATAATGTACTATTCCATGTCATGTGTTTACAGACACACAAAATCTTTTTATATACAACAGACATGCTGTTACTTATCTCCTTCTCCCACCTGAAGAACCACTGCTACGTGAACTTCCTGAGCTACGGGATGAAGATGAAGAACTATATGACCGTCCTGAAGACGAAGGCCTGTAACTGCTGCTTCCGGAACTCCTTCGTGTCGGGGTATAGGTTGATGTTCCGCGACGTACAGGTGGTGAATATGATCTTGGGGTCATACTCCTTGTTGTCCTTACACTACGGTTTGTATTATACGAAGGCCTTGTCGTCCTTGTATTGGAATACCTCGGAATGTATGTCCTGCCTGTACTCTGGGTACTCCTTGTCCTGGTAGTTGTTGCAGGCCGACGGGTTGTAGCTGTTGTAGTCCGGTGCGGTGTAGTTTGTGGCATTCTCGTTGTCCGCGTAACCGGTGTTGTAGTATGCATGGTGGTTGTCCGTCTGGATGCCGGTTGCCGGGCTGTGGCAGCTGTTTTTGCCGTATTTGTCCTGGTCTGTGTAGCGGTACCTGTAGCGGAACGCCTGGGAGTAGTAACCATAGTACCGGAAGTTGTACTGGTACGCGTCCCTCCGGTAACCCGCCTTGAATCGGAAGGAATAATCCCTCGCTTAACAGCACCTCCGGTTGTTGTACCGTAAGGATTCCGGTTACTGGCAACAGAACGGCGATGGCCGTATGTTGCACCTTTATTATTGCCGGCAACTTCACGGTAATAAGGATATCCTCCGTAACCGCCATAGTAACCTCCATAATAACCGCCATAGTAACCGCCATAATATCCGCCATATCCTCCGTAAAAACTATTATACATGAAAGGAGAAGCATAAGACCATGGGCTATAGAAACCTCCGAACCCATAACTCATCGAGAAACCCGGGCTGTAACCATACATGAAGGGATCATAATAGTAACTCATGGGATCATAAAAGAAAGGATCATAGTAATTGAATCCATATGTAGGATAATAAAAATGCCTGATCCTTGATCCATAATCCATTCCATAATTATTGATGATCACATTTCCGCCATTGTCATACATTCCGGCCTCATCCGGAGGCAATTGCAAAGTATCTTCCGAATATGTATCCGGGTATTCATCCAGTGCAGCAAAACCTCCTTCATTCTCAACAGCAGCATAACCCTGGTCAGTGGCGGGAGCAACCGCCTGGGGTTGACTGTTGTCAGACGGATTGTAGTAAATATCATCGACCAGATAGCCGCCGGATGCACAGCCGGCCATCAAAATGCCAAGAACCGGAATAAGTAAATATCTGACTTTCATTTTTTGTCCCTCCTGAGTTTCTGTTTCAATAATAAACTCGCAAATACCATACCAAACAACCTATTTTAACCTTTCAAATATACTGTCAGCACTATTTGCATGCAGTCATCATTTGATTCAAACAAATGTAAAAAAAAATCATATAAAAATGACGATTAAATATTGATAATATAAAATGGCCGGAAATTACCGGCCATTTTATTTGAGAGGGTTTCTGTTATCTGCGGCGTGAACTGCCTGACTTTTTCGAAGTACCACTCGTACGTTTACTTCTTTTCGAGAACGACCTTGCCGGTGCAGATTTATGTGTCGTTGTACTGCGCCGGACGGATGTTCCCTTTGCTGAAGAAGAACGTGACCTGGTTGTTGTGACACGGGTATTTCTCGAAGACCTGCTACGGACGGGGGAATTCATCGTTGTGGTACGCCGGTTAACGGTAGTGGTACGTGAACGGTTTCCGGAGTTGCCGGTAGTCGGTCGGGTTACCGTAGTGCGGACCGATTTTCCTGAACTCCTGCCGGTATTGCCACCCCGGTAATTATTCGTATTTCCACGGCTACCACGGTAAGAAGAGTTTGCCGGGTTTGTATGCGTCGTGTTGCGGGTAACCGTATTCGTCCGTCTCGAAGGGGTCGTTACCGTATGGTTTACCGTAGTGGAATTGTTTCCTCTGTTGCTGTTTACGTGGGTCACGGAATGGCTTACCGTAGCTCCGCCACGCCGGCTGTTATTGCGATTTTCATTAATATTGCTGCGGTTTCCGTTATCATTGTTTCCCGTACGGCTTCTATTCACAACAGTCGTATTATTTACCGTAGTCCTGTTATTAACGGTTGTCCGGTTAACATTTGTTCCCCTCCGGTAAGAAGCAGGGTAACTGCCGGAAGAGTACCTGTATCTCCAGGGATCATAACGATACCTGTTGTTCCGGGAATACCTGTTACCGTAATAATAATTGTTTACAATTCTGGTCCTGTATACAACCCTGGAAGGCCGGTAGAAGGAACCGTACCCATAGTAATAGGAATCGTAACCGGAATAGTAATCAGGATAATAATATGATTCGGAATAGTATACCGGCGTATACCAGATGGGTATATTCCATGAAATCCCGAAAGTAAAACCTGACCAGCCGGTACCGAAATAAAATCCCGTACCCCAGAAAGGCTGGTATCCGTACCAGTAACTACCGGAAAAATAAGGATCATAGTAGCTGAAACTGACCGAAGGATAATAAAATCGTCTGATCCGCGTAGCGTATGATACACCGAAATAGCGGCTGTGAAAATGGCCGGTGGTGCGGACCATCATCTGGGGATTGTAATAAAATGAAGGTGATAAAAAACGATCTCCGGATTCCGTAGCCCCGGCCATCTGCTGATGTGCAGGGAAGAAAAACAGGATCATTGTGAAGATTGCCGTATATGTGATTTTTGTTTTCATGATAACCTCCCGTTTTTATTTGTCGGCAAGAATATTTTTCTTTGCGTTTCAAGATACAAAAACAAATACCATACCAAAAACAATGGCAAAAGAAATTACACCCCGGTCTGAAGATTATGCACAGTGGTATAACGACCTGGTAATCAAGGCCGATTTAGCGGAAAACTCTGCGGTCAGAGGCTGCATGGTGATTAAACCCTACGGATTTGCAATCTGGGAAAAGATACAGGCCCAGCTTGATAAGATGTTTAAAGAGACCGGTCATGTGAATGCCTACTTCCCCCTGTTCATTCCCAAATCCTTCTTCAGCCGTGAGGCAAGTCATGTGAAAGAATTCGCCAAGGAATGTGCCATAGTAACCCATTACCGCCTGAAAAACGACCCTGACGGAAAAGGCATTATCGTTGACGAGGATGCAAAACTGGAAGAAGAACTGATTATCCGGCCGACTTCCGAAACCATTATCTGGAATACCTATAAAGGATGGATCCAGTCATACCGGGATCTTCCCCTGCTGATCAACCAATGGGCCAACGTCGTACGCTGGGAAATGCGCACACGGCTTTTTCTGCGCACTACCGAATTCCTTTGGCAGGAAGGTCACACTGCACATGCGACCAAAGAAGAAGCTGTGGAGGAAACAAAAAAAATCATCGACCTCTATGCACGATTTGCCGAGGAATTTATGGCTATGCCCGTAATCCAGGGGGTAAAAACCGAAAATGAACGATTTGCCGGGGCTGTAGAGACCTATTCTATTGAAGCCATGATGCAGGATGGAAAAGCGCTGCAGTCAGGAACATCCCACTTCCTGGGCCAGAATTTCGCCAAAGCTTTTGATGTGAAATTTCTGGACAAAACCGGAAAACTCGATTATGTCTGGGCCACATCATGGGGAGTTTCCACACGGCTGATGGGAGCGCTCATCATGGCTCACAGCGATGATCACGGGCTTGTTCTCCCGCCGCGCCTGGCACCCATACAGGTAGTTATTGTCCCGATATACCGGAAAGAGGAAGAATTGAATAAAATCTCTGTAGTCGCCGGCGAGATCAGGGACAAACTTACCAAACTCGGTATTTCGGTAAAATATGACGACCGGGACACCCAGAAACCGGGATGGAAATTTGCCGAATACGAAATGCGGGGTGTTCCCATACGGATTGCTATTGGTCCCCGTGATCTTGAGTATAAGACCGCCGAAGTGGCACGCAGGGATATATTAAAGAAAGAAAATCTTCCCGTGGACACACTGGAAACAACCATCCCTGCCCTGCTTGATGAAATTCAGGAACAAATCTACCGGAAAGCCGAACATTTCCGGGATACCCATATTTTTGAAGCCGGTTCATGGGACGAGTTCTGCGATATTATTGAACATAAAGGAGGATTTGTCAAGGCTCATTGGGACGGTACTACAGAAACAGAATTACTTATAAAGGAAAAAACCAAAGCTACCATCCGCTGTATCCCGGTAGATGAACCCCCTTCAGAAGGAAAATGTATCCTTACCGGGAAACCATCACATCAAAGAGTAATTTTTGCCAAAGCATATTAGACCCCAAACTTTTGTAACACGAGACCCTCCGTAAAACAAGAATATATAATTATATTTTATACATAATTATTTCAGAATCATACATACTGTTCAATGAATTACGCTGAAGTACAACTCCGAGATGTCAAACCGAATGTTAAGTTTCCGATAATAAATATCATTTCGTACTTTCATGCTTTTCACCTATTTTTAACCCTGCAATCAAATCTTCCCGGATGTGAAAACACCAAAGGCACAGCAACAGATCGTCGATTACCTGACAGTTAAAGCCACACTCAAACAGCATGTTTACGACCGGACACTGGCAGCTTTCTCCCTGCTCAAGGAAGCTATGAAAGAACTGACAAAGTCGTTGGGAGATTCCATGAAAATTGATGATAAACGTGTGCTTCCGGACTACAAGGATTTCGGGAAGTTTGCCGCACAGATGCAGGTGTCCGGAGACCTTCTCATCTGCACTATGCATACCAACATCTTTGAGTTCGACCGGGATCATAAAATATGGGAAATTCCTTATATTAAGGAGGATCCGCTAAATTCATACTGTGGGATTATCAACGTCTATAATTTTCTTACCGATTCATTCCGTTACAACCGTATCAAAGATCTTGGCTATCTTATTGCACGCATTTTTGTCAACCGTAATGACCGCTTCTTTGTCGAAGGGAAACGGCAAATGGGTTTTCACTATAAAAATTTCGGAAAACTTGCGATCAGTAAGGAAATTTTCGAAAAGGTTATGGAAAAGGCCATTACTTATGCCGTTCAGTTTGACCTTCTGGTGCCACCCTACGACAATGTAAAGATCACATCGGTGGAACAGATGTCTGCAAAGATCACCCGCTCGGTGCAGCAAACCGGCAAGCGGCTGGGATTCCAGTTTAATGCCGATGATGTTCTTGAGGAAGAAAACCATTCGAAAAATTCAGACAACTAAAACAGGACATTCAAAACTTTTTAACCTGAGCACGTATTGAAAATCTTTATATCTTGCTAAATCTTTAGAAAATGTAAGGGAAAAGAAAGATAACGATGAAAGTGTTTTTCAGGAAATGTGTCCGGTTGATTTTTGTGATCCTTTTGTCAGCCGGTGACTGTTTTGCCGGAACACCTGATACACTTCATATCAGGAAAGATGAGATACTGCTGTTTAATGATTCCATTGTTTCTTTCGACCGGGATACGATTATTTTCCGTCCCGTGGGAGTAGCTGTTTTCAGGACAGGAAAAAAGTACGTGGCTTCCCGGGAGTTTTATGACTCTCTGCTGACCCGGAATGAAAAACGCCGCTGGATCAGCCGTCTCTACAGTTTACTAATCGTCACAGACCGGAGTTCTCCGGCCCAGGAAGCAAAAGTTGGAAAAAGCAGTAACAGTTATACCCCTTATGCGGGATACCGGATCAGAAACATTAAAATTTTTCCGCTGGATCCTTTTGGTCCTGTGGCCCGGGATACGCTGTTGAAAGATCCCGGGGGGATACAACATTCGCTTAACCTGATCCATATTACAACGCGTCAACGAATCATACGCCAGAACTTATTATTCAGTGAAGGAAATGAAATTAACCCTGCCCTGCTGGCTGATAACGAAAGGATCTTACGTCAGCTTCCGTACATCAGGGATGCCCGGATCATTGTTATTCCGGAACCTGACGGAACTGCAGACATTTTAGTGATTACCCGTGACGTATTCTCGATTGCCGCCTCCTATGATTATTCTAACCCTGAAGCCGGAAAGGGTTCCGTTTATGATAATAACTTTTTAGGTCTCGGCCACCAGTTAAAACTGACCACTTTGTATGATTTTAACGATGAAACCAGCCCCTGGGGGATATCCGGAAGCTATCGCATTGACCATATTGCAAACACTTTTATCAGCGGAAACATGGGAATATCCTCCGCATTTGGTCAACAACGTGCCGAACTGAACTTTGAACGAAAATTCATCTCACCTTTTATCCGTAATGCCGGAGGAGTAAACACCCAGGTAGCCTATGTACACGAACGATTGCCCGGAGATTCGGTTATCAGGCCCCTGCGCTATTTTTATCACGACCTGTGGTATGGACATTCGTTTCTGTTAAACCAGCAGAAAAGAAACCGGCTGATACTTGCCGGACGCTACTACCTTAACAATGTTATGGAACGACCTGATATTGTGCCAAATAAGTACCATCGACTTCAAAGGTACCAGCTCGTACTGGGAAGTATTTCTTTTTCTGTTGACCACTATTTTAAATCAGGACTAATCTATAATTTTGGCATTACGGAAGATATTCCGAAAGGTGTACTATTCAGTATTATCGGAGGATACGAATGGAATGAATTCAGCAACCGTCCTTACTTTGGCACCAACCTCTCGTATGGAAGCTATTCTGTTCGTAACGGTTATTTTAATACGGGGATTTCCTGGGGAGGATATATTGACAATCATACACTCTCTCAGGGTATTTTCCAGGTACATAGCAGTTACTTCACCCCCCTGGTTAATGCCGGAAGATTTTATTTTCGCCAGTTTGCCGACCTGGATTTCACAACCGGCATACGCCGTTTCAGTGATGAAACCATCAACCTGAACAATGACCTGGGTATCCGCGGTTTCAGAAGTGACAGCCTTTTAGGGACACGTCGTCTGGCATTACAACTCGAAACAGTTGTTTTTTCCCCGCTTTATGTTTACGGATTTCGCTTTACTTTTTTCTCTTTTGCAGATCTGGGGGCCATCGATACCGGCGATGTCTTATTTACCAACAATAAACTTTATTCGGGCATCGGACTTGGTGTAAGGATCAGAAATGAAAATCTGGTATTTAAAACATTCCAGATACGCCTGGCATACTACCCGGTTTTACCTCCTGAAGCAGCTTACCAAACGGTTGTCTTCTCGGGACAGAAATTATTTGAACCACGTAATTTTAACAGCGAAAAACCCGATATTGTAGCATTTCATTGAAATCTGTTTAAGTACGTTCTAAATAATGCCCCGTTCCTGAAGAATAAAATTTCTTTGTATCTTTAGATCATTAAATTTTAATTAAAATTATCGATTTGTTATGGCTGTATTAGTTGGAAAAAAAGCACCCAATTTTTCTGCACCTGCTGTTATTAACGGAGGTGAAGTTATAGAAAACTTTTCCCTCGATCAATATCTGGGAAAGAAATATGTTGTACTTTTCTTTTATCCTGCCGATTTCACCTTTGTTTGTCCGACTGAGATTCTTGCTTTTCAGGAACATATGGACGAATTTGACAAGCGGAATGTGGCTATTGTCGGCTGCTCCGTTGACTCCCAGTTTTCACACTGGAAATGGTTGCAGACAGAGCTGCATGACGGTGGGATTAAAGGCGTAAAATATCCTCTCGTTGCTGATCAATCCCTGGTTATTGCCACCAGTTATGATGTACTGGCCGGAGATTACGAATATGATGACGACGGGGATGTAGAGTTTACCGGTGTGGCTCAGGCTTATCGCGGATTATTTCTCATTGACCTTGAGGGTATTGTACGCCATCAGGTAGTAAATGATATGCCGCTTGGTCGAAGCATTGAAGAAGTTTTGCGTATCGTGGATGCATTGCAATTCTATGAAAATCATGGTGAAGTTTGTCCGGCTGACTGGCATCCCGGGGATGAAGCACTGGATCCTACCCAGGAAGGCATTGCAACATTCCTTGCCAAAAAGGAACATTAGCTTCGAACAATTTTATATATAATCAAAAAGAGCCGTTCCTGAACAGAAACGGCTCTTTTTGATTAACCCAGTAACAGGCTCATGATCCAGATCAGTGTAATGGCCGTAATGCCCTGGAACAAGGTTGCTGCCGTAAATGCTTTCAACGCTGTCCGGACATCCAGATGTGAAAATTTGGTCACTACCCAAAAGTAGCTGTCGTTAAGATGTGAAACGGTCATGGCACCGGCACCTGTGGCCAGGACAGCCAGGGCTTTTCCTGTCGATGTATCAAGGCCCAAAGTACCGAGTAGCGGAGCAACAACGGCCGCTGTTGTAATTATGGACACCGTGGAAGAACCCTGTGCTGATTTTAGGATCGCCGCCAGAATAAAAGGCAAAAAGATCCCCAGGTGAAGCCCTGCTAACGATGAACCCATTCTGTCACCAAATCCCCCTACCTCGAGGATATGTCCGAAAGCACCACCGGCACCGGTAATTAAAATAATAATCCCGGCATCGAGTAATCCTTTGGATAACCATTCATATCTCATTTTCCCGGTGGTTCCGGTTAACCCGAAAGCAAACAGCACACCGGTAAATAATGCAATAACCGGATTACCGGAAAACACAAACAGCCGGAACATTCCTGCATCCCCAAAAGGATGGGAAGGGTATTCGGCCACAGATTTGAGCGCTATCAGTAAAATGGGCACCACAATAGGTGCCAGTGAAGCCAGAACTCCCGGAGGATGATCATGTACCCCGATCTTTTCTTCCCCGCCTTCAACAGGCAGATCAATCCGCTTTGAGATATACCCGGCCCATATATATCCGGCAATACTTACAGGAAAAGCAATGATAAATCCCAGTAACATCACCTTTCCAAGGTCTGCATCCAGCAAAGCAGCAGCAGCCAGGGGCCCCGGCGTAGGCGGCACAAATACATGTGTGGCATACAAGCCTGTTGCCATGGCAATAGCGAGGAAAAGCAACGGAACACCGGTTTTTCTGCTAAGCGCCTTATTGAGTGGAGAAAGAATAATAAAACCCGAATCGCAAAAAACGGGTATGGAAACTACAAAACCGGTAAGATTAAGTGCCAGGGCAGGTTTACGCTTTCCTACAACATGTAAAACGGAAGCTGCCAGTACACCCGTAGCCCCGCTTTTTTCCAGAAAAGTTCCGATAACCGCTCCCAGCGCAATGACAATTCCTATATTCCCGATAGTTTTCCCGAAACCGGCAGTAAGCGCCGAGAGAACATCCGCTGAAGGCATGCCGGATAAAAATCCCATGACGACAGCCGAAACAAGCAGAACAATAAAAGGATGCAATTTGAATTTTGCCGTACCAAGGACAATAAAGGCAAGAATCAGAAGAAGACCGGCAATCATAATCATACTGTCCGGATTTGAAGGTTAATATAAAGCGAATATATTTGTCACGGAGTGATAAAACAAATTAAAGCCATTTTTTTTATTATTAAAGGAAAAGATTGTAAATTAATCGGAAATGAAATTAATGCCCGGCCTTACCGAGAACTTCCGCAGATATATCAAAAAATATAATCTTTTTGCGGATGACAGTCATATCTTACTGGCCATAAGCGGAGGAATCGACTCCATGGTCATGGCCGATTTGTTCGGACGGTTACCTAATCCCCTATCCATTGCTCACTGTAATTTTATGTTGCGTGGCGATGAATCGGATCAGGATGAAGAATTTGTCAGACAATATGCTATCTCTCTTGATATCCCGCTTTTTGTAAAACGGTTTGATACCTCCGCCTTTGCAGATAAGCATCATATCTCCATCCAGATGGCTGCCCGTAAAATGCGTTATGACTGGTTCAACCGCCTTGCGGAAGAAAACCGGATGGATGTAATTGCTGTGGCACACAATATGGATGATCTGGTAGAAACCTTTTTGATCAATCTTTCACGGGGCACAGGATTACGTGGACTTACAGGCATCCGGCCAAAGCAGGGAAAAATCATCAGGCCACTCCTTTTTGCTACCCGCGAAGAGATAACAGCCTGGGCTACCCGGAAAAATATTGCATTCCGCGAAGATTCGTCAAATCAAATGATCAAATATGTGCGTAACAAGATCAGACATGAAATCATTCCGCTTTTCAGGGAAATCAACCCCGGGTTTCTGCCTTCGGTAGCGGAAACAACCATTCGCCTGCAGGGCATCGACCGGTTCTTCTCCAACTATGTCCAAACCAATCTCGCCGGATACCTCCAGAAGTTCGGTGATCGGTTCGTCATCCCTATTGCGAAATTGCGTGAATCAGAGGCCGCAGAGGCGGTGCTTTTCGAACTGCTCAGGCCTTTCAGATTTCCGCCTGCAGTCACATTCAAGATCATGGAATCCCTGGACAGTGAACCCGGCAAGAAATTCTTCTCCCCCTCCCACCGGTTGATCAAGGACAGGGAACATCTGATTATTACAGCCATCCCGGAACGCGGCCATACTGAAAAATATTATATCGAAGAAGGAAATACACAACTCACCCACCCGGTAATCCTGCACCTGGAATCCTTTGAAAAACAACCGGGCTTCCAGATACCTTCCGACAGAAACATTGCCGTTCTGGACAGGGACAGGCTGCAGTTTCCCCTCATATTACGTAAATGGCGTGAAGGAGACTGGTTTATCCCGCTGGGCCTGGGCGGGATAAAAAAACTAAGCGATTTTTTTGTGGACCGTAAACTGTCCCTTGATGAAAAAGAACAGGTATGGCTGCTGACACAGGGAGACGAAATTATCTGGGTTATTGGAATGCAGATTGACGACCGGTTTAAAATCACGGAAAATACCCGGAAAGTTCTGCGGGTTGAATATCTACCCTAAATATGTCAATCCTTTATCATTCGATATTCATAATTTATTTTACAACTTCACAAATTCCACCCTCCGGTTATTGGCACGTCCTTCGGGAGTGGAATTGTCTGTAACAGGTTTGCTTTCCCCCCACCCTTTCGAAGCAAGACGGGAAGCATCAATGCCCATAGAGACCAGTTTGCTTCGGACCGCTTCGGCTCTTTTTTCTGATAAAGCCTGGTTCATGGCATCATCGCCTGCATCATCGGTGTGCCCCTCCACACTGATCCGGACTTCCGGGTGCTGGGTCATTAAGTTGTAGATTTCATTGATGATCCCCATGGACTCGGGTAAAACATCCGCTTTTCCGGTTTCAAAGCGTATACCGCTGGCAATGATCTTACCGTCCTGGATAAAACGGTCATAATACTTCACTCCACCTTTGGCGATCCGGACATTCTTCACATAAAAAAGATTATCATTGGAAGCATGATAAGTGTATAAAGTGATTCCCCGGGGGTCAAAATCAATCCTGGGCAGATTGATCAGCCGGGTATCATCCATGTAGGCTTTTAATTTCCCTTTCGTGTAAGCAATGGCAATGTGAATCCAGCGGGATTTTGGGAGGTTAGCAGATGGATACCGGCTGCGTGCCTGTCCAAACTCCATTTCATTACCGGAGATTTCAACGGCTGTGTATCCGGTAGGACTGCCGGATTTCTGATTTTTCCGATCATATAAATAGATCTTAAATATCCCACTGCCCGGATAATATAAGTCCATCCCTATAGTAAAAATTTCCGGTAAGTAATCAGCTTCCGGATTCTTAAGGTACGGAATAATAGAAGGTTCACCGTCCCTTAACATGATCACATTTTCACCATTAAGCTGTGCTATCTCTACATTTCCCCGCACCAGATCCCACCGTGACGGGAACTCACCGTTCTCTTCATCTTCCAGGTTGTCTTCAAAAATCACCTCGTCTCCGGGAACAAAATCATATTTTGCCCAGGACAGTTCGTTTTTCGGGGTGCTCTCCGGTTTAGCCTCCTGCTTGCCCGCCGGTTGATTTTCATCTGTTTTCTTCTCTTCTTCAGCAGGTTTCTTTTTATTCCCGAGAATCTTGCCAATAGTTTTCCCGGTTTTTTTCTCCGCTTCTTTTTTCAACAATCTTCCGATCTGGCCCTGGGCAGGCGTAATGGCAAAAAATAAAAAGAAACTTATTAAAATGGCAGTTGTATATTTCATAACGATTCGGTTTGGTTTTGATCAACTAAAATTATGAAGTTTCAAAATAATAACCAAAATAACCGACGGATTATCCGCAATAAAGTATCCGGGTACTCCTTTTAACCGAATTTAAATAAAGATCGTATGCCACACCTGTGATCACTTGTTTTCAGGATTCTCTTTGCCAAGATTTATTTTCACTTCTTCCAGGAACCCATGGATACCTTTGGTATCCCGTTCACCAATCAGCCGGATCAGTTTATCGAGGCTTGCATGGATCCGTTCGACCTGGGGCAGTGTAAAAGGGTTTAACAATATCTCGGAAAGCAGATATTTATCTTCCGAAAGTAAGCCATCGGCAATATCGAGATGTTTTTTAAAAGTGGTACCGGGTACCTCCATTTTTTTCATGCATGATGCAAATACCAGGGTTGACGTAAAGGGTATGGAAAGGGAATAGGCAATGGTCTGATCATGCTGATCAAAGGAGTATTCGAAGATTTTAAGTTTCAGGGATTTATAGAAACTTCTGAAAAATTTCTTTCCCTCCGCACATGATTCGGAAATAATAATGGCATTTTCCTTACTCAGATCGCGCACATTGCCAAATGTCGGACCAAACATCGGGTGTGTAGATACAAAAGAACGCTGACATTTCCCGTAAAAATTCTTCAAACCGTTTTTTACCGAAGCAATGTCCGAAATGATGGTATTTTCGGGAAGACAGGGGATGATCTTCTCAAAAACAGGAATGGTCTTCTCCAGGTTTACGGCATTGATCAACAGCTCGGGAGCAAAGCGGGTGATCTCTCCGGGATTTTCGAGGCGTTGCGTTCTGAACATGTACCGCATCCTGTCTGGAACCGTGTCATAAATAGCCACTTCATAATCAAAACATAAAGATTCTGCCAGCCACAGGCCCATTTTCCCTGCTCCCAGGATGACAACTTTTTGTATTTCCGTAATCTTTTCCACCATTTTATTGATAAATACTTTTGTTCACCTGGAACAGGTCAGCCAGGGCGATAGCGGTGGCAGCCTCCGTAACGACAGGTACGCGTAGGGCAATACAGGCGTCATGCCGGCCTTCCACGACCAATTCTTCCACATCTCCCGTTGCCACGTTAAGCGTTTGTTGCGGTTTTCCGATACTTGACGACGGTTTTACCGCAATCCGGAAAACCAGTTCATTGCCATTGGTAATTCCGCCATTGATCCCGCCGGCATGGTTTGAAGCGGTGCGACCGGATTCATCGATAATGGGATCATTATGCTCACTGCCCCGCATGGCAGCAGCTTTAAAACCGGAACCAAATTCTATTCCCTTAATGGCAGGAATGGCAAACACAATATGACTGATCGCCGATTCAACCGCATCAAAAAAAGGTTCACCAAGACCCTGAGGAATTTGATTTACGCGACATTCTATGATTCCGCCAACGGAATCTTTGGCTTTCACGGCTTCATCCACTGCTTTTTCAATATCCGAACTACCCCCTGCCTCAACCAGTTTCGCTCGTATCTCCGTATCACCAAGGATTTTCTTTGCCACAACGCCTGCAGATACCAGGGCGGCCGTGAGGCGTCCCGAAAAATGACCTCCCCCCCGGTAATCATTAAATCCGCCGTATTTTTGCATTGCTACAAAATCTGCATGTCCGGGGCGCGGGATATCTTTTAGTTTGCTGTAATCCCCGGATCTGACATTGGTATTACGGATAAACAACGTCAAAGGAGCGCCGGTCGTTTTTCCTTCAAATATACCGGAAAGTATCTCAGGCAAATCCGGCTCAGTACGTGGTGTAGTACCGGGAGCTCCGCTTCTCCTTCGATTCATATCCGGTTCGAAATCAACGGGTTGCAGGCTGATGCCGGGAGGGCATCCGTCAAGGACCACCCCGATACCGGGGCCGTGCGACTCTCCGAAAATGGTAACTGTAAATAATCTGCCGAATCGATTCATCCGTTCTATTTTTATAACTAATTAAAAATAAATTATTTAATAACTTTCCTGATAAACCTTCGCTCCCAATTTTTTAAAATCCTCAAAAAACTGCGGATATGATTTTTCCACACAGGAGGCATTATCGATTATCACCGGTTTCCGGGCATGCAGGCCCATTACCGCCGCAGCCATGGCAATCCGGTGGTCATTATGTGCATGTACCTTCCCGCCATTAACTTTTCCCCCATGGATCACCAGGGTGTCTCCTGTCTGTTCTACCCTTACGCCCAGGTTTCCCGCCTCTCTGGAAAGTGTTTCCGCCCGGTTGCTCTCTTTGGTCAGCAACCTCCCGGCACCTGACAATACCGAGGTTCCTTCAGCATAGGCAGCCAGCGCTAACAGGGGTGGTGCCAGATCGGGACAATGTGTGATATCAAAATCAAAAGGCCTGAGGTGTCCTGATGAAACGGTAACCTCATCACCGGCAACCCGGAAAGAAACACCCGCCTTTTTCAATACATCCAGGATCATCCGGTCGGCTTGTCTGCTCCCGGGATTTAATCCGGCTACGGTTACTTCTCCGGCAATGGCAGCAGCAACAAGAAGGAAAGCCGCACCACTCCAGTCTCCTTCGATGGTAATATCCGTAGCCTGGTAATGCTGATTTCCGGGGATTGTAAAGATATCAGGGTTGTGCTCCGGTATATAAATACCAAACAAACTTAAAACCTCTATGGTCAGATCAACATAAGGACGACTGCGAAGGGATTGTACGGTAAGAACCGAATCCGTTGCAGCCAGGGGAAGCGCCATCAGTAATCCGGTAATAAATTGAGAACCCTGCGATCCGTCAGCGGTTACTTTTCCACCCTTAAGCGGACCCTTGACCGTAACCGGCAAATATCCACCGGAGGTTTGCACATCAATACCCAATTGTGTTAACGGCCCTGTAACCATATTTACCGGACGCTGCAGCAGGGAACCTGCACCCTGGATAGTTACCGGGTGGGCATAGCGGGCTGCCAGCGGGATAAACAACCTGGCTCCCAGCCCCGATTCTCCAACATCGATCACCGATTCCGGGTAAATATCTGTTCCTCCGTCAATTTCCCACATATCTTCCTCCCGGGATATCCTGACACCGTTTTCAATTAAAGTCCGGGAGACATCCATGGCATCCCGGCAACGGCTGGGACGGAAAATCCGGCTCTTTCCCTCTGCCAGCCATGCTCCCGCCAATGCCCGTATCATCATACTTTTTGATGATGGGGCTGACAGACTTCCTGACAAGTCCGAAAACTCAACTTTTACCGTGAATTCTTTCATAAAATCCGTTGTTCCGAAGTTCATGGAGAAAAGCAAGATATTCCCCGGGATCAATATTCCGGATAACAGGATCACCGGGTCCCTCAAGCAGGATGTACACCCATTTCCCGTCCCGGATTTTCTTATCTTTTCCCATAACCCCGATTATTGTATCAGGATCAGGTGAAATCACAGGGATCAACCCAAACCGGTCCAGCATTTTACATGCCAGCTTCAGGATTTCAGGCTCCAACATCCTTTTCAGTACCGACCATTCCATGGCTACACACATGCCGATACTGACCGCTTCGCCATGAGACAGATGATGCGTTCTTTCTACAGCGTGACCAAAAGTATGGCCGAAATTAAGAATTCGCCGTAACCCATGATCGGATTCATCCTGTTCTACCACCTCAACTTTGGAACGGATACTGCGGATAATTAGTTTTTCCAGTAATGCGTTTTCAGAGAATAATGTCTCCACACCTTTCCCGTTTAACATGTCCAGGATCACGGGGTCATGAATCAAGCCATATTTGATCACTTCTGCCAATCCGGAAACCAGTTCCTCCGGAGGCAAAGTCTGCAAAAAATCAGGTGCCACAAAAACCTGTTCGGGTTGACGGAAGGTTCCGATCATATTTTTATACTCCCCGAGATTAACACCGTTTTTTCCGCCTATGGCCGCATCTACCATGGCAAGAAGTGTTGTAGGGACAAACATCAGGTTCATCCCACGCATAAATGTTGAGGATACAAATCCGGTAAGGTCGGTAATCACGCCTCCTCCGAAACCAACCAGCCATGTCGAACGGTCGGCCTGATGTTTCAGTAATTCCTGGTACAGATATTTGGCCCTGTCAAGGTTTTTCTCCTGTTCTCCCGCAGGGATGACCACTACAGGTATATTTTGCAGCAAATCCCTGTACAGGGGAAAAATATTCTCATCCGTCACCACGATAACATTTTTACCCTGCAATTTTCCGGTAAGATCTTCCGGGGATGCTTTGAAGGTTATAACAGATGTGGCTCCTGAAACGGATAATCGGATTTCATCCATAGTATGTTTTCTTAATCCTCCTTTTCGTTC
Organism: Chlorobiota bacterium; assembly: GCA_013152085.1. Classification (GTDB taxonomy): domain Bacteria; phylum Bacteroidota; class Bacteroidia; order Bacteroidales; family VadinHA17; genus JAADHC01. The sequence continues at coordinate 64,685 of JAADHC010000052.1, forward strand.
ATAATCCTGTTTTGTTTGTTGATCGATTCCTGGTGAATGGCACGGAATAACTTATCTACAAACTCCTTGCTCAGGTCTTTTTCATTTGCTTCAACGAGCCTGCTGGCTATAATTTCGCTCCAGCGCTTTCGCTGAAAAATAGTGATTTTATTTTTCTTTTTAAAATGTCCCATCTCTTTGGATATTTTCATCCTTTTTTCGAGTACGGCCATCAGTTCGTCATCAAGCAGATCGATTTGTTTTCGCAAATGGTCCAAACCGGATTGTATCCTGTTATCATCGATTTCCGGGCGACGGATAATTAAATTACCAAGCATTTGCTTCAATGCTGCAGGGGTTAACTGCTGATCTTTATCACTAAGTGCATCATCAGGAGAAATATGCGATTCAATAAAGAGCCCGTCAAAGTTAAGGTCGAAAGCTTCCTGCGAGATCTCCTGTAAAAGACCGCGACATCCACAGATATGGCTTGGATCCGTAAGTATGGGCAGAGCGGGTAATTGACGGCGCAACTCCAGGGGAATCTGCCACTGTGGGACATTTCTGTACTTGGTAGGGCCAAAATAGGAGAATCCGCGGTGTACGGCCACCAGCTTCCGGATACCTGCCTGGTTGAGTCTTTCAAGTGCCCCCAGCCAAAGGTTAATATCCGGATTTATCGGATTTTTTACAAACACAGGCGTATCCAGTCCTTTCATGGCATTGGCAAGATCCTGAACAAAGAATGGATTCACGGTGGTTCTTGCACCGATCCAGAAAATATCAATATCAAACTTCAGCGCTTCGAAGATATGATTTGGCTGTGCCACTTCAATGGCTACTTTCATCCCTGTTTCCCTTTTCACTTTTCTAAGCCAGGGTAAAGCTTTGGAACCCATGCCCTCGAAACTTCCCGGACGCGTCCGGGGTTTCCATACGCCGGCCCGGTAAACACCGACACCCAGGTCTTTCAGTTGCCAGGCCGTTTCCATAACCTGTTGTTCAGATTCCGCACTACAGGGCCCGGCGATAATGATCGGTTTTTGACCCAGCACTTTGGCACATTCCAGTTCTTCAAGTTCAAGTTTCATTTCCATTTTCCCAGTTTTGTTTAATACGGGTTAAAGCCTCCCTGAGGACACGGATATCCTCACAAAGGGATGCACGAATATACTGTTTCCCATGATCTCCGAAAACTCCGCCGGGGGTTATAAAAACCCTTGATCCGTAAAGCAGTTTATCAGAGAAAGCAAAGCCATCGGAACGGTCAGGGACACGGGCCCAGACAAAGAGCCCTGCACTGTTTTCCTCATAACGGCAACCAAGGAAATCCATAATCCTAAAGAGAACCTCTTTCCGCTCTCGATAGGTTTTATTCATGGATTCGAACCACTCAGGCGGTTGTCTCATCGCCTCAACAGCAGCCAGTTGAAGAGGCTTAAACATCCCGGACTCAACATTACTCTGCACAATAAAAATTTTATCAAGATATTCCTGTGCTCCGGCAAGCACCCCGATTCTCCATCCTGCCATATTATAGGCTTTGCTAAGGGAATTCAGTTCTACAGCTACGTCCCTGGCACCGGGAACCCGGAGGATACTCATCACCTGATCGCTCAGGATAAAACTGTAAGGATTATCCTGACAGACAAGAATGTTGTTCTTCCGGCCAAACCGTACCAGATCCTTAAAAAGTGTTTCTGTCGGCGGAGTACCGGAGGGCATATTGGGATAGTTGACCCACATCAGTTTCACCCCGCTAAGATCCATATGTTCCAATGCATTGAAATCAGGGAGCCATCCGGTTTTTTCAGAAATTTCATACATCAGCGGAACGGCACCAATCAATTCCGTCACACTTTTATAAGCCGGATATCCCACATCCGGGACCAGAACCCGGTCGCCGGGATTCAGGAAAGCCAATGAAATATAAAAAATCCCTTCCTTAGAACCAATCAGGGGAAGGACTTCCCTGTCCGGATTAAGATCAACATGATAATACGCTGCATACCATCGTGCAAAGGCATTCCGTAACGCCGTCACACCCCTGTAAGGCTGGTAACCATGTACATCCGGATGTACGGCAGCTTCGGTAAGTTTCCTGACTACCGGTCCGGGAGGCGGTAAATCCGGATTGCCGATGCCCAGATTGATTACAGGTGTCCCGTTCGCAGACATCTCCCGTACCTCCTGTAATTTGGAAGAAAAATAGTATTCTTTAGAGGCGGATACCCTATGAGCCGGTTGTATCATTATATAATCTTTTTTCCAATCGGATAAATTCCCAGCTCTCCCAGTCCCTCGGTAAAAGGACGGATTGCATGAAATGCCTGTTGGTAAAGTTCATAATCTTCAAAAATAAGATCTGCATAAAACTGATATTCCCACTCTTTTCCAACAACGGGTATCGACTGTATCTTTGTCAGATTCATATTATAAAATGAAAGTATGGAAAGAATCTTCGAAAGGCTACCGATTTTATGAGATAGTGTAAAATAGATAGATGATTTATAGGGTTTTTCTTCAATCTGATGATTGCCATTTTCACTCACTACCAGAAACCGGGTATAGTTGAGCGGATTGGTCTCAATGCCATCGGCAAGAACCTCAAGATTGAATTTTTGTGCGGCGAGTTCACTGGCAATGGCCCCGACACCTTGTAATTCTTTCTCCCCGATCTCCCTGGCAGATAAAGCCGTATCTACACTTTCAATAACACGGATACCCGGATATTTGTCAAAAAAAGACTGGCTTTGTAATATGGCCATCGGATGAGAATATACTTCGTGAAGATCTTCGGTTTTCTGTCCGGGCAACGCCACCAGATTCAAACGAATACGTAAAAATATCTCACCGATAATTTTCTTATTTGACTCACGCAAGAGATTATAGTTCGGTAAAATACTCCCGGCAATGGAATTTTCTATCGCCAGGATACCATAATCGGCTTTTCTGTCCCGCAGGGATTTAAAAAGATCATTAAAGGTATTCCTCGGAATAATCTCGACTTCTTCCGGCTCAAAAAACCGGATCGCAGCAACTTCATGAAAAGCACCGAAGCCACCCTGTATGGCAATTCTTTTTTTTTGGTTAACGGACATTCTCGGTTGGTTTAATTATTTTATGTTAAAAAAAAATCCCGGTTATAACCGGGATTTACTATATATGTTTATATAATCATCCCGTCATAGCCGAACACGAAAATAAAAATAAGAATATGTAAAATCGAACAACATGCTTTCTTTGTTTAAACGGAACAAACCTATGGAATTTTTCAGATTTTGCAAAACAAACGATGATTTTTTTAAAATCCCTCTTTCATCACCCTTTTTATATTTAGGTATATTAGCAGAAATTTTTTTCGAATGACCAGAAAAGAACGATATGAGGGGGTGATCGCTTATTTTCGGAAAACCCGTCCTGTTGCAGAAACCGAATTGCAGTACCGGGATCCTTTTCAGCTACTGGTAGCGGTTATTTTATCTGCTCAGTGCACTGACAAACGTGTCAATAAAATTACGCCGGCACTTTTTGAAGCATTTCCCACGGCGGAGGCTATGGCAAAAGCCACACCGCAGGACATTTTTCCTTACATTCAAAGCTGCTCCTATCCCAATAACAAAGCAAAGCACCTCGCCGGAATGGCCGGAATGATCATAGAGAAATTTAACGGCAGGGTTCCCGGAACCATCAGGGAATTGCAACAGCTTCCCGGTGTAGGACGGAAAACAGCCAATGTCATTGCAGCAGTCGTTTTCAATCAGCCAGCCATGCCGGTAGACACACATGTTTTCCGTGTAGCCGCCAGGATCGGGTTGACACATCATGCAAAAACACCGCTTGAAACGGAAAAACAACTGACAAAATATATCCCGGGAGAAATCCTTTCGCTGGCTCACCACTGGCTGATCCTTCATGGCAGATATATCTGCCAGGCACGAAAACCCCGATGCGAATCGTGCGGATTACAGCCATGGTGCGCTTTTTATCAGAAAAAAGTCAGGCAACGTGAAAATCATTAATTTTATGGCCGTGAAAAACAGGAAAAAACATTTTATATTCATTCTGGCCGTACTGGTAATGATCCTTTTTCCGTCTGCCCTCCGCCACCTTGATTTCAGGCAAGCCATGTATAAAAATGTCTGTAAAGATCTGAAAGATGATGTATTGGTCTATTTCGTATTCGTGGACACCAAAGAAACCAGCCCCTGGACCGAATTTGATATCCGTTCAACGCTGGACTCACTTAACGAAGCGCTACACTGGATCGAGGAAAAAGCTGCTGAAAATAAAGTGAAGCTTCAGTTTAAAACAGATTATTATATAGGAGATAAATACAGTACCATTTCCAAGAATCTGCCTGAAGGCACCGTTGAGAAATCGGCATTATCCCCTACCCTTCGTAAAGGCCTTCCCCGGCTCAACAGCTGGGCGGATTATATTGCACGGAAGGCAGGTGTTTCCTTTTATATTCCTGAAAAAGACGGTATCCCGGCCATAAAAGCACCCAGAAACAAAGAACGGCTTATAGCACTATTGCGTGACCAGTTCCAGGTAGAAAGCGTTGCACTGCTCTTTCTTGTCAACAATTATTACCGTACGGATATTTCCCTCCCGGTAAATATATTCAATACCGATGATGTGGAATTTTCCATTGTAAGCTATAAGTATCCGGCCGAATTCGCACACAATATCCTGCATCTTTTCGGAGCTGCGGATCTCTATAAAACACCTTACCGCAGGTCTGCATCAGCCATCCGCCTTTGCAGCCGTGAATTTCCCGAAGACATCATGCAGGATCCCTATGCCAGGGATCTCAAAGACCTTGATATCGGGGAATACACAAAATATCTGATCGGCTGGAGTGATATCGTTGATAATAAGTATGAAAAACTTTTTTATGACCGATGGGTCTCCTTCTGAACCCGTATCCACATCCGGAAGACACAAAACAGGGATAAAAACGAAAGTTATATCAATAATCATGGACAGAAGAATTTACCTGGATTACAATGCCAGTACACCTATTGATCCCGAAGTTGCTGCAGAGATGCGCCCGTTTCTGGATAATTTTTACGGGAACCCTTCCAGCAATCACTGGTACGGATTGCAGGCAAAAATCACGATTGAGAATGCCCGAAAAAGAGTCGCCTCACTGATACACGCGGAAAGTGATGAAATTATTTTTACCAGTGGCGGCACAGAATCCAACAATATGGCTATTCGGGGGATTGCCAGGACTTTGCAGCACAAAGGAAAACATATCATTACATCCTCCGTTGAGCATCCTTCCGTGCTGGAAGTGTGCCGGTTTCTGGAAAAAGAGGGCTACTCCGTAACCTACCTTGAAACAGACCAGACGGGTTATATCCATCCTGATTCCCTGAAAAAAGTCATTCGCCCGGATACCATTCTGGTAACGGTTATGCATGCCAATAATGAAGTTGGAACCATTCAGCCCATATCCGACCTGGCCGCCATTTGCCGGGAACACCAGATTATCCTCCATACCGATGCAGCCCAGTCAGCAGGAAAGATCCCGGCAGATGTCCGCAAACTTGGTGTCGACCTTTTATCCCTTGCCGGACATAAACTATATGGACCGAAAGGCATAGGCGCTCTGTTTATACGCCGGGGTGTGTCGTTAGAGAAACTTCTTCTGGGTGCAGACCACGAAAGGAATCTCAGACCGGGAACGGAAAATACACTCGAAATAGCCGGACTGGGAAAAGCCTGTGAAATTGCCGCCCGGGATCTTGAAAAAAATATGATACGGTTCACAAAGACGACCGAAGCACTGTGGGAAGGCTTACACAATAACCTGCCACAAATCCGGCGTAACGGAAATCCGGACCATTGTTTGCCCAACACGCTCAGCATCTCTTTCCCGGACCTGGAAGCCAATCTGTTGGTTTCGGAACTGGAAAACATTGCCGTCTCGTCAGGAGCCGCCTGCCATACCGATAAGGTTGAAGTTTCACACGTGCTGGAAGCCATGCATATACCGGTAGAATATGCCATGGGAACCATCCGTTTTTCGACCGGCCGTCAAACCACACCCGAGGATATCATGGTTGCTGTTGACGAAATCACCAAAACAGTCAGACGTTTGCAACCGGTTAATGATCATATTGAGATTCCCGGGCAATTCTCCGGAGACATTGCCCTGACCCATTTTACGAGCGGGCTGGGATGTGCCTGTAAAATGCGCCCACAGGCACTGGAAAAAGTACTGCGTGAGATTCCGGTACTGGAGGATATACATACCCTGGTAGGACCTGAATCTGCTGATGATGCTGCCGTTTACCGGCTGGATGACGAACACGCCCTGGTAAAAACCGTGGATTTTTTCACGCCTATCGTGGATGACCCCTGGTGGTTCGGAGCTATTGCCGCTGCCAATGCCTTAAGCGACATTTATGCCATGGGGGCTTCTCCCCTCTTTGCCCTGAATATTGCCGGTTTCCCTTCAAACAGGTTGCCGCTTTCGGTATTGCAGCAAATCCTGCAGGGCGCTACCGATAAATGTAACGAAGCAGGTATTCCTATCCTCGGGGGACATACGATTGATGACAACGAACCTAAATTTGGCATGGTGATTACCGGCATGGTACATCCCGACAGGATCATTACCAACCGGGGTGCACAACCCGGGGATAAACTGATCCTGACCAAGCCGCTGGGAACCGGGATTATTGCTACCGGGATAAAAAGAGGACTGGTTTCACAGGACGAACAAAATAAGATCATGGAACTCATGGCCACCCTCAACAAAGAAGCAGCAGATGTTTTTATTTCACATACGACACATGCCTGCACCGATATTACCGGTTTCGGGCTGCTGGGTCATCTGGGAGAAGTTACCCGCAGCAGCAAAACAGATGCAACCCTGAACCATAAGATGATTCCCGTCCTTCCCGAAGCAGAACGTCTTGGAAATATGGATATCATTCCGGGCGGCACAAAAAACAATATGGAATATACCGCTCCTTTTGTAAAATTTGCAGAAGATATATCTCCCCTGATGCATATCCTGCTGAATGACGCACAAACATCAGGCGGACTTCTGGCTGCCGTACCGGAAAATGAAGCCGAAACTACACTTCGTGAACTTAAAAAAAAGAATATTCCTGCAGTGATCATTGGTGAAATCACACACGCTGGTGAAGGTATGATTAAAGTTATTTAAATAATACTTTCATTATTTAATTTAATTATGTATTTATTTATATATTTTATTATATATTTATATATATAATTTTTACGCTATATCAACGGTATAGTAATATACTTTAAATCAGAAAACTTAGAATAAGGTAATATTTTTCAAGGTTTATGTTTTTTTTATATTAACGGATAAACGTTATTTTAGCCCTGAAATTCAGAATTGGATCGTGAAAAGACGTCACATAACCGGGATAAGCCAGATGGATTCAAGCAAGAAAGTACAAGGGAGTATTGATGATTTCCAGAAGGTTTGCGAACGGTATTATCATCTGATCCGGAACATGCCCAGTTGTATTGCCATCTTTGAGCCGCGGAATAACGGTGAGGACTTCGTTTTCGTTGCTTTCAATCCTGCCGCAGAAAGAGTCGAAAAGATCAAAGAAGAAGAAGTTCTTGGCAGGGAAGTCCGGGATATATTTCCCGGAGTAGTGGATTTCGGCCTTTTTGATGTTTTTAAAGAGGTGTACCGTACAGGAGAACCGGCATTCCATCCTGTAAGATCATATCGAGACAAGAGGATCAGCGGGTACCGGGAAAATTATGTTTTCCGGATGCCCGGGGGAGAGATCGTGGCTGTTTACGAAGACCGTACTGACCAGAAACAGCTGGAAGAAAAGTATAAGCTGGGGGAGGAAAGGTTTCGTAACCTTGCCGATATGCTGCCCGAGATGATTTGTGAGACCAATCGCAAAAATATAATTACTTATGCAAATAGGCTTGCCCTGGAACGGTTTGAATACAGTGATAAAGATCTTGCCAAAGGGATACCCCTTGAAAACCTCATTGTTGCTGAACAACGTGATCTTGCCAGGCGGGAAGCATTACACCAATACCGGAATAAAAGTAAAATTTCACATGAATTTACCGCGGTAACCAAAACCGGGAAAACCTTTCCCATTTTTTTCAAGGTAAGTCCCATCATTACGCATGATAAGGTTTCGGGTCTCCGGGGAGTATTTGTTGACATAACCGATCAAAAGAAAACTCAGGAAAAACTCGAGCGTGAAACCATCTACCTGAACCAGCTTATACAGAGTGCACCGGAAGCCATCACCCAGACCTACAAAGACGGAACCATTATCCGTATTAATGAAGAGTTCACACGCCTTTTCGGTTATACGGAAAAAGAAATCATAGGCCAGCATATTGACGAAGTCCTGGCACACGGAGATGAAAAGATCCTGAAAGAAGCAAATAAAATAACCAAATCTATCGGACAAGGTAAGCGCAAAATGATTGAATCCATCCGGTATCATAAGAACGGTACTCCGGTTAGTGTTTCCATACTGGGCACACCCATCACGCTACATAACAAAAGGATCGGGGTTTATGGCATATACCGTGACATCACACGCCGGAAACATGATCAGTTGATTACAGAGATTATGTTAAGAATTTCTGAAACAGCTCTGAAAGTCAGTAATCTCCAGGAATTCTTCAATGTTACCTGTAATTATCTTTCGAGGATTCTTGATACTACAAATCTGTTCATTGCGCTATATGACAGTAAGACAAAAACATTCTCTTTCCCTTTTTTCAGGGATGAGAAAGACCGTTTTGACCGGGTTCCTGCCAAAGGCACCATTTCGGGATACGTGGTAAAAACAGGAAAATCCTTAATGCTCAAAGGAAAGGATTTCATGAATCTGAAACGTGCCGGCGAAATTTCCATGGTAGGCACGGTTTCGAAGGTATGGCTTGGGGTTCCCATGATTGTTAAAAAAGAGATCGTCGGGGTTATCAGCCTGCAAAATTATGATAACGAAGATACTTTCAATAAAGACGACCTGAAATTACTTCAGATCTTCGCCAACCAGGCTGCCATGGCTGTTGTACATATCCAGTCCCAGCAGGACATACTCATGGCCAAAGAAAAGGCAGAAGAAAACATTAAGTTCAAGGAACAGTTTCTTTCTACTATGAGTCATGAAATACGTACACCGTTGAATGCCATTATCGGGATGTCCCAACTGCTGATCCGCAGTAAACCCCGTAAGGATCAGGAAGAATATCTGCAGGCATTACGTATATCGGGAGAAAGTCTTTTGCGGCTGATCAATGATATTCTTGACTACAGCAAACTTGAATCGGGGAAAATGGTTACCGAGACAATAGCCTTTGATCCACGGGACATGATTAACTCCCTGCAAAAAGTCTTTGTATACCGGGCAGAAGAAAAGGGTCTTAAACTGATCACGGTAATTGAACCCGGAATTCCCGAACAGCTCAAAGGAGATCCCACACGGTTCACCCAGATACTTACCAATTTCATAGGCAATGCCCTGAAATTCACTAATAAAGGATCCATAACCATCGGTTTGGGACTGGTTAAAGAAACGGCGCGATTTGCAGACATCAGGTTTTATGTTTCGGATACGGGAATTGGGATTGCTCCTGACAAAATGGAAAAAATCTTTGAAAGCTTTACCCAGGCTGAAACCGATACAACCCGGAAATTTGGCGGAACAGGTCTTGGACTGGCCATCAGTAAGCGGCTGGTTGAGATGTTCGATGGAAAAATTCAGGTCGATAGTAAACTCGGCAAAGGAACAACATTTAGTTTCATCCTTCATTTGGAAAAAGTGAAAGATTTGGCAGTAGCTTCCGGAAAGAGCATTATCGAACCCAGAATCCTTGCCGGTAAGAAAATTTTAGTTGTGGAAGATAATCCACTCAACCGTATGCTGGCAGAGCGGTTCATGAAGCAATGGGGCATAAAAGTCGAATCGGCGGAGAATGGCAAAGTAGCCGTGGAAAAAGTTGCCAGGAAAGAATATGATCTGGTAGTTATGGATTTACAGATGCCGGTAATGGACGGATACGAAGCAGCCCGGCGCATAAGACAAATGGAAGATAAATCACGCAGTACCACACCTATCATTGCCCTTACGGCTTCGGTGCTTCTTGATGTCAAATCACAGGTTTTTAAATACGGGATGAACGACGTCCTGATGAAACCTTTTCAACCGGAAAGTTTATTTAAGATCCTCGCCGAGAATATCCGGAAATAGTTTTCCCCTTTGCAAAACGAATAATTTAAAACAGATGAAAATCCAAATGGTAAACCCCTGGTCATTAAAGGACATGGTATGCCTGGTCACCGGAGCAACCAAAGGGATCGGGCTGGCCGTGGCCCGTGAATTTGCTTCTCAGGGTGCCCGGGTTATCATCACTGCCCGACATAAAAATGAAGTACAGGAAACAGCTGAAGCGTTATCATCGGATCATCCCGTAAAAGGGATTGTCGCTGACATGCACAACACGGAAGAATGCTGCCGGGTTATCGAAGCCATCCGATCCGAATACGGGTTTCTGGATATCCTGGTAAACAACGTAGGTACCAATATCCGGAAAAAGGTTACGGAATATCGTGAGGATGAGTTCCGGTTTATCCTCGATACCAATCTGAAATCAGCCTGGGATATGTCACGGTTTGCCTATGATTTACTCTGTAAGTCTGACTCTCCTGCTATCATTAATATTTCGAGTGTTGCCGGACAAAATCACCTGCGTACCGGGGCCGTTTACGGGATGACAAAAGCTGCATTGATCCAGCTCACAAAGAATCTTGCCTGCGAGTGGGGCCCTGACCGGATCCGTGTCAATGCCGTAGCACCATGGTATATCCGCACTCCGCTGGCAAAACAGGTTCTGAAAAACAAAGCTTATGCTGATGCGGTGATCTCGCGTACCCCGCTGGGACGCATTGGCGAACCGGATGAGGTTGCAGCGGCCGTTGCTTTTCTGGCCATGCCTGCAGCCTCTTACATCACCGGACAATGTTTGAGTGTTGACGGTGGTCTTATCGTAAATGCCTTTTAAGAAACTTTGCATAAAGAGATACATCTATATGATAAAAAATAAAAAACTCAGTCTGGTAGAAGTGATTTCAATGGCAGTAGGTACAATGATCGGTGCCAGTATTTTTTCAATTTTTGGTTTGGGAGCAAAAGTTGCCGGGCAGGATCTTCCTGAAGCATTTTTACTCTCAGGTATTTACGCTTTGGTTGTGGCTTATTCTTATGCAATACTTGGTTCAAAAATAATTTCAAATGCCGGACCTGTAGCTTTTATTTTAAAAGGGTTCGGGGACAATCTGATTACGGGAGCCCTGAGCATTTTAATGTGGCTGACTTATGTTGTGTCTATTTCACTTTTTGTCAAAGGTTTTGCCGGATATTTTCTTCCTTTGTTTCATATTGCATCCACATCTTTTGCCAACGGATTTGTTGAGGTAGTGGTTATTGCATTTTTTACCGCATTAAATTTCTTTGGAAGTAAAGCTGTAGGTAAGGCTGAATTTTATATCGTACTCACAAAGCTTACTATTTTATTGTTTTTTATTCTTGGAGGATTTCTGACAATCAAGGGAAGTAATATCAAACCTGCCTTTGACCATGTCCATACCAACGGTTTACTTAATGCTTCCGTAATATTTTTCCTATCGTATATGGGATTTGGTCTGATCACCAACACCTCCGAAAACATAAGGAATCCTAAGAAAAATGTTCCGCGGGCAATTTTTATCAGTATCTTTTTTGTGATGATCATTTATATATTCATTGCCCTTATAACCATTGGCAACCTGCCCCTGCCTGAAATCATTAAGGCACAAGAAAATGCTCTTGCCGTAGCTGCCCGTCCGTTTCTTGGCGATTTCGGTTTTCTTCTTATCTCTATCGGAGCTTTGTTTTCCATTTCATCAGCTTTAAATGCTACTATCTTCGGAGGTGCAAATATTGCATATTCGCTGGCAAAAGATGGTGAATTACCTGAAGTTTTTGAAAGGAAAATCTGGTTTAAATCAACGGAAGGCTTATATATTACTGCCGGTTTAGGTCTTTTAATAGCTTTATCTTTTGATTTAGGGGCCATCGCATCTATTACAAGTACTGTTTTTACGGTTATTTATATATTCGTATTGTTTTCCCATCTGAAATTAGCCAAACAATTCGGAGGAAATAAGTTGGTGATTTTGTTTAATATAATAATTCTTCTCTGTGTTTTTGCAGCATTAATGAATTATCAGTGGCATACACAAAAAAATGCATTTTATGCAAGTATTATCACATTTTTAAGTGCTCTTTTTATTGAATATCTTTATAGAAAGATTAAAGGCAGGGTATTTACTCGGGATGAAAACGTTCGTACTCCCTTTACCGGGGCATAAAGCATGTCTGCAAACATGATATCTCCGGAAATTTCTCATACCGGAATTTTAACCTGGATGAAACCTGATTTCAACCTTAAATGCTTATTTATTTTAGAAGAAAAGCCAGTACATATAATAACAAACAAAAAGATTATGGTTACTTTTGTTATGGAGTTTCAGGAAAAACAAAACAGATTTATTAAATAATATCTGGAACTCTTTGTTGTAACAAGTAATGAAAAGAATAATTCATATAACAAAACCGAGCACAAAAAACAATAACTAAAGTTTTATATTATGAAATCAATAGTTGCAGTTTACGACATGCACAAAGAAGCCGTTAATGCTGTCAGAAAGCTAAATGACAATAATTTCCCCATGAACCATGTTTCTTTGGCAGGAAAAGCGGAAGTCGTTGGTGATCATGTTCATATCAAATCTTTAGAACCCATGAAAAACGCACCTGCATTCATTGGAGCAGGAGCGGGAACCATTATCGGTTTACTCACAGGCATCGGAGCTTTTGCGATCCCGGGTTTTGGATTTTTATATGGCGCAGGAGCACTGGTTGGAATCGTCGGAGGGTTTGACCTTGGTATTGTCTCGGGAGGACTTATTACGATTTTGGCTTCTCTTGGAATTGACAGAGATGAAGTTGTCGAATACCAGAAACATTTGGAAAAAGGGAAATTTCTGGTTATCGTAAATGGTTCTGAAAAAGAAATCGGAGACGCAAAAAAGATTTTAAATATTTAAGGGTAAACACTTTAAAATTTATAATGAACCATTTCTTGAAAAAACAAATGATGGGGATCTGACCACTCTTCCGGCTTCTGGTGCTCCGGAATTGAAAATCGCATTATTCAGCAACTCCTTTGATCTTTTTACTTTTATTGTGATCTTTTCAATAGTGACAATATTCCTGAAGCCAGGTTACCGCTTCTTTTTTTCCGTAGTGCAACGCCTGTTTAAAATCGAAACATGCCTCTTTCTTCTGCCGTGTTTTCAACAATGCTTGTCCCCTGCGCAGATAAACATCCCCATTGGTTGGATCAAGATCAAGGGCCATGCTATAATCGGCAGCAGCGTACCGGTACGTGCGGGCTTTCATATAGGCGTCGGCACGGGCTACAAAATAGACCGGGCTCGTAGCATCGCGGTCGATCACCTGTGAATAATACCGCATGGCGGAAGTGTATTTTCCGGCTTCTACAGCATAGTTCCCCATGTGGAAAAGGGTTTCCGTACTTTCGGGGAAATAAGACAAATATTGTTGTAAATCCGAAATCGCTTTTTCAAACTGGCCATTCCGGGCATAGGCTTCCGCACGTTTTATCAGGAGGTCAAATCGTTCGGGAGCTGTTTTCAGGATTATTGTCCAGGAATCAATAGCTTCGGGATATTGCCTGAGTTTTTCTTCTGCAACAGCAAGGCCTGACAGTGCAGCCGTATCTCCGGAGATTGTTTGCAGGGCTTTTCTGTAGTCTTTGACAGCTGCTTCCGGTTTTCCCATCCGGGTATATACCTTTGCCCGCAATGTCAGCAATCCCGGGTCATCGCCATAACGGGAAATTAAAGATTCTACTTGATTTTGAGCTTCCCTGAACTGTTCCTGTGCCAGGGAAAAATCAACTTCATACATTCTTTTTTCCTTTTCGGGATACCAGTCATTTTTCCAAAGATCACGCCATCCGGGAGTATCTTCAAGCCTGGATAGTATGGTATCCATAACAATCACTTTACGGGACTGACGCCAGGGTGATTGCAGATGTGTCCTGAGCCATGCAAGGGCTTTTTGAGGATTGCCGGCAAGCGTATATGTTCTGGAAATCCACAGGGAGGAAATGCCGGGAGATTTCTGATCTGCCAGATAAAAAGCCTCCAATGCACCATCATAATCACCAGCCAGCATCAGTGCTTCGCCCCGGAATAAGGTAGCTTTCAACGCATCCCCGGCAGGGACCTGTGCCCGGGTTAAAAGGTCTGCAGCTTCACGGAAATTCTTTTGTTGTAATGCTGCCACTCCTTTCAGCCATTCCCGGGATTCCTGGCCTGAGACCGATGCCGGAACCACGGTTCCGGCAAAGACAGACAGCAGTACAAGCGTGATCAATCTATGTTTCATTTCCTTCATTTATTTTTCTCCGGGGTTTACTGCACCTTTTTCGGTGATCACATGGATAAATCCGGAAATATTCCTGACTTCGACTCCGGTGAGCCGGGTTTCATAAACATCACATAAATAATAATAAACTCCGGGAGGCACCAGTTGCTTGTTTCCCATATATTTTCCATTCCAGTTAATTTCAGGATCCTGTGTGCGATACACCAGTTTCCCGTTCCGGTTGAAAATCTGCATATCCACCTTTTCAACAAATTTGATCACACGGGCTTTCAACAGATCATTGATATTGTCTCCATTAGGTGTAAATACATTGGGGATTTCGTAAAATGTACAGCTATCCACACAGACGATAGGCGAATATGGGCTCACATTATCAAATGAATCCACGGCAGTGATTGCATAGCATCCCGACAGGGAATTTTCGGGAAAATGGATATAGGTCGTATCTTCGGGCGAGGAGAGATAAGCCAGCTCCTGGAACGGATCTTTCAGGAAATTCTTATAATAAAGCCGGTATGCCACTACATCATCGGTACAGCTGTTATTCGGATTGTTCCATACCAGTGCATTGTACAGGCTGTCACACACCGAAGTAACATGCAACTCAGGCGGACAGGGTGGGGTAAGGTCAACCGGCACTGCACAGGCTATCTGGGAATGATTAAGAATGGGTTCGGGAAATCCCGGCCGGTTATAAGATCCACTGCTTTCGACAAAATAACAATAGTTTACTCCGTTGGTTAAACCTGTATCAGTAAACAGCGTATCTGAAGTAAATCCTATCGAATCGAAAAGCCCGGAGACCTTGTTCTGACGATAGATAGTATAGCCGGTATTGATCCAGGGAACATTTTTCCGGATGTGGAGGGTTACCCGGTTATCATTAGGCTCGGGGAAGACAAACAGCGAGGATGCCACGCCCGGGTCACCAATCAGAAACCGGTTACCCGGTACATCGTTATACAATTCAACTTTATAGGTATAGGATACATCCCGTGTATTGATCAATGTATCCGTATACGTAGTATCATTCAAGTCTGCCGTTTTAAAGGTATGAATGAGTGTGTAGTTCTTACCCCATAATCCGGGAGATCTGTAAATCAGGTATTCATAAGGGCCATTGGCGGGAATGGTATCCAGAGACCGGGGTTTCATCCATGAAAGGAATATCCGGCCGTCAGAAACACCGGTTTGTGTAACACTGACATTCGTAATTACCGGTGTACCGTTAACCAGAATGCCACAATCTTCGTTTGAAGGCACGGACTCAGAACCGTCGCGATAGAGCCCGACAACCATATAACAATAATCTGTCCCCTGCATCAGTCCCTGTCCGTTATTATTATCAATGTACACCGTATCGCCTTTTGTTTGACCTACGGCAACGTAACCTGTAAATGCAGGCACACCACTGGCACAACTGTCAGGTTGATAACCGGAGAACCCCATTTTCCGGTAGATACGGTATCCGGGAATACTGTCACATGGTCCGGGCGACCACGTAAGTCGCATGCTGTTCCCGCCGGGGATAACATCCAGGTTTTCAGGCGGCGGGCCGAGAACACGAATATGGAAGTTTGAAATAGTGACCATTTTAAGGTCTGCATTATCATCTTCGGATTTAATAACCACCTGGTAGGGTTGCTGCCGGGCATCTTCACACTCAGTAACCCATGAGAATGCATATGTGGAAAAACCGGTGTCGGCGGCCAGCCGTGTGAAAGTCACCCGGGATGAGTCAATAAAAAACATCCCGCCCGAAGCTTCCACATGGACCGAATCAAAATCAGGATCGGTTACAGTGAATTCAAACTGCACCGAATCTCCTGCCATAATACAATAATCCTTAAAGTCAGGATTTACCGGCGGATTGTTGTCTGTATTGTACACTTCGACCTGCATATCCCTTTCAATATTGCCGATACGGATACCGTCACGCCATTCATAGATGTTCATGGCAAGGTTATATATACCACTGTCTACAGGAGAATCCCATACCAGGTCGCCCGTAACCGGATCTACATAGAGCGTATCGCTGGCCTCGGGAAAAGTATAATTTTCAATAGGCTCACCTTTTTCCTTGCGGCATACGGTAAGTTCATAAGACAGACTATCGCCGTCAGGGTCAAATGCCGAAGGATTGTGAATAAAAATGTGACCCAGAGCGGCTTTGTCAATGGGAGGATTCAGCAGCACCGGCGTGCTGTTCTTGCCGATTTTCGGATTGATCAGCAGGGTGGTTTGAACGGAAAAGATCACATTCACCGAATTGGGTATGTTTTTTACCCCGAAATTACGATTGGGATCCTGGACAACAATCTGGTAAACGCCCGGCCCGGGATAGGTATGCCGGACAATATAGGTATTCCGTTTATAAAAGTTTGGCAGGTAAACTATGGATTGCCTGTTAGCAATGGAAGTAGTATTGTCTCCCCATTGTACTTCAAGCTGGGGCCGGTCGGCGGCGCTCAGGGTATAGGTAAAGGTAGTCAGGGTAATTTCATAGGTAAAGTCAGAAATCTGCCTGCATGTGATCTCCCCTGCCCTGTTGTGGGTAGCCATCAAAGGAAAGCTTACCGTCAAAGCTACCATTAAACCGACAAACCTGCGCATAAACATCCGTCCCGTTTCCCCTATGATTTGGTTTTACGAAGTTACAATTTTTTACCGACAGTAAACGATTCACTGTAGTATTTCCTGTGAAACCGAAGACCTTTTTCAATATTATCAAATTTAAAAATAACCAGGTCGGTCTGGTCAAAATACATATCCATCATTACGGTATTTGTCAGGGTGATCCTGTTTATCTTTCCCGTATAGGGAATCCGGCAATAGAGCCAGATCGCTTTTTCATTGATCTCTTTACTGCTGTATTTCAGTGGTAATTTTTTGGAGTCATTCACAAGGAGTGAAAAATGTTCATCAAGATACCGTTGAAACCAGACAGCTGTTTCGGGATTCTCATCAGGTTTTCCTAAATTTAGCGCCACGCCGTAATCTTCGGCGATGATACTTTCAAGGTCATCGTAAAAGATTTTGAAGGTTACGGCAAACTGTTCCTTTTCAGGCTGGTATTCCACGGTGGTCAGTGCAACATGGATTGGATGCGGGGGTAAAGGCACCGGGAAGGCGATGAAAAGGTTTATGAAAATGATACTAATCCACATACAATATTATTATGTCAATCTTTGAACTTTATCTGAATCTGGGGATCCACCATATTGCCGATCTGAGAGGGTATGATCATATACTTTTTATCTCTACGCTGATCGCCGTGTACCAGCTCAAACACTGGAAGAAAGTGATCGTTTTGGTTACGGCATTTACCATCGGGCACTCTACAACACTGGCACTGGCCACCCTGCACATTTTACGGATTTCACCAGACTGGATTGAATTTCTGATACCCGTTACCATTTTTATTACTGCATTTATTAATCTCCTGCAAAAATCGGACAATTTTGACCGCGATATACATTTTTTTAAATATCTCACGGCACTTTTTTTCGGACTGATCCACGGCCTCGGGTTTTCCAATTATCTCCGCTCACTTCTCGGAGCGGAAAGTTCTTTTGTGTGGCCATTGTTTTCTTTTAATTTGGGTATCGAAGTCGGACAATTTATCATTGTCTCTATTGTCCTGGCACTCAACCTGGTATTAGTAAAATGGGTGCATATTCGGCAGCGGGACTGGCGGCTGGTCATTTCCGGTGCCGGGCTGGGCGTCAGCCTGGTGTTGATGGGAAACCGGTTTCCGTTTTAGCCCGGAAGTACCTGGACCCGGATTTATTCTTCAGGCTTGTTTCCTTTCCCGCTAATCACCCGCAGGGCTTCTACGGCCAGGCGGTATCCATCCATGCCAAACCCGGTAATGGTCCCCCGGCATACCTTTGCCAGCAATGACCTTTGGCGAAAAGCCTCCCTCGCCAGAATATTGGAGATATGTACTTCAATGACCGGAAGAGAGACAGAAGCTACGGCATCTGCTATCGCTACCGATGTATGTGTGAAGGCTCCCGCATTAAGTACAATACCGTCATATTTACCTTCAGCCGATTGGATCAAATCTACCAGCTCCCCTTCCCGATTACTCTGAAACAGTGTAAAGGTAAATCCAGAAAAAAGCTCCTGCAACACCTTTAGATAATCCTCAAAAGTTACTTTTCCGTAAATATCAGGCTGGCGGTGTCCCAGTAAATTCAAATTCGGTCCGTTGACAATGGCTATTTTCATTCGTTAATTTATTATTTTTTGCTGTTTTGAATATATCCGCCGGCATACCGAAATAAAATATCTTTATCGCGGAAAGACCGGTTAGGCAATTCAAAATTAAGTAAATTTGTAAGTTTTCCTAAATCCATAAACCAGGTAAACCGGATGACGCAACCGACGACATATTACTGGGAGGATCTGCTTGGAGGATACCGCTCGTACCTTAAACTGGAAAAATCGGTTGCTGCGCCTACCGTTGAGGCATATAACAGTGATGTCAGCAAGTTTATCCGTTATCTTGAAGCCACGGGCCGTGAGGATCTCACCGCTGCCGATATCACTGCTGATTTACTCCGGGAATTCATCACTGAGATCAGCAAACTGGGCATTGGCCCACGGACACAGGCACGTCTGATCTCCGGAATAAAATCTTTTTTTAAATATCTCTTTCTCGAAAATATCCTGACTCTCAATCCTGCCGAACTGCTGGAATCCCCGAAGATCGGCCGCAAACTTCCGGAAGTGCTCACGGTCGGGGAAATTGACAAAATTATCGGAACCATCGACCTCTCCCATCCGCAGGGACAGCGAAACAAAGCCATGCTGGAAACATTATACAGTTGCGGATTGCGTGTTTCCGAACTGGTTGACCTTCGCATTTCCAATCTGTACTTCAACGAAGGATTTATCAAAGTTACCGGAAAGGGCAGCAAAGAACGCCTTGTCCCGATCAGCTACAGAGCCATTAGAGAGATCGAGCGGTATATTCCCGACCGGAATCATCTTGAAATCGATCCGGCATATGAAGATATTCTTTTTCTAAACCGCCTGGGAAGAAAGCTTACCCGTGTGATGATCTTCACCATTATTAAAGATCTGTCACTGAAGACCGGTATAAAAAAAACGGTGAGTCCCCACACTTTCAGGCACTCTTTTGCGACACACCTTATGGAAGGAGGCGCCGACCTGCGTGCCATCCAGGAAATGCTCGGACATGAATCCATCCAAACCACCGAAATCTATACACACATGGATAAAGATTATCTTCGTAGTACGATCCTCGAATTTCATCCAAGGGCATAAATATAAGGCCTGTCAAAAAGGCTTATAAATGATGTTTTTACCTGTGTTTATCAAGAATAAAACCGACTTTTCCGGTAGAGGAAGAAACCGCAATCTTTTCAATGAATTTATCTGTTTTATTCTGTGCCATAACCTTCATGCCGCTGGCAGGATGGCCTTTCTTAAAGACTGCTGCTTTTAATGTGTCCCCGGGTTGCAAATTAAAAGGCCTGGAGTCAAACCAATAATCATGGGACATAATCAATACGGAGATCAAAATCGTTGCAGGAAAAAACCAATATTTTTTAAACATATTTCAATATATTAAGATTAAAAGGACAAACAAAACCGCATTATAATAAAGTTAAAACAAACATACGTAATTCTGTTCTTAAAAATCCACAGAGTTTTGAATAAAATCTTTCTCCGGAGACAGGATTTTTATTACTTTTGACCAATTTTGTCGCTAAAAACTCTAACTAATTAAAAACGATACAATTATGTCTCAGAAAAAACGTGTTTACACATTCGGGAACAAACAGGCTGAAGGCGCTGCTGATATGAAAAATCTCCTGGGTGGCAAAGGAGCCAATCTGGCCGAGATGAGCCGCATCGGAGTACCGGTACCTCCGGGGTTTACCATTACTACCGAAGTCTGTACGGAATACAACCAATACGGACACGAGAAAGTCGTTGAACTGATCCGTACCGACGTGGAAAACGGTATTGCCAATATTGAAAAGATCATGGGAACACAGTTCGGCAGTAAGGAAAATCCATGCCTGGTATCTGTGCGATCCGGTGCACGGGTATCCATGCCGGGAATGATGGATACGGTACTGAACCTCGGCATGAATGACGATGCAGTGACCGGACTGGCTGTCAAAACCGGGAATGACCGGTTTGCCTGGGATTCATACCGTCGCTTTGTACAAATGTACGGTGACGTGGTTTTAGGGATGAAACCTACAACCAAAGAAGATATTGATCCTTTCGAGGAGATCATGGAAAAGGTAAAAGAGAAAAAAGACGTCAAACTGGATACCGAACTGGAGGTGGAAGATCTGAAAGAACTGGTTAAATTATTCAAGCAAGCCGTTAAAGAACGTACCGGACACGACTTCCCGGATAATCCGTGGGATCAGCTCTGGGGGGCTGTCATGGCTGTTTTTGACAGCTGGAACACCGAACGCGCCATATACTACCGCAAACTGAATAAGATTCCCGAAGAGTGGGGTACTGCTGTCAACGTCCAGGCTATGGTCTTCGGTAATATGGGCGAACATTCCGCTACCGGCGTAGCCTTTACGCGTGATGCAGCTACCGGAGAAAATATTTTCAACGGTGAATACCTGGTCGATGCCCAGGGGGAAGACGTGGTTGCCGGTATCCGTACGCCGCAACAGATTACCCTCGAGGGATCTCTGCGATGGGCTAAACTGGCCGGTGTCTCCGAAGAAGAAAGGAAAAGTAAATATCCGTCACTTGAAGAGACCATGCCCGGGCTTTTCAAGGAACTTATGGACATCCAGGATAAACTTGAAAAACATTATCGTGACATGCAGGATATGGAATTCACTATCCAGGAAGCAAAGCTATGGCTGCTGCAGACCCGTAACG
This sequence comes from Chlorobiota bacterium, assembly GCA_013152085.1. Classification (GTDB taxonomy): domain Bacteria; phylum Bacteroidota; class Bacteroidia; order Bacteroidales; family VadinHA17; genus JAADHC01. The sequence continues at coordinate 86,062 of JAADHC010000052.1, forward strand.
GAAAACGTACAGGCGCTGCTATGGTTAAGATCGCCATGGATATGCTTGATGAAGGAATGCTTGATGAAAAAACCGCCCTGCTGCGGGTAGAACCGAATAAACTGGATGAACTTCTTCACCCTGTATTTGATAAGGATGCTGTCCGGGAGGCTAAAGTCCTGGCCAAAGGATTGCCGGCATCTCCCGGTGCTGCTACCGGCCAGATCGTTTTCTTTGCTGACGAAGCCGAAGAATGGGCTGACGAAGGAAAAGAAGTGCTGTTGGTACGTATTGAAACTTCACCCGAAGATCTTAAGGGAATGAATGTTGCCAACGGGATCCTTACTGCCCGTGGAGGAATGACTTCCCATGCTGCCGTAGTTGCCAGAGGGATGGGTAAATGTTGTATCTCCGGCGCCGGAGAAATTATTATTAATTACAAAGCCCGTACGCTCACTGTTGGCGGAAAATCCTGGAAAGAAGGGGATTGGATTTCACTCAACGGTTCTACCGGCGAAGTATATGAAGGAAAAATCAGGACCATAGATCCTGAATTAAGCGGTGACTTTGGTAAACTTATGGACCTTTCCGACAAATATGCCCGGATGCATGTACGTACTAATGCGGATACGCCAAGAGATTCTTCTATCGCCCGGAATTTTGGCGCTAAAGGAATCGGACTTACCCGTACCGAACATATGTTTTTCGAAGGTGACAGGATCAAAGCGATGCGTGAAATGATCCTGGCCGAAGATGAAGCGGGACGCCGTAAAGCACTTGAAAAACTGTTACCGATCCAGCGGACAGATTTTGAAGGTATTTTTGAAGCCATGCATGATCTTCCGGTTACTGTTCGCCTCCTTGATCCGCCGCTACACGAATTTGTACCCCACGAGGAAGCCAATCAACGTGAAATGGCTGAAGAAATGGGCGTAAGTGTTGATGTAATCAAGGCTAAAGTAGAATCCCTGGCGGAATTTAACCCGATGCTCGGCCACCGTGGCTGCCGCCTGGGCAATACTTATCCGGAGATTACCGAAATGCAGGCACGTGCCATTATAGAGGCAGCGCTAAACCTGAAAGCCCGCGGAATCAAAACCAAACCCGAGATTATGGTACCGCTTACCGGAACCCTCACCGAAATGAAAATGCAGGAAGATATTATCCGGGCAACGGCAGAAAAAGTCTTTGAAGAAAAAGGCGACCGGATTGATTATTTGGTTGGAACAATGATTGAGATTCCGCGTGCGGCGCTTACTGCGGATGAAATTGCCCGGTCGGCTGAATTCTTTTCTTTTGGTACCAATGACCTGACTCAAATGGGCTTCGGATATTCACGTGATGATGCCGGGAAATTCCTGCCTGTATACCTGGAAAAAGGTATTTTGAAAAATGATCCTTTTCAGGTTCTTGATCAGGAAGGTATCGGCCAACTGATAAAAATCGGTATCGAAAAAGGCCGCAAGACCCGTCCCGGCCTGAAGGTAGGTATTTGCGGCGAACACGGTGGTGAACCATCTTCCGTAGAATTCTGCCACCGGGTAGGGATGAACTATGTAAGCTGTTCTCCATACCGGGTACCCATTGCACGCCTTGCTGCAGCACAGGCAACCGTGAAAGAATCGCAGGGATAAGAACCTGTCCTGATTTCTGTTAAAAGAAAAGGCGGTGACACAGCACCGCCTTTTCTTTTTGGTAAACAAACCTCTTATTTGATTCCCGCCATCTCTTCAAGCATGGTTGTCGTAACCGACTTGGGCCTTTCAATAGGATAACCCAGTGCACGGTCCCAGATAATATTGGAAAGAACACCAAGAGACCGGCCGATACCGAACAATACGGTATAGAAGTCATACTCCTGCACACCATAGTGCCATTGGATCACACCAGACTGAGCATCTACATTCGGCCATGGGTTTTTAGCTTTACCATGCTCACGTAAGATATCCGGTACAACTTTATAAAGAATATCCACATAGGCAAAGATGGGATCTTCGGCAAGATGCTTGAGACAAAATTCGCGCTGTGCAGCATAACGCGGATCTGTTTTCCTTAATACGGCATGTCCGTATCCGGGAATCACCTGACCGGAGTTGAGCGTGTCCCAAACAAATTTTTTCATCTCTTCTTCATCAGGTACTTTTCCCCCCATCTGATCCATTACTCCCTGGATCCAGCGTAATACCATTTCGTTGGCCAGGCCATGAAGCGGACCGGCAAGACCATCGATCATTGCCGAGATGGCATAATAGACATCCGACAAAGCGCTGGCAACCAGGTGACCGGTATGTGCACTTACATTTCCGCTTTCATGGTCACTGTGGAGAATGAAATAGAGGCGTGCCAAATCATCGTAAGGTTTGTTAACCCCCATCATGTGAGCAAAGTTCCCGCCAAAATCAAGATTCGGATCCGGAGCAATGATATCGTTGTTTTTAAATTTATAACGATAGATATAAGCCCCGATTTCAGGAAGCTTGGCCAGCAGGTTGAGGGCATCTTCAAGTGTGGACTCCCAGTATACCATCTTGCTGATACCTTTTTTATATTCGCGGGCAAAGACAGATTCTTTCTCCATACTCAGAATCGCTGCTGAAAACATTACCATCGGATGGGTATCCATGGGCATGGCATTAATCACATCAAAAACATACTGAGGTACTTTTGAACGCTTACGAAATTCTTCCGTAATCTCATTTACGTCAGCTTCGGTAGGAATATCTCCGGTCAGTAACAGATAAAAAAACGATTCTACTGTCGGATATTCAAGACCGGCAGCCTTGGGAAGCTTTGCAAGTACTTCGGGAATGGTATATCCCCTGAAACGAATCCCTTCATAAGGGTCGAGGTAGGAAATGTCTGTCACCAGGCATTTGACTCCACGGATTCCACCGATAGCCTGCGTAATGGAAACATCACTGATCTTGACATCTCCATATTCTTTCAGAAGACGTGTGGTCCTCGGACGCCAGCTATCAATTTTTTCCTGTAATTTTTCTTTTAAAGTGGTCATGATAAACTATTTTAAATGAATAATAAATTATTAAAATCATGTTTCTCTTAATTAACCTTTAAAATTATTAATAAATTGTATGCATGCATAGGGTTTAGCATATGTTTTACAACCAGATTATCAAAAAAATATCGTATAACATACTTATTCGTGTATATAAATCATAGTTTGGGAGCGGATTTATTCATAGCTTTGTTAAATATAACTTAAAAATCAATATTATTATGTCAAGAATCAGTAATAAAGACGCCCTTGAATATCATAGTAGCGGACGTCCGGGAAAAATCCAGGTGATCCCTACCAAACCGCACAGCACGCAACGTGATTTATCGATGGCTTACACACCGGGTGTAGCCGTTCCCTGTCTCGAAATTGAGAAAAAACCCGAAAGTGTTTATAAATATACTGCCAAAGGGAACCTTGTGGCTGTTATCTCCAACGGAACTGCCGTTCTCGGGCTGGGGGATATCGGTCCCGAAGCCGGAAAGCCCGTAATGGAAGGAAAGGGCCTCCTGTTTAAAATTTTCGGTGACGTTGATGTATTCGATATTGAAGTCAATACCAAGGATGTAGATAAGTTTGTGGAAACCGTAAAAATGATTTCCCCGACTTTTGGTGGCATTAATCTTGAAGATATCAAAGCACCTGAATGTTTTGAAATTGAAAATCGCCTGAAAAATGAACTTGACATTCCGGTCATGCATGACGACCAGCATGGGACAGCTATTATCTCCTCCGCCGGTTTACTCAATGCCCTTGAGCTGAGTGGAAAAAAAATTGAAGATATCAAAATGGTTGTAAATGGCGCTGGAGCTGCCGCTATCTCCTGTTCCCGGCTTTACATATCCCTTGGAGTACGGAAAGAAAATGTCATCATGTGTGACAGCCGTGGAGTGATCAACAAAAAGAGAAAGGATCTGAATAAGTATAAAAAGGAATTTGTTACCAGCCGGAATGTGAATGCCCTCGAAGAAGCCATTGTTGGTGCTGACTTGTTCCTCGGTTTATCTGTTGCAGGAGTTTTAACCAAAAAGATGGTTAAAAGTATGGCTAAGGATCCCATCGTTTTTGCCATGGCCAACCCGACTCCGGAGATTACTTACGAGGACGCAATCTCGGCACGCAAGGATATTATCTTCGCTACGGGACGCTCGGATTATCCCAATCAGATCAACAATGTTCTCGGATTCCCGTTTATTTTCCGTGGGGCACTGGATGTTCATGCCACCGCCATAAACGAAGAAATGAAGATTGCTGCGGCTCATGCCCTGGCGAACCTTGCCAAAGAACCTGTCCCTGAAGTGGTTAATATTGCCTATAATACAACCAATTTGAGTTTTGGACGGGAATATATTATTCCCAAACCTCTTGACCCCAGGTTAATATCTACGGTAGCCCTTGCCGTTGCCAAAGCAGCTGTACAGACAGGAGTGGCACGTCGTAAAATTACCAATTGGGACAAATACCGTGAAGAGTTGAATAACCGGCTCGGTTTTGGTAATAAACTCATTCGGGTGATAACGAATAAAGCCAAACGCAATCCGAAACGCGTGGTTTTTGCAGATGCGGATAACTTCAATGTTCTCAAAGCCGCCCAGATCGCCAGGGAAGATGGCATTGCCAAGCCCGTTCTCCTGGGAGATACGAAAATCATCCAGAAACTCAATAGTGAGAATAACCTGGGCCTGGAAAAGGTAAGAATGATCAACCCACATTCTTCCGCTGCTGCAATAATGCGCAGGAAATATGCAGAAGTCCTGTTCGAGAAACGAAAACGCAGAGGGGTAAATATGGATGAAGCAGAAGACCTGATCCATAATCCCAACTATTTTGGTGTGATGATGGTCGAATCCGGCGATGCCGATGCTTTTATATCAGGTTTTTCCAGTAAATATGCCGATACCATCCGTCCGGCGCTGCAAATTGTCGGAACACAACCAAACGTAAACTATATTGCCGGGATGTATATCATGATGACTGATCGAGGACCATTCTTTTTTGCCGATACTACGGTAAACGTTGAACCCTCTCCTGAGGCCCTGGTGGATATTACCCTCCTCACTGCCGAGCAGGTCAGAAAGTTCAATATCGAACCACACATCGCCCTGCTTTCCTACTCAAACTTCGGCTCGGCACAGGTAGGTCAAAGCCCGGAGCGTGTCCACGAGGCCGTAGATATCTTACACAGGGATCACCCCGGGCTGATCGTCGACGGGGAACTACAGGCCAATTTTGCCCTCAACCCGGAATTGATGAAAACCAAGTTTCCCTTTGCAAAACTGGTGGACAAGCAGGTTAATACCCTGATTTTCCCTTCCCTGAATGCCGGCAACATTGCTTATAAGATGATGCAGGAAATCGGGGGTGCCGAAGCCATCGGACCCATCCTGATGGGATTGAACAAACCGATACACGTACTGCAGATTGAAAGCTCGGTTCGCGAGATCGTGGATATGACCGCTATGGCGGTAGTAGATGCACAAGATTAGTTTTTAACCATAACCACTAAAATACCATTTATTATGAAAGTTTCAGTAATCGGAGCAGGTAATGTCGGAGCCACCGTTGCTTTCAACATTGCCCGTTTAGAATTAGCCAACGAAGTTATCCTCCTCGACATTGTCGAGAACCAGGCCGAAGGGAAAGCCCTCGATATGTGGGAATCCTCCCCGGTTCATCTGTTCAATACCCGCGTTAAGGGTTCTACAAATGACTACACGAAAACAGAAAGCTCGGATGTCGTGGTAATCACCTCAGGCAAACCCAGAAGCCCCGGGATGAGCCGAGACGACCTGATTGGCACTAATGCCAGGATCGTGAAATCTGTTACGGAAAATGTGATCAAACATTCTCCGGATGCCATCCTGATCCTGGTTACCAACCCGTTGGATGTGATGTCCTACACCGCCTACCTCACCTCAAAGTTTGATTCTTCGAGAGTCTTTGGTATGGCAGGTATCCTTGACACCGCAAGATATCGCGCCTTCCTGGCCGAAGCATTGAACGTATCGCCTAAAGACATCCAGGCTTTATTGATGGGCGGTCATGGTGATACTATGGTCCCTTTGCCCCGCTACACTTCTGTTGCCGGAATTCCCGTTACCCAGATGATTGATAAGGAAAAACTCGATGCCATCATCACCCGTACCCAGAAAGGTGGCGGAGAAATTGTCAAGCTGCTGGGAACATCGGCATGGTATGCACCGGGAGCTGCCGTCGCCCAGATGGTGGAATCCATTCTTCGTGACGAAAAACGAATTTTCCCGGTATGCAGTCTGCTGAAAGGCGAATACGGCCTCAATGATATCTATCTGGGAGTTCCTGTACAACTTGGTCGTAAAGGGATTGAGAAAATCATCGAAGTTGACCTTAATGCAGAAGAAAAAGAATTACTCAATACTTCCGCAAAAGCTGTACGTGAAGTTATGGATATTCTGGATAATATGCACCTTTTTTAACATGACCTTACTGTAATGATGAAGGACGGACATAAGCCCGTCCTTTTTTTATGCCAGCCTGCCAACCTGTATCTCACGGCATTGCAGCAAATATTATCAGGTAAACCCTGGCCGGACCGTTTGCCTGAAAGAAACAGAATGCTTTACTTTGTAAATAAAGCAACCGGCAATGACATTTTATCTGCAATACGTAATATTTGTTCTTGGTGCCTACCTGCTAGGCTCAATACCCACATCTATCTGGGTAGGAAAGTTTTTTTTTCATACGGATATCCGTAACCACGGCAGCGGAAACGCCGGAGCAACCAATACCATCCGTGTTTTTGGATGGACCGCCGGTGTACCGGTGTTATTGTTTGATATTTTTAAGGGCTGGCTCGCAGTACACCTGGCTGTTTTCAGCCATTTGTATTCTCCGGGATCAGCACCCTTTGTCACGTTTCAGATATTTCTGGGTATAGCTGCAGCATTGGGACATATTTTCCCGGCTTTTGCCGGTTTCAGGGGTGGAAAAGGTGTGGCAACATTGCTGGGTGTGGCCATCGGAATCAACCCACTGGCCACGCTTGTATGTATCGGTGTATTTTTCGTTACCCTGTTTATCTCCAATTACGTATCCCTAAGCTCTATTATGGCAGGAATTACATACCCGGTTTCAGTGATCGTAATATTCAGAATTCATATTCTTTCACTCACCATCTTTTCCATCATCATTGCCATCGTACTGGTGATCACCCACCACAAGAATATCGCACGTATCTTACGCCACGAAGAATCGAAAGCAACCTCCCTGCTTAAAAGGAAGAATAAGGGACCTACGAGTTAACTCGTAGATATTTCTAGTCATGAGACAGATTATAAGCATATTATCAAATTATAACATACCTGATAATTACCATTTTTCAAGTAAAATCATAAAAATAAAATAAATACAAAAACAAACTTCAATAATCACGGACCCGTAAATAATCAAGAGGCTGGGAAACAACAGTATGACTTAATTTCTCATTAAGTTATTCCAATTCTGGCAATAAAACCGTACCTTTAGGAAAATTTTAGTAATCATTTTAATTGAATAGTATAATATGGGCAGATCGCAGGAATCATTCAACAAGAAAGAAGTAAGAAACAAAAAAGAGAAAAAACGGAAAGAAAAAGAAAAGAAGAGGCTGGCAAAAAAGGAAAGCGGAAAAAGCAGCCTGGATAATATGATTGCCTATGTCGATGAAAACGGGAAAATTACATCCACTCCTCCCGATCCCACCAAAAAGAAAGAAGTTAAACTGGAAGATATTGAAATCGGAGTTCCCGCACGGGAAAAAGTTGAACTTGACCCCATACGCAAAGGTGTAATAACTTTTTTCAATGATTCAAAAGGATTCGGGTTTATCCGTGACCTGGAAACAAACGAGAGTATTTTTGTCCATGTAAATAATGCACTTGACGAGATCGCTGAAGGCGACCGGGTTACCTTTGAAATTGAAAAAGGACCCAAAGGCCTCGCCGCTGTACGCGTAAAGCTTACCTGATACTTTATTTGGCGGTTTCCGGTAAACCGACACCCTTTCCCGACTTCAATAATCCGCAAGTAAATGATAATACTTATTTCTGATCTTATTTCAACGGGTGCCGTATATGAATATCATATTGCGGGTAGGGAATGGAAATATCATTCTTCCGGAACGTTTCATTGATGGAAAAACGAAGCTCACTTTTGATCCGCTCCACCTCAAAACCTTTAACCGTCCAGAAATAGAGGGCAAAATCCAGTGATGACTCACTGAAATTCTTAAAAAACACAAAGGGTTTTTTTCTTTTGGAAATATCGGGATGATTCGTGGCGCAAGAGATCAGTAACGCCTCCACTTTCCGCACATCACTGCCATAAGCCACCCCCACCTCGACATGAAAACGGGTTTGTTCGTCCAGGGTACTCCAGTTGATGACGTTCCCTTCGATAAAACGGGAGTTGGGAATGATCATCACAATATTGTCACGGGTCAGGATGCTTGAGGTCCGGATACCGATATCCTGAACTTTTCCGATAAACCCTTCTGTTTCCACCACATCACCCACACGTATGGTACGCTCAAAAAGGAGAAAAAATCCGGAAATAATATCCTTGAATATCTGCTGAAGACCCAAACCGACACCAACCAGCAGGGCGGCAGAACCGGCAATCAACAACGTAATCTTGATTCCGATTGATTGCAGGATCAGCGCAATAGCGATAACCCAGAGCGTATATTTCAATACGGCGTAAATAGTATAACGAGCCCGCATATCCACCAACCTGGTTTTGTCTGAACGCAGAAAAAATTTACGGAACGACCAGTTAACCAGCCAGGTAATCACAAAAATCAGAATAATTTCCAGCAGGTTATATATGGTGATATGCATCAGGTCTGCAGATACCAGTGTGGTTTCAAGGATTTGTTTCAGTTTCATCTTCTCCGAAGTTTAACCAAAAAGGATATTAATTTCATTTTTCAGTTTCACCAGCGAAAGGTTAAAATGTATTTCTGCATCGTAAGCCAGGGATATTTCACCGGTTTCTTCAGAAACGATGATAGTAACGGCATCGTTTTGTTCGGCCAGTCCAAGCGCTGCGCGGTGTCGCATTCCATATTTGGATGGAAGAAAAATATTTTCCGTGATGGGCAATACACATCCGGCAGCTTCGATCCTGTGATGCCTGATGACTACAGCTCCGTCATGGAGCGGATTGTTTTTGAAAAAGATACTCTCCAGGAGGCGGGAGGATATTACCGCATCCAGGTTCTGGCCTGTTTTAATCACCGCCGCAAGTTCGCTTTGGCGGGCCATTACAATCAGTGCACCTGTTTTGTTTTTGGACATGTTCCCGACAGCATGGTAGATATGATCAAGGACTTCCTGCTCCATAGGACTTTGGCTATCCGAGAAGATCCCGGATGAGAACCATGGTTGTTTCATATACCGGTTTCCGATCATCAACAGGAAGCGTCTTATTTCCTGTTGAAATACCACGATCAGGGCAATGACGCCTACGCCGATCACCTGTCCCAGGATTGAGGCCAGCATCTCCATATTCAGTGCCTTAACAATCAGCCAGAAAAGATACACCAGGAAAATGCCGGCAAAAATATCCATCGCAACGGTACCACGGATAAGCCGGTAAAGCTGATAGAGTAAAAAAGCTACGAGGAATATATCAACGACATCGAGAAACCGGAGTGTGATAAAGAGTAAGCTCATACCTGCATCGTCTGTAAAGGGGGACAGTGGCACAAATGTAATAAAAATCAGGGCATTTTGCGACCCCGGACAGGGTCAGCCAGTGTAAATCCGGTTATACCGGATCAGGGCGACAAACATACGATCAACGGCCGGGTAACTTTGCCCGGTTAAATATCTGCACCAGTCGAATCGTTTCGAGTGCCTCGCGGGGATCATGGACACGGAGAATATCCGCCCCGCCCAGAAGGGCCAGGGTATGCAGCACTGTCGTCCCGTTGAGTGCCTCTTCGGGAGGGACATTAAGCACCTTGTATATCATAGACTTACGGGACAGTCCCACCATTAATGGAACGTCAAGTATCCTGAATGCTTCCAGCCCTTTTAACAACTGGTAATTATGTTCCATGGTTTTCCCGAATCCGAATCCCGGATCAACAATAACATCTTTCACACCCCGCTCCCGAAGCTGTGCCAGTTTCCGGCTGAAATATTTCAGTATATCTTTAACAACATGATCATAACGCGGATCATCCTGCATATCCTTCGGTGTTCCCTGCATGTGCATGATCACATAAGGTACGCCGAGATCAGCGATTGTATCGAACATATCCGGATCCATATCCCCCGCCGAGATATCATTGATCATATCCACATCCCACTGTTTGACGGCTACCCGTGCGACAGCAGCGCGAAAAGTATCCACGGAAACAGGTACCCCGGGAAAGCGTTTCCGGATGATGGCAAGCCCCCTTACCAGTCGTGCTGACTCCTCCTCCGGGGATACCTCTTCTGCTCCCGGGCGTGAAGAAAAAGCCCCTGCATCAATAATATCACATCCCTGCTCCAGTAACTGCTCTGTCCTGGCCATAATGGCATCTTCCGTAATATATCTGCCCCCGTCGTAAAATGAGTCGGGTGTCAGATTCAGGATGCCCATAATCCGGGGCGTGGAAAAATCAAAGAGTTTCCCCTGCAACCGAATGGTTTTCGTTATCGAAAATGATGTATCTTTACGCATCGGTAAGACGGTTTTGTATTTGTCTTTTCAAATGTAAAGCAGCCCTGTCGAATCCGCAAACTTTTTTTTATGAGCTTTATTGTCATAGAAGGCCTTGATGGTTCGGGAAAATCGACCCAGATCAGACTCTTGCGGGAATATTTTGATCGCCGCCGGATTGCCCACTACTTTATTCATTTTCCTCGTACCGATACCGGTCTTTTCGGTGAACTGATTGCCCGTTTTCTGCGGGGAGAGATGGGGCACAACCGTGAGGTGGATCCGTACCTGGTAGCGTTGTTATATGCCGGCGACCGGAAAGAAGCTGCAGTACAGATCAGAAGAGAAATGGATGCCGGGAAACTTGTCCTCATCGACAGGTATACCTATTCCAATATTGCTTTTCAATGTGCCAAATTTATCCGGCACGAAGATCAGGAGAAACTTCAGCAATGGATCCTGGATCTTGAATTCAACCATTACGGAATCCCGAAACCCGACCTGAACCTGTTCCTTGATGTTCCGTTTTCCTTTACGCAGGATAATCTTTCGAGGGAAAGAAATGGCATCGAGCGCGGATATCTTAAAGGATCGCAGGATATACACGAACAGGACCTCACTTTTCAGCAACGCGTAGCGGAAATTTACCGGCGTCTGATTACTTCCGGCGAAATGATTGCTGTAAATTGCGCCGGCGAAAAAGACATTATCCTTCCGACTGAAGAAGTTTTTTCCCGAATCCTTGAAAAACTAAACACAGCAAACATCTTCTGATAAACGGATATGTTTTATCCGTTACTTTGGAAAATATCCCTTTTTGTTCTTACACATTTGATTATATTTAGTGCCTCGATTGTTTTGTCTGCTTTTAATTACGGCTATGGGAAAAGTGTACAAGAATCTGCTGACGGTTTTACGGCTGATTGCCGGGATTGTATTTATTTTTTCCGGTTTTGTCAAAGGTGTTGATGTTACAGGATCAGCGATAAAATTCCTTGATTATTTGTTGGCTTTCCACCTGGATTCTTTTCAGTTTCTGGCCCTGCCGATGGCTTTCATCCTTCCGTTACTTGAGTTCCTTACCGGGATATCATTGGTTTTCGGTTATAAACTGCGTACCGGCATTATCGTGTTCCTGCTTTTCATGCTTGTTTTCACTCCGCTTACTTTGGTTCTTGCCATATTGAATCCCGTAAAGGATTGTGGTTGTTTCGGAGATGCGCTTATCATTACAAACTGGCAGACATTCTGGAAAAATGTAATCCTCCTGGCTGTAGCACTTGTCCTTTACCTCAAAAGAAAAGAAATTCAATCCGTATACCTGCCCTTTACCCAGTGGATAGCCTTGTTGATATTTACCGTGGTTTTTGTTTTTATTTCCACCTATTCGTACCGCAACCTTCCTCTTCTTGATTTTCGACCTTTCCATACCGGTGCCTCCATCCCCGAAGGAATGACCATACCGGAGGGGGCCCCCGAAGATGAGTATGAGACCGTGCTGATCTATGAGAAAAACGGGCAAAAACAGGCTTTCAGTATGGAAAATTTTCCATGGCAGGACAGCACCTGGTCCTTCGTCGAGCAACGCACCCGCCTGATCCGGGAAGGCTATGTGCCGCCAATCCATGATTTCGACATTATTCTCCCTGATGGTCAGGACATTACTAATGATGTTCTGGAGAATCCGGGATACACTTTCCTGCTGATATCCCCCGCCATTGACAAAGCCAGTCCTGAAGGGCTGAAAAAAGCTTTTGACCTTTTCATGGCAGCTCAGGACCACGGCGTTGGATTTTATCTCCTTACTTCCAGCGGAGATGATCGTATCCGGCATTTATTCGAAAAGCAAGGGATATTCTTCAACTATGCAAGCACCGATGAAACGACCCTGAAAACCATCATCCGTTCCAACCCGGGCTTACTATTGATCCGCAACGGTGTGATACTGCAAAAATGGGCGGCACGGAAGATCCCGGCTCCGGAAATCTTCAATTATTCCCTGTTATCAGAAAGTGTTACTGCCATTCATCACGGCAGGGAAACCTGGATTACATTGTTTCTGATCCTGCTACTTGCAGCACTCGGCTCATGGATGAACAGGCTTTTACATGCCATTACCGCATGCAGGTCAAAATGATCAGCCGACAGTACGGGATATTTTTATAATTTTGGCTTTTTACAACTTTTAAATCTGTACTCATGAGAAAAAATATTGTTGCCGGAAACTGGAAAATGAATAAAACCCTTGATGAAGGAATAGCTCTGGCAGGAGAGATTCAAAAACTGCTGAAAAATAATCCTCCGGAAGATTCCGGTGTCATCATTGCCCCTCCTTTTATCCATATTGCCAAAATAGCCGGGCTTCTTGACGGAAATATCGGCATTGCAGCACAGAATTGTGCTTCGGAGCCTGCCGGTGCATATACCGGCGAAGTCTCTGCAGCCATGATCAGATCGGCAGGCGCCGGTTACGTCATTATAGGACATTCGGAAAGACGACATTATTACGGGGAAGACAATCCTATCCTGAAGAAAAAAATAGAAATGGTCCTGGAGAATAACCTCATACCCATTTATTGTTGTGGGGAGATCCTTGAGGAGAGAAACAATAAAGATCATTTCAATGTAGTAAAAAATCAGCTTAACGATGCTTTATTTTTTCTCTCACCCGAAGAATTTACGGGTGTCATTGTTGCTTACGAACCGGTATGGGCAATCGGTACCGGAGTAACGGCAACACCTGAACAGGCTCAGGAAATGCATGCCTACATCCGGGGATTGATCGCCGACCGCTACGGCAGTGAAATTGCCGGGAATACTTCAATCCTGTACGGAGGAAGCTGTAAGCCGGACAATGCTGCCGAACTCTTTGCCAATCCTGATGTTGATGGCGGCCTGATTGGCGGGGCCTCACTTAATGCCGAAGATTTTACAGCCATCATCCGTGCGTTTTAAAATATTTTCATTTCCGGAAATACTTCCGGTATCGGCAGATCATCCTGACTTGTACGGTCAGATGCTTCTCAGCAGGCTTCTCCATGAGGACCGGGAAAGGATTCTCAGAAAAGCAGATGCCCTAAAATCGCGGTTCAGAGATATCATCCGTGAAGATCCATGGGTAGTTCTTTCCCGGTGTAAGTAATGAGGATACATAAAAAGTTTTTTTTCAAGACAACAGTTTTTATCTTTAAACTCTGGAGACTTCAATAACCTGTCTGATCATGAGAAGGATATCCCTTTTTTCCGGAAAATTACGGCCGTACAAACGATTAAAATGGCTGGTTATGGTACTGTTGTTTTTCCCGGTCATTCCCGCCCGTGCACAATCGTTCAAGACCTTCCCTAATGATACCTCTGCATTTACTGAAGCATTACGAACCTATATGGGACCTAACCTGAATGAGCAAAATATGGCCGTTCTCAACAATTTTCTGGACCGGTTTCGAAACGGAACATTAACGGAGGAAGAAAAGAACAGGGTCATTGATGTTTGCAACAGGTTGAAAGCCCGTAAAGCCCGGGGAGTACCTTATTTTATAACCTATATGCAAACGGTAACACTGCTTAAAGATAAGCAGGTGAAACCGGAGTATTATACTGCATGGGAAGAAGGATTGACAGATTTGATCTCAATCCGCAGAAGCCAGCTAAGGTATGTTCTCCGGTACCTGAAGATCACCAGGGATTTTCTCACAAACTTTACGCTTTTTGCCAGCCCGGCAGTTACCTGGCGAGCCGATTCAGCAAGCTTCGCTTTTGAATTCGACAAAGAGTTTACGATATGGCTGGATAAAACAACGATTACTGGGTATAGCCAACGGGATAGTGTGAGAATATTGAAAACACATGGATCGTTTATTCCTGCCCAGGTACGGTGGAATGGTCTGGAAGGCCATGTTACCTGGGTAAGAGCAGGATATCCTGCCGAAGATGTTTGGGCAGACCTGCCGTCCTATACTATTGATATGACCAAATCACATTATCATGCCGACAGTGTCTCTTTCATGAATACAACCTATTTTACCAAACCGGTAAAGGGTTCATTTGATGATAAAATCCAGAAGATCAGCCAGCCGGGAAGAGCCTTATACCCTGTTTTTGATTCTTATGAAAAAGTTTTCAAAGTTGATAATATCCAAAAAGGGATTTTCTATGAAGGGGGATTATCCATGGCCGGAGCCGTAGTAAAAGGAACCGGGACAGAACGTAAGCAGGCAAAGCTTACTTTTTACCGTCAGGACACTTTGCAACTGGTTATCCGGTCGTTAAGTTTTTCATTTCGTAAAGACCGTTTCGTGTCCTCAGACTGCAGTATGACTTTTATGCTTGATGAAGATTCCATTTACCATCCGAATATCGCTTTTACGTACAATCTGGCTACACGTGAAGTATCTTTTTATCAGACAAACAATCTGCTGACGAGCGCTCCGTTTTATGATTCTTATCATCAGATCAATGCCACAGCCAAGTCTTTTACCTGGCGTATGGATGAACCTGTAGCCCGTCTTACAAGATTGCGGGGGACAACCATCGGTGAAGCCCGGTTCTGGTCGACTCATTTTTTTAATACCAGGCATTTTTACAGTTTACAGGGAATGGACGAACAGAATCCGCTGGTTACGGTAAAACGTTTTGTCGAATGGTATTACCGGGATGAATTTCCGGTAAGCGAGCTGGCCAGATGGATGGGGATGCCTGAGCATACGGCCCGGAGAATGCTGGTAAACCTTGCCCTGGAAGGATTTATCTATTACAATCCGAAAACCGGTGAAGCCAAAGTCAAACAGGAGCTTTACGATTATCTGGAAGCTTTTGCCGGACATATTGATTATGATGTTATGATGTTTTATTCCAAAACCAAGGCCCCCGAAGATAATGCCATCCTGAATCTCAGAAACCAGGAACTCATTATTAATGGTGTCCCTACTATTTACCTTTCGGATTCACAAAATGTAGCCATTCATCCTGCCGGAAACCGGATCATAATGGCTAAAAACCGCAGTTTTAGTTTCAACGGAACGATTCAGGCCGGTTTTTCCATTTACAGCGGTAAAAACTTCTTTTTCAACTATGACAGCTTCAAAATAGAGATGCATAACATCGATTCGTTACGATTGTATGCCTATGGTGACAAAAAAGACGATTTGGGCAGACCCGTTCCTGAAGAAATTGAGAATATTGTTGAGGTCATTACGGGTTCGTTATACATTGACAAACCGGACAACAAGGCAGGTCTCAGGAATTATGCGATCTATCCCTACTTTCAAAGCACTGAAAACTCTTATGTTTACTATCAGGAAACTTCCGTATATGACAGCGTTTATACCCGTGATAAATTCCGTTTTGTCATCTACCCGTTTACGCTATCCAATCTCAACAAGCTTACCAAAGAGAATTTACGATTTGACGGAGAGTTTATCAGTGGGGGAATTTTCCCGGGCATTCCCCAAAAGCTTATCGTACAAAATGATAATTCTCTGGGATTCACTTCCGATGCTCCCCCGGAAGGATTTCCGATATATAACGGTAAAGGACGATTTTATAATGTGGTAAAAATGAGTAACCACGGTCTGGAAGGCAGTGGAAAACTCACATACCTTACCACTACTTTCGGCTCTGACCAGTACATCTTTTTCCCTGATTCCATGGTCGCAACGGCTCACGATTTTCAGACCACAGCACAAAATACCGGAACACCATTTCCGGACATTACCGGAAAGGATGCAGACCTCAGATGGTATCCCGATGAGGATCGGTTCCATATTAAGAAGCGCAGCGAAAACTTTCAGGTATTCGGAAACCGTACTTCACTTAACGGGAATCTGACACTTTCACCGGAGGGTATGTACGCCGACGGAACATTTATACTACCTGATGCCACACTATGGTCAAACACTTTTGTTTTAACCGACAAAACATTTTCTGCAGATACAGCCAATTTTACCGTTACTGCGGAAAACCAGGGATCAGCAAGGTTACTGGCTGACCAGGTACGTGCACAAATTGATATTGACAGGGGATCCGGTATATTTCAGGGATTGAGTGACACTATCCATCTGCAATTTCCGGAAAACCGCTATATCACATCACTCGACCACCTTACCTGGGACATTAACCGGAGAACCATAGGGCTGACAAACAAGCGTACCAGCGATGATCCTTACCTCTTTGATAACGATCCTGCGGCATTGATAGGCAAATGGCAGGTTACTCCCACTTTTTTGTCGATGAACCCGAAAACCGATACGCTGGGATTCCGTTCCGATTCGGCATTCTATGATCTCGGCACACATGTACTGTCAACCTATCATGTTGATTTTCTTGAGATTGCCGACGCCATTATCTACCCGGACAAAAATACCGTAACTGTTGAAAAGGATGGAAATCTTCGTACCCTCCAAATGGCCAGACTTCTGGCAAACCAAAACCATACACTCGACTCGGTAAAAATCAATATTTTCAGCAGGAAAGATTTTTTCGGATCCGGACGTTACACCTACACAATGATTGACGGAACTGAAGAAAAAATCCTTTTCAGTAATATTAAGACAGATGATTCTCTCCATACGTACGGAGAAACAGATATTCCCCTGGAACAACATTTTATGCTCAGTCCTGCATTCGAATACCGGGGAAAGGTGGAATTATTCGCCTTGAAGCCGTTCCTTACCTTCAGCGGGGGAGTACGCATCTTACATGATTGTAAACCCATCAGCAGGAACTTTTTCAAATTTTCTGCAACAATTGACCCGCAGAATGTTATGATACCGGTAGAAGGACAACCGATGAGCGATAATAATGTTAAAATCTACAATGGACATTATATTACGATTGATTCTACCCATATTTACCCTGCTTTCTTATCCCGCAGGAAAAATTATAGTGATATACCCATCAGTACGGCAGAAGGATTTCTTGCTTTTGATGCTGCGTCGGGAGAATACCGTATCGGAAGCCGTGAAAAACTTGCAGATACGGCAGCCATAGGAAACTACCTTGCTCTGAACCGGAATTATTGTACCCTCTATAGTGAAGGAAATCTGGACCTTGGTGTGAATTTCGGCCAGATGAAAATGGTCACTGCAGGGAATATTCAACAGGATATGGAAACCGACACGGTACGGCTGCACGTAGCCATCGGGCTTGATTTCTTCTTTCATCCCGATGCCTTAAAGATGATGTCTGCAAGTATTGACTCCCTGACCGATCTGAAGCCTGTGAATGTGCGCAACTCATATTACCAGAAGACTTTACGCATGCTGATACCTGAGGAAGCTGCTACCCGTATGAACGAAGAAACAAACCTTTTTGGCCCTGCAGCCGAACTCCCGCAAGCCATCAGACATACGATCTTCCTCACTAACGTTACTCTCGTTTGGAATCAGATGACCAACTCTTATCAATCGGAAGGAAAGATGGGTGTCGGAAATATTGACGGACAACCACTGAATGTCATTGCAGACGGATATCTTGAGATACAAAAAAAACGAAGTGGTGACATGCTTGACCTGTATTTAAAATTTGATGAGAAGGACTGGTACTATTTTGGTTACACCCGTGGAGTAATGCAGGTACTGGCTTCAGACAGATCGTTCCTGGATATTTTCCGTGATCTCTCACCCAACCAGAGGAGGGTTAAGGCAGGGCACGGAGAAACGCCCTATACCTATATGGTAGGTGTGGATATTAAACTATCCAGGTTCCTGAGAAAAATGCAGATGCTTCATGAGCAACCCCCGGGAGATACAGAACCGGAACGGTAGAAAAGCTACCTTGTACCCAGCTCTGCTACTTCCAGTTCTTTAACCTGATCACCATGGATTTCAAACCTGACAACGGTCCTTACCCGGTGAAAACCCTGCTTTCCGGCTGATCCCGGATTTATATGCAGGAGACGCAGCTTTTTGTCATGCATGATCTTCAGGATATGGGAATGCCCTGAGATGAACAATCCCGGCGGGTCTGCCAGTAGTTTTTCCCGGATACCGCGTGCAAAATGGCCCGGATAACCACCAATATGTGTGATCCAGACGTTAAGCAGCTCACAGGTAAATCGCTGAGAAACAGGACATATATTTCGTATCTCCTGACCATCAATATTACCGTAAACCGCCCGTACAGGTGCAATCTTCATCAACCTCTGTAATACGTCAGCCGAACCGATATCCCCTGCATGCCAGATCTCATCGCACTCACTGAAAAGTTGAAAGATTCGTGAATCCAGAAAACCATGTGTATCCGAAAGCAGTCCGATTCTTTTCATTATCCGGTTCTTTAACTTATAGATCAGGACAGGTTGCAAATCATACCCAAGCCTGCCTGTTCAGAGAATAAGTCAGCTTTTATGTTTTTATGGAATAAAAATAGCTAAATCATTCTTCTCCGGCAATGCAGGAGTTTGACCTGAATTCGACATAACAGACCTTTGAGATACATATTGTTCAGGATTTTTAACTTTGTGCAGACGATCAAGGCATGGCAGACAAACAATATTTTTTTTCAAGGGAAACCGGAGATAAGCAAGTGATTCTGGATACGGATGAATCAAAACACTGTATCCGTGTATTGCGTCACCGTAAAGGAGATCATCTGGAAGTTCTGGACGGCCGGGGAAATCTATACTACTGTACCCTTATGGAGGCAAATCCTGCAAGGGCAGTGTTGATGGTTGACCTGAAATTAAAGACAGAACCTATGCGGAGTTTTTATCTTCATATTGCCATCGGGCCTACAAAACATCTTAACCGGTTTGAGATTTTTCTGGAAAAAGCTACGGAGATCGGCATCGATGAAATAACCCCAGTTATTTCTGCCCACAGTGAAAGGCGCAACCTCCGTACAGAACGATTGGAGAAAGTACTCATTTCGGCCATGAAACAATCCGGACAAGGTATTTTACCGTTACTCCATCCACCTGTTGGCATAGCGCAATTCATTCGGCAGGATCCCGCCGGTGTCCGGTTTATTGCCCACTGCCTCGACCCGGATCTCCCACCCCTGGCTGCTGCAGATATTCCGTCCACCCGGATAACCATTCTTATTGGCCCCGAAGGCGGATTTACCACTGAAGAGGTTAAAAATGCTGTTGAGCATGATTTTCGCGAAGTTAGTCTTGGTAAATCACGCCTCAGAACAGAAACAGCCGCAATTACGGCTGTTGCTACCTTACATGCCCGCATGATATTCAAAAACAGGTAATAAGGAATATTTCCTTTTGAACTAAGCTGATCCAGAGCCATCTCAACCATACTCACGGCACCTTCAACTTTCCAAATTCCTGCATAAAAAAAACCGGTGTAAACCGGTTTTTAAGTTTTCTGCAACCTGAACTAATTTTTTGCTGGATGCATAATTAGTTTTAACCTGTTAAAAAACCACGTCATCAGGTTCCCGGAAGGTTTAATAATCAAACCTCCCAAAACGTCATCCAGGACATCATCAATCGATGCATCATAGTCAACAGGAAGGAGATCGTTGGCAGAATCATCGGTTAAACAGGCATCATGGGTAACATTTTTGTGTGTAAATGAAAGTGTAGCATGTTTCTTCATAGGCAATCCGGCTTAAGGTTAAACATCCTGTGCAGATGGAATATTCCCGGAATAACCGGGAAGCGCCCGTGTTCGGGGAAAAGTTATCCATTTGCCGTAATTAGAACGCCGGAGTATCAAACTTATTATTCAAAACGGAGGGAAAATGTTATTGCACTGTAAGATTCAGGTTTTTCTCTTTTATCATTTTACGCATATTAATCAGGGCATAGCGCATACGCCCCAGCGCAGTGTTAATACTTACCTGGGTTTGTTCGGCAATCTCCTTAAAACTAAGGCCTCCATAATGCCGGAGCATGACCACCTCTTTCTGTTCAGGCGGCAGATACTCGATCAATTGTTTAACTTCGTTCAGTATCTGATCTTCAACCAGCATTTCTTCGATCGTTTTATCGGAAAACCGGGAATGGTTGAAGATATCATTTTCGTAATCATCATTCGACAAGGTGTACAGTTGGTTTTCCTTGCGGAAATAATCGATAGACAAATTATGTGCAATACGGATTACCCACGACAGGAACCGGCCGTTTTCCACATATTTCCCCTGTTTCAGGGAATGTACTACCTTAATAAAGGTATCCTGAAATAAATCTTCTGCCAGAACAGGGTTCCGGACAGTCATCAGAATATAGGTATAAACTTTGTTTTTGTGCCTGTTGATCAGAACTTCGATACTCTGATGGTCGCCGTCAATATATCTTTTAATCAGGTCCTGATCGGATAACTTTTCACGTGCCAAAATGACCTCCTTTGTTGGTTAATCAAGGGTAGAATTTTTCAATAGGCATTTTGGTTTTGGTTAAACAATCCGTTAAACAGGCAATACGAATTACGGAAAAAAAAATCACATCACAAAAACTACCTTCATAAAATGCTGTTAATTTTTGTTAAAATGCAGTATCTTTAAAGCTTTTCAATTTCCATGCCACAAAAGAAGGACAAACAGCAATATATTCATTTAAAAGGGGTTAGGGTACACAATCTTAAGAACATCGAAGTAAAGATTCCGCTTAACCACTTTGTTGTCATTACCGGATTATCCGGATCGGGAAAGTCATCGCTGGCTTTTGACACGATATACGCGGAAGGGCAGCGCCGGTATGTAGAAAGTCTGAGTGCTTATGCAAGGCAATTCCTCGGAAGAATGCAAAAACCGGATGTGGATTTTATTGAAGGGATACCTCCTGCCATTGCCATAGAACAGAAGGTCAATACATCAAATCCGCGCTCAACCGTTGGGACAAGTACCGAGATATATGATTATATTAAGTTGCTGTATGCCAGGATAGGAAAGACGTTTTCTCCGGTATCCGGAAAAGAGGTAAAGAAACATTCCGTGGATGATGTCCTGGATTTTATCCTCAGGGAAGCTCCGGGTAAGAAAATGATGATCGCTGTCCCCTATTCCGAACATCCCGGGGACAGCATCCCTGCACGTCTCAGGCATCTTTTTCTGGAAGGGTTTTCAAGGGTTATGGTAGATAAAGAAATCCACACGATCGAAGAGATCATGAACAATGAAGCCATCCTGAAAGGAACACACTTATTTTACCTGATCATAGACCGGCTTATCCCTGATACCGAAGGTGATACCCGGGCCAGAATGGCAGATTCCGTTCAGACGGCTTTCCAGACCGGGAATGATACATGCACAATAATCTTTTTTGATGGTGATGAAATTATTAAGAAAAATTTTTCTGCCCGTTTTGAGGCTGACGGAATTGTATTTAACGAACCATCCATTCATATGTTCAACTTTAATAATCCTCTGGGTGCCTGCCCGCGATGTGAAGGTTACGGAAAAGTTATCGGAATAGATGAAGATCTCGTAGTTCCCGACAAATCTCTTTCTGTTTTTGAAGATGCTATTGTTTGCTGGAAAGGGGAAAAGATGAAAAAATGGAAGGAAAACCTGATCCGGAATGCGGTTTATTTTGATTTTCCGGTACATAAACCTTACGATCGGTTAACAGCGGAACAGAAAAGGCTAATCTGGACCGGAAATAAATACTTTAAGGGACTCGACCGTTTTTTCGTAATGCTGGAAGCAAAAAAGTATAAAATCCAGTACAGGGTAATGCTGGCAAGATACCGGGGAAAAACGATCTGTCCGGAGTGCCATGGGAAGAGATTGAGAAAGGAAGCTTCGTGGGTAAAAATTAACGGAGTGTCTATTCCCGATCTGGCAGACTGGTCTCTGGAAAGGGTTTCAGCTTTTTTCTCAGGTTTGGATCTTACAAATCATGACCACAAAATTGCAGAGCGTATCTTAACGGAGATCAATAACCGTATCCATTACCTGCTACAGGTTGGCCTGGGATATCTGACACTTAACAGGCTTTCCTCAACACTTTCAGGTGGAGAATCGCAACGTATTAACCTTGCCACATCGCTGGGCAGCAGCCTGGTAGGATCTTTATATATCCTGGATGAACCATCCATTGGCCTGCATCCGCGGGATACAGACAAACTGATCCGTGTATTAAAAGACCTGAAAGAGCTGGGAAACACGGTACTTGTTGTTGAACACGATGAAGATTTTATGAAAGCGGCTGACGATATTATCGATCTCGGACCGAGGGCGGGGAAAGAAGGCGGCAGGATTATTTTTGCAGGTCCTGCAAAGAAGATCCATAGCAGCAAAGAAAGTCTTACAGCACAATACCTAACCGGTCAAAAAGAAATTCCCGTACCTTCTGTCAGAAGGCAATGGAACAGTTCGGTTATTTTACGTGGGGTAAAACATAACAACCTGAAAAATATTGATGTCACTTTTCCGTTGCACGTTTTGACGGTTGTCACTGGTGTCAGTGGTTCGGGGAAATCATCGCTGGTTAGTGACACCCTCTGTCCTGCTTTAAGAAAAGTTATTGAAAGATCTTCCGTTAAAGGAGGTGCATATTCGGCGCTTGAGGGTGATCTTGCGCAGATACAGGCCATTGAACATGTCGATCAGCATCCGATTGGAAAGTCTTCACGGTCAAATCCTGTCACCTATCTGAAAGCATGGGATGATATTCGCAAACTGCTTGCAGACCAGCCTATGGCAAAGCATAGTCATCTTAAACCCGCACATTTTTCTTTTAATGTGGATGGTGGCAGATGTGATGAATGTAAAGGCGAAGGGGTTATTCATGTTGAAATGCAATTTATGGCTGATGTTGAACTGGTTTGTGAGCATTGTAAAGGAAAAAGATTCAAACCTGAAATTCTGGAAGTTAAGTATCGTGGGAAATCAGTATATGACCTTCTTGAACTCACGGTTAACGAGGCCATAGCTCTTTTTTCAGAAGGGACCAGTACAACGGAAAAGAAAATTGTCGAGAAATTACAGACCCTTGAAAACGTCGGAATGGGTTATGTGCACCTTGGACAGGCCTCCAATACACTTAGCGGAGGGGAAAGCCAGCGGATCAAACTGGCATCATTTCTGAAAAAGGAACAACAACATATTCATAAGCTTTTTATCTTTGATGAACCCACCACAGGATTACATTTTGATGATATTCGTAAACTTCTGGCAGCCTTTGATGCTCTGATCGAGCATGGCAATACCGTCCTGCTAATTGAGCACAACCCTGAAGTTATCAAATCTGCCGACTGGGTTATTGACCTTGGCCCCGAAGGTGGAGAAAAAGGAGGGACAATAGTATGTGAAGGAACTCCTGAGGAGATTATCACCTGTTCCTCATCGCATACGGGAAGGGTGATCAGGGGAAAACTCAGACATATCGCGGAAAGGATCGATTAAACATAAGACCAACCAAACAAGATAAAATAAGGAAAAGTCAAAAGAATAAAAAACCCGCAACGAATGCGGGTCATGTAATATAAAACCATTTTTGAAACAGAAACTATTTCACCTTAAAGCCGAACATTATGGCCACACAGCCACTTTCCGGTTCGGCCGATTTATCTCCACGAGTAGGGACTTTCACTGCAATTTTCAACTGCTGGCTGGTTTCCAGCTTAAAGTCCCAGGTTTTTGTAAAGTCCTTATCTTTATTACTAAATAACACGTTCTGGCTGGCATCCATGATTTTGAACTCAATTTCAGGAAGGTTATCCGATCCACAGATCGCAATACGATACTCCTGTCCTGAATAAAAGGTTTTATACAACTCTGCCTCTTCCCCTTCAGTCAGCACTGCTGCATGGTAGTTTCCATCATGGGTATACGGAACCAGTTCCATTTTGCATACATTTTTTGCAAAACCTTTACATTGTGCATGACTATTCAGCGGAATAAAAATCAGAAAAAAAGATATAAAGATTAGCGTAACGTATCGTTTCATGGGGATAATTTTTATGAAATATAATTACTTCTGATAATTTCAACTTTTTTCTTAAGCTCTTTAAACACCTCAGGTGTAAGTGTAACCTGGGTTTGTGATTTAATGGTAGTCACATCAGTGGCTGTATCAACAGATGTTTCAAGGTTAGAGCTTGTTTTCATAATGATTTTATCGAAGATAGCTTTCAGATCATCGATATCTTTTTGAATGGACTGTACGTCCGGGTTATCTGAATTATCGGCAAGGAGCCGCATCACAATATCCAGCGAAAGTTTCTGGTCTACGATTCTGTCAACCAGTTTATTATTCTTCAAACTAACGGAATCCGGTACCATTTGAGTGGCAAGGTACAAACCTTCAACCCATCCTCCAACCAGGACGATAGCAGCAATGGCAGTCCTGTCGTTTTCTTTAAGATAGGAACTTGAGTTCATAAAGGTTTCGGATATGATGTCCATAATGACATCCCGGTTATTAATATTTTCTTCAAGCCTTTCGATGGTTTCATCATTTATTGCATCGAGGATTCCCAGTCCGTCAGCCATTTTCTTCGCAGCATTCATATAACTGATGGATGCTTGTGTCTGATCGTAAAGACTGGCAAAACTCAGATCACAGGTATAAATACCCAAATTTAATGCCATGCTTTTATTTGTGGTATAATTACCACTGTTATCTACGTTATTCAACAGATCTTCATCATATATCGCACCGGCCGAACGGATTAGCATAGCCGTCTCCAGCGGTGAAGGCAGGGAATAAAAAATCTGTTTTGCCTCGTTGATATCCTGAAATAGGTCCTGATTTAATTCGGATACATCTACGGTTATCTCCGATTCTTCTGCGGGTTGTTTTTGATTTCCTGATTTACAGCCAAAAAGAAACATGGACAAAAAAGCAAGAAATACCGCACGGGTAAACATTTTATTAACCATAATCGACATGATCAAAATTTATACTAAATCAACGTTTTTCAAATTTATCAAAGTAAAATTAATATTTTTTTTAAAACCGCCACAATTTTTTTATAAAAACATGCCCGTTGCATATTTTATACAAAATCATTTTTGAATATTTAAATATACGGTTAATCCTGAAAGATGTTACCTGAAATCAATTTAGCAGAAAGCGAAAAAATCATATTACATCAGCATCCCGTTTTTTTCTGGTTATTAAATATCATGTAAATTTGCATGGCAGTAAGCTTTATGATTTATGACGCCGGCAGAAAAGAAAAACAAGGAGATCATTAAACGACTTTTTTCTCCTGATGAAAAAGTTGTGATTCGTACCATAACAGAGATCCGGGAACAAGGAACGGCAGCTCTGATCCCGGCGATCCTCGAAATATACCGGTCAACCTCTTCCCCGGTAATCAGGATGCAAATCCAACGCTTACTCACCGATCTTAAAAACCAGGAAGCAGCAGGTCCACTGACGGAAGAGATATTTAAAATAAGTAATCCGGAACTTAAAAGAGCGTTGATGGCTGCCTGCTGGCAATCCGGACTTGATTTCTCTCCTTTTCTTAAGAAGTTTTTTAAATCCCTGTTGACAGAAGATTATGTTATTGCGCTGGAAGCCTTTTCTGTTATTGAGAATAACCTGAATCCGCTGGATAAATTGCAGCTTCAATTCTACTACGATTATCTATCCGAGCACATGGATCATTGCAGCCCGGTCACCCGGCCATTGACACGTCAACTGGAGCAGATCATTACTGATACGATCCGGTCTTTCGATATGGATGATTACGAAATGTAAACAGAATCAGTGTAATTCCGAAAAATATTTCATGAATTGCGACCTTTCGTAAAAAGAAGGATCCGGAATGTTACGGTAACTCAGTTTTCCGCAAATTTCACGTACCGATGCATATTCATGCCTGTCGAGCCACTGATCCATTTCATCAATAATGGTTTTCAGATAAGGAATACCTTTCTGGTACAGAACCGAACATACCTGAACAACGGATGCCCCGGCCAGTAAGAGTTTAATGACCGATTCACTTTCATGCACACCGGTCGAGGCAGCAAAATCAAGAGGCTCAAAATAACCGGAGAGAATCCCTATCCAGCGCAGGGTTTGCCTGATCTCGGAAGGATGACTAAAAACCTCAGCAGCCTTAAATTTTAACTTTTCAGGGTCAATATCAGGCTCATAAAAGCGATTAAAAAGAACGACCCCATCAACTTTTCTGAAATAAAGCTGGTTAATCAGGCCGGTAAGATTGGTAAATTGTCTGCCCAGTTTAAAAGATACAGGAATTTTAATTCTGTTTTTAATCTTTTCAGCCAGATCATAATAAAGCTGTTCATAATCAGCAGCGGTTTTCCCGGGATCTGCGGGCAGAAAATAGACATTCAGTTCCAGGGCATCCGCACCGGCTTTTTCAATCTTTGAGGCAAAATCAATCCATTCACGGCTACTGATACAGTTGATGCTGGCAATTATGGGTATGGAAGTATTTTTTTTGGCATCCTCAATCAGGGTAAGATACTCATCTACTGAATGATGGCGCAAGTAATTCTTTACATAATCTACAGCCTCGGGATAATCCGTATCAGCCAGGAAAGTTCCGAACTCAAAAGCGATCTGTTCTTCGAAAAGCGATTTTAATACCACTGCAGCGGCACCGGAATCTTCCATTTCACATATTTTTTCTATATCTGATGTAAGACCCGAACTACTCACAACAATGGGATTTCTGAGATTCATCCCAAGATACTTTACCTTTAAATCTGCCATACTTGTGGGTTTATGGTTTAGCGTTTAATGTCGTGTCCCGAAGATTTTCGTACCAATCCTGACTATGGTACTGCCTTCCGCAATAGCAGCCTGATAATCACCTGACATGCCCATTGAGATTTCGCTAAAATTATCTTCCTGCATAAAAAAATCCCTGCTCAATGTGTGAAAGATCTCTTTCAGTTTCCCAAACTCCCTTTTCACCCGCGGGATATCATCGGTAAATGTGGCCATTCCCATTACCCCGCGCCAGCGTATATTTTGGAGGTTTTTCCATTCCTCCTCCCGCAAGATATCCAATAATTCTTCATAAGCAAAACCGAATTTCGATTCTTCTTCGGCAATGTGCATCTCGAACAGGCAATCCTGTATTTTATGCAGTTTCCCTGCTTCGCGGTCAATCACCTGCATCAGTTTCCAACTGTCAACACTGTGAATTAAATGGACAAAAGAAATAATATATTTCACTTTATTGGTCTGCAGATGACCGATCATGTGCCAAAGGATATCGTCAGGCAACTGCGGTTGTTTTAAAATCAGTTCCTGAACCCTGTTTTCGCCAAAATGCCGCTGTCCCGTATCATAAGCCTCCCGGATCGCGCTCACAGGCATTGTTTTGGATACGGCAACCAGCGTAACATTGTCCGGGATTTCCTGTCGTATTTTTTCCAGGTTTTGGCGAATACTCATCTCCGTAAAGATTGTAAAGCTAATAGAATAAGATTAATCTTTAAGACTATGAATAACCAGACCGCTACGTAATTTCGGCTCAAACCAGGTTGTTTTGGGCGGCATAATATTTCCGGTATCGGCTATGGTTATCAATTGTTCAAGGGATACAGGGTACAGGGCAAAAGCCACCTGCATCTCTCCTGAGTCCACACGGCGTTTCAGTTCTTCCAGTCCGCGGATGCCTCCGACAAAGTCGATCCGGTCCGAACGCCTCAGGTCGGTAATGTTAAACAAGGGTTTCAGAACCTGCTCAGTAAGTACTGTCACATCCAGTATTCCGATAGGATCGTCATCACTGTAGGTTCCGGGCAGAGCGGTCAGGGCATACCAATATCCGTCAAGATACATCGAAAAACAGTGTAGTTTATCCGGCCGGAAAGGAGATGTTCCTTTGTGCTCGATCATAAAAGATTTTTCAAGTTGTTTAAGAATTTCGTCAGGGGTATGACCATTAAGGTCACGGATCACACGGTTATAATCAATAATGGTAAGCTGATCGTGGGGAAAATGAACGGCAAGGAAATAATTATACGCTTCCTCCCCGGTGTGGTTTGGATTATTTTTTCGTTTTTCCATCCCGACACGAGCGGCGGCGGCAGTGCGGTGATGGCCGTCGGCAACGTATGTTGCAGGAACGGCAGCAAACTGTTCCACCAGATCGTCGATAACTTCCCGCTTCCTGATCACCCAAAACCGGTGTCCCACGCCATCATCTGCTGTGAAATCATATTCCGGATCATGCGTATCAATATAACGGGCTATAATATCATCAATTGCAGGTTCTTTCTTATAGGTAAAGAATACCGGCTCGATATTGGCATTATTTACCAGGATATGTTTCATCCGGTCTTCTTCCTTTTCCGGCCGTGTAAGTTCATGCTTTTTGATAATACCATCGTTGTAATCATCCACCGATGCACCGGCGACCAGGCCGTATTGTGTTTTTCCCTGCCATGTCTGTGCATAAACATAAAGGTATTCCTCATCATCCTGAACCAGCCAACCCTGTTCTATAAAAGCATGAAAATTTTCCCTGGCTTTGTTGTAAACGGCTTCACTATGGACATCAATCCCCGGCTCAAGGTCAATTTCAGACTTAATAATATGCAGGAGCGAATAGGGATTGTCTGCAGCTTCTTCCCGGGCTTCGCCAGAATTTAAAACATCATAAGGGCGGGATGCAATTTTTGCAGCCAGTTCCCTTGGAGGCCGGAATCCCCTGAAAGGTTTAATTTTTGCCATACCGTAAAAAAATTAATGATAAACATCGACTTTCCAGCTTCCCGGTTTTCTGATATTTATATCCGCTTTACAAATTTTTTCAATGGGACTTGTCCCTTCGTTAACATTGATTCTGTAATTCATAAAAAGATGAAAAGGTAAAGAAACGTCATGATAGACAATCTGGTTGTTTTGAAAATCCCCAAATTCCCTGGTTTGAAAGCTATATCCCGGTAAAACAGAAAAACCACTATAAGTCATTGCTTTAAAATTCACATAAACGGTATTTCCCTCTCCCAGATAACGAAAAATAATATTTCGGATTTCACTATCCGGGTCGTTTTGATACGAGGCCATATCGGGTGTGACTTTTATACGCTCTGTTGTACCACACCGGGAAAATGAAACCAGAAATATTATCAGGCTGAGAAAACAGATATTAACTTTCATATACGTTTATTCTTTATTTGTTTACCTGAAAGGTTGTATCGCCGTTATTAAAGAAGTTTACAATCTGTCTGGCAGCAGCCACTCCCGCATTTATATTGGCTTCTGCAGTTTGTGCTCCCATCTTTTTAGGGGTAAAATAAAATCTGCCGGAATATTTTTCTGCAATGGCCGGGGCACAGTCCGGAGCAATATCGGACACATACCTGAAATCCTCCCTTTCTTCAAACATTTTCAATAAACCATCCTCATCAATCACTTCTTTTCTGGCTGTATTTACAAGCGTAGCACCCTGTGGCAGGCGGTTTAACAGGGTAAAATTGATAGATTTTCTCGTTTCGTCCGTTGCCGGGATGTGCAGGGAAAGATATTGTGATTTATCAAAAAGTCCTTCCATTGCAGCCACCGGAATCACCCCGTCCTGTTTTATTTGCCCGTCCGGAATAAACGGGTCATAAGCATAAACCTCCATACCGAAACCTTTTCCAATGGCTGCTACCATACTTCCCACATGTCCATAAGCAAGGATTCCCAGTGTTTTTCCTCTCAGCTCGGTTCCCGGTTTTCCGGAAAATAATCCGCGGGCCATGTAAATCATTAATCCGAAAGCCAGTTCAGCGACAGCATTGGAATTTTGCCCCGGAGTATTCATTACCACAATATTTTTCGAGGAGGCAGCCACAAGATCGATATTATCGTAACCTGCACCGGCACGTACGATAATATCCAGATGAGGAGCAGCGCTGATTACCTCAGAAGTGATTTTATCACTCCGGACAATCAGTGCATGTACATTTTCCACAGCGGAAAGCAATTCATCCCCGGATGTATATTTTTCGAGGAGCGAAACGGTAAAACCCGCTTCTTTGAAAATGTCTGTCATCTGCTCTGCGGCAACGGGGGCAAAGGGTTTTTCGGTAGCTATCAGAATATTCTTCATTTTAGTATATTTTCAGTTAATCAAAGGATAACAATGATTTAAGCATTGTGCGATTCAAATTCCCGCATAACCTCAATCAAAGCTTTTACACTTTCCGGAGGCAGGGCATTATAAAGTGAAGCACGGAATCCTCCAACAGAACGATGGCCTTTAATACCGATCATGCCCCGGGAGGTAGCAAACTCAAGAAATGATTTTTCAAATTCTTCATACCCTTCTGACATCACCCAGCACACATTCATCACCGACCTGTCAAGCTCGTCGGCAACCGTTGTTTTAAAGAGTTTATTCCGTTCAATTTCTGCATACAGCATAGATGCCTTTTCGGCATTTCTTTTTTGCATAGCATCAACGCCACCCTCATTTTTAACCCATATCATGGTTTGGAGCGCAGCATAAACCGGTAATACCGGGGGGGTATTAAACATCGAACCTTTTTCAATATGTGTCCGATAATCAAACATTGTTGGAATTTTTCTATCCACTTTCCCCAGTACATCTTCACGAACAATGACAAAAGTAACGCCTGCCGGGGCAAGGTTTTTCTGTGCTCCGCCATAAATCACGGCATATTTCGAAACATCTACAGGCCGGCTCAGGATATCCGACGACATATCTGCGACCAATGGTACCGGACAATCCATATCTTCCTTTATCTCCGTACCATAAATAGTATTGTTTGTGGTAATATGAAAATAATCTGCATCCTTAGGTACCTGATATCCTTTGGGGATATAGTTAAAATTAGCATCTTTTGATGATGCCATTTCAACCACTTCGCCGTAAAGCGCAGCTTCTTTTACGGCTTTTGATGCCCAGGCACCGGTATTCAGATAGGCAGATTTTTTCTGCATCAGGTTCATAGGCACTACAGTAAACTGCGTACTGGCACCACCTCCAAGGAACAACACATGGTAACCTTCAGGTATATCCAATAATTCCTTAAAATATTGCTGTGCCTGCTCCATTACTTCGGTAAACTCCTTACTTCGATGGGACACTTCCATAATCGAGAGGCCCATTCCGGCAAAATCCTTTACCGCTTCAGCTACATTATTAATAGTGAACTCCGGCAGTATTGCAGGTCCGGCATAAAAGTTGTGTTTTTTCATCGTACGGGATTTTATGTTTTTCTTGATGCAAATTTCGAATATTCAGGAGGAAAAAAAAATAAGTTACATTAAAAAATCAAATTTTATCCGAAAAATTATATTTTTCTTAACGAGCCGTTTTCAAGAACCGGAATAACGTCCGTAATATCTATCGAATGACAATATTCGATAGCGTTATCCAATCCCAGTTCCCTCAACCTGGTTCGCTGAGCCACTTTATCAATATAATTCAAGAGATCCGGACGGGCCATGATCCACAGGTCACGGGCAGCTTTTGCCGAATCACAAATGGTTTCAAACTTTCCTGATTCCAACAATCTATCGGCGAGAAACCCGGCAAAGACGGAATCTTCAAGGCTGAATCTGTCTTTCCAGGCAGCACAGAGAATAATTACGTCCCTGTCCATATTTATCAGATGTTTTTCCAGTGCAGAAATGTTTAAAAACCCACCGATCACAACCTGGGCACAATGGCCGGCTTGCTGAATAGCCTGCGTACCGTTGGTGGTACTATAGACAATTGTATGGCCTTTGACTTTTTCCGGGGTAAAATTATCAGGCGAGTTCCCAAAATCAGCAAAATCAAGCACTTTACCATCTCGTTCGGCAGCTATCAGGAATCCCTTATCCTTATAGTTTTTTGCTTCATCAATTGTCCGGACGGGAATCAGTCGTTCCACTCCATTCTGAAAAGCCGTAATAATCGAAGAGGTTGCCCTGAGGATATCCACCACCACAACCACTGCATCAGGTTTCTCATACAATGGGAACATGATCGGTGAAAAACAGACTTCAAGAATATGTTTCTTCACAAATAGCTTATTTATCCGTTTCGGGATGATAAAACGGGAAATTTACAATGACTGCTTTCAGTAATTTATTTCGAACTTCCACGAAGATCTCGGTACCCGTCTTCCAGAATCCTTTTTTCAGATATCCCATGCCAATACCTTTCTTCAGCATTGGCGATACAGAACCGGAAGTTACCTCACCGATACGATTTCCTTCGACATCAACAAGATTATAATGTTGTCGCGGAATTCCCCGGTCAATCATAATAAATCCTTTCAGTCTTTTATCCGTACCTTCTTCTTTTTGTTTCAGGAGGAAATCTTTATCGATAAAGTCCTTATCGTCCGTAAATTTGGTAATCCAATCCAATCCGGCTTCTATAGGAGAAGTAGTATCGTCGATGTCATTTCCATAGAGACAAAATCCCATTTCGAGGCGCAGGGTATCCCTGGCTCCAAGTCCTATAGGTTTGATTCCGTACTCTTTGCCAGCATTCATAACAGCCTGCCAGATTTCCGGTCCTTTTTCAGCCGGCATATAAATCTCACACCCTCCGGCACCGGTATACCCCGTTGTGGAAAAAATCACATCGTCAATACCGGCAAAAGAAATCTTCTTAACCATATAATAAGGCATGTCAACCACAGATATATTTGTAAGTTTCTGCATGGCCTTTAAAGCAAGTGGTCCCTGGACAGCCAGTTGTCCATACCGGTCCGAAGCATTGAGAAGTTCTTCGCCAACCACCAGGTCAAACGGTTTACCTTGCTCACAAAGCCAGTTAAAATCTTTCTCTGTGTTATAAGCATTCACAACCAAAAGGTATTTTCCTTCATCCAGACGATAAACAAGTAAGTCATCCACGATACCGCCCCTGCCATTGGGCAGGCAACTGTATTGAACTTTCCCGTCAAAAAGCACGGATACGTCATTGGAAGTCACATATTGTAAAAATGGCATGGCTTTCGGTCCTGTTACCCATATCTCACCCATATGCGAGACATCGAAAACGCCCAGTTTTTCGCGCACCGTAATGTGTTCATCCTGAATTCCGGAATATTCAAGGGGCATCTGAAACCCTGCAAAGGGAATAATCTTAGCACCCAGGTTCCTGTGAATATCAATAAAAGGTGTCTTTTTCATATGATATTTTTATATTTTCTGATCATGAAGAAAATAATAATATTTTTGATTTATATCACAGTCTGCTGTCTTAATAAAGTCATTTTATACATTGATTAATCACAATTATCCCGTAAATACAGATTATATAGTTTTATCTTTTTTACGTTATAATCCGGTGAAGGCAAAAGTAGCGATTTTAACCGGTCTTGCCATCCGTTAAAATATCTTCTGCAACAGATTTTTTATCATATAAAAAAAGATACCCGCAATAACGTACAAAAGACCATGCGGGTATCTGCCAGTTTAAGTTCACAAATGCTTACATACCTATGATTTTGAATTCAACACGACGGTTTCTAGCACGACCTTCCTCCGTTTCATTGGTATCCACCGGTTGTGAAAATCCAAACCCTTTATACAGGATCCTGGATGCGTCAACCCCATGTTCAATCAGGTAGCGGGCTACGGATTTTGCTCTTTGCTCGGATAATTTCAAATTATACTCAGCCGAGCCGACATTGTCGGTATGTCCATCGATTTCAACACGAATAGACGGGTTGCTATCCATAAACTTTATGACCCGGTCCAGTTCGGGATAAGATGAAGGTGTTAGTGTAGCTTTCCCAAATTCAAAGAAAATATTGTTCAAAACCACAGCAGCACCAACTTTCATTTTCTTCATCAGGAAATTACGAATAATCAGGGTATCATCCGGAGATGAGGGCGCCGGAATAATATCCAGGAGAAACATATATCCCGGGGCATTGATTTCGGCACCATAACTTTTCCGCTCCTTCATCAATATTGAATACGCCCCGTTGGCACGATCCGAAATGGTTGTTCCGACGATGTTATTCTGGTTAAGATCAATAATATCAATACGAGCCATGATCGGTGCCGTATTGTCTTCGTCCATTACCACCCCTTTTACAACGAGCGGTTTGATTTTCGGTTCTTCAACAGGAGCGGCTACCGGAATCGTATCCATTACCTGCACAACCTGCTCTACTTTAACCGTATCCATAACCACAACATGGACGGTATCCACTAACGGAACCGTATCAGCAACCACCTCGGTCGTATCCACAGGGGGCGGAATATACTTTACCGAATAGATATCCATCAGCCCCTCGGACTTTTCACGTATTCCTGATACATAAGCCAGTAACGAATCATTGGAGAAAACAAAGAAAAGGTCATCATCAGGAGTATTTACCGGATATCCCAGGTTTACCGGTTCTCCCCACGAGCCGTCATCCTGCCTTACCGATTTAAAAATATCGTAACCGCCCATGGTATTGTGTCCTTTTGAGCTGAAGTACAAAACTTTTCCATCATCAGTCAAATAGGGACTTTCTTCATCAAATGGCGTATTGATCACTGAATCAACAGAGACCGGTTTGCTCCATCCCCCTTTCTCGTCCGGAAACATTACAAAGATATCTTTCCCACCCGTGGTTATTTTTTTATTGTTTGAAACAAACAGGATCATCGAACTGTCGCGGGCAATATAAATGGCTGTTTCTTTCCCGCGGGAATTAATTTTTGAAGCAGCATTTACGGGTCTCGACCAATTCCCCTGGATATTTTCGCTTACCAGGATATTTCCGTTTTTCTTATCTCCCCGATAAATATATAGGTCCAAATCATCCGGCGAAAAATCAAGTGCGGCATCATTATATTTTGAATTGAGTGGTTTTTTCATCATCTGGCCGTTTCCCCATCCATTTTCATCAGCGAAACTCTGATAAATACTTTCATTGAATTTATAATCAGAAATATTAGGCAGGGCTTTGGGAGAATCGGGACGTCTGGATGTATAAAACATGTGACGGTCGGTGGAACTCAGGACTACTTTATAATCATCAAAAGCCGAGTTAATCGCCGGTCCCAGGTCTGCAATCTCCACCTTTACGGTATCTTTCATCAATTCAATCCCGTTTTTACATTCACGGATATGGTTTTGTGCAGCTGCCTGATACTTTTTCAACATTTTTTTATCCGCCTGATTGAGAAAAAGCTCATATTCTTTCTGTGCCTGCTCAAACTTATAATTCTCCTGATAGGCCCATCCAAGGAAATAATGGATATCCCGGGAAACTTCAGGATCTCCCTCAAAAGCTGTCAGTAAGAAAGAAAGTGCTTTCTGTTTATGATCAGTAAACAGATAACATACTCCTATTTTATAATTTAAACGCGGATTGTAGGGATTATAAACATTTGCAGTAAGATATTTTTCCCGGGCAGCAACATAATAACCCAAACCCTGGGCAAACAACCGGTCACCTTCACGCAGATTTTTCCAGGCCTGGTCAAAACCTTGCTCCTGCGACTTAAATTCATCTCTATTAACACGTATCATCTCCTGGGACAAAACAAGGTTTCCCGTGAAGAGACCAAGTGCCAAAAAGAATAGGATTGCTTTTTTAACCATCTTTTTCAAAAATTAACGACAACATCTGTCAAACGAATGTAGAATATTTTTTGTTTTTACGGAAACTATCCGAACTTGTTTTTCATTTTTGAAGGTTTTTTCCCATATTTGAATAAATTATTGCACATACTGCTATAGTACCCAAAACTTTTATCATGGGAGGGAAAAGCCAAATTGTAAATCTTGATTACCTGAATAGCATGTCGGGTGGAAATCCGGATATCATCCGGGAGATGATAGAAATGTTTAACCAACAGATACCCGGGTTTATTCAGGAAATGAACGATCTGTATAACCGACAGGACTGGATCAAACTGGGTGCTCTGGCTCATAAAGCCAAATCGTCTATTGCCATTATGGGTATGGACGAACTTACCGGGAAAATGAAAGAGCTTGAAATGAAAGCCAGGAACAGTGAAGACACCGATACCTACAAGCATTATATCACGCTATTCGAAGACCAGACAAACCAGGCGGTTGAAGAGTTAAAAGAAATTATCAAAACCCTCTAACCTGAAAGATTATGAAACTTTTTAATATTGAGAAAAAAGACGACATTGTCATTGTAACTTTTGACGAAAGCGTAAAAAAGTTTAATGCGCTTATCACCGAAGAAGCAAAAAAACAATTGACGGCATTGTTTGACAAACCGAATACTAAAGTTATCCTGAGTCTGAAAGGGGTCAGTTATGTTGACAGCTCAGGATTCGGTGTCTTTTTATCTCTGATGAAAACAGCAAATAACAATTACAGTTTTTTTAAAATCTCGGATATTTCCGATGAAGTTATGGAATTATTCAAATTATTACAATTACATAATGTTTTTGATATTTGTGAGACGGTGGAAGACTGCCTGAAAACTTTTCCTTCCTGATCACATTAAAAAAGGGTGATTTTTTAGTCACCCTTTTTCATTTTTATTGATTGATAAAGACCAGCCCTTCCTGCCCTGTATCAACAGTTATTTTCTTATTTTTATCCAGTGTTTCGGCAATAATTGATCTGGACAATTCATTTATGATCTCCCGTTGCATCATCCGCTTTATGGGTCTGGCGCCATAAACAGGATCAAAACCGACTTTTGCAATCCATTTAACGGCATCTTCCGTAATGTCTATATTTACCTTTTTCTCAGCCAACAACTTGCGGATTCTGTTAAACTGCAGGTATACAATCTGCCGTATTTCCTCCTCACTCAATGGTGTAAAGACAATGATTTCATCCACCCTGTTTAAAAATTCAGGCCGGATTGTTTTTCGCAACAACTCCAGAACTTCATTCCTCACCAGTTCGGTGTTCTTCCTGCTATTACCTGTTTGTTGCAGAAGCCGCTCCTGTATCAGTTGGCTTCCCAGATTACTTGTCATAATAATCAAGGTATTACGAAAATTTACCACCCTGCCTTTGTTATCCGTAAGTCTGCCGTCATCCAGCACCTGGAGAAGAATATTAAAGACGTCGGGATGTGCTTTTTCAATCTCATCGAGAAGCACCACAGAGTAAGGTTTTCTCCTCACCGATTCCGTAAGCTGTCCACCCTCTTCATATCCTACATATCCAGGAGGGGCGCCAATCAGACGGGAAACAGAATGTCTTTCCTGGTATTCGGACATATCTATTCGAGTCATCAGGTTTTCATCATTAAACAACACTTCGGCAAGGGCACGAGCCAGTTCGGTTTTACCTACACCTGTAGTACCCAGGAAAATAAATGAGCCTATAGGCCGTTTTGAGTCCTGCAACCCTGCCCTGCTGCGCCTGACAGCATCCGATACTGCAGTAATGGCCTCCTCCTGTCCCACCACACGCTTATGAAGCTCTTCTTCCATATGCAGCAATTTCTCCCTTTCACTCTGCAACATTCTGCTCACCGGAATACCGGTCCAGCTGGAAACAATCTCTGCAATATCCTCTGCGGTAACTTCTTCACGAATCAAAGCCGTATCTCCCTGTTGTTTTTTCAGCTTTTCCTGTAAAGATGTAATCTGCTCCTCAAGTTCGGACAGTTTCCCATACCTGATTTCCGCCACACGGCCATATTCACCGCTACGCTCGGCTTCATCTGCTTCACGTTTTAACTGCTCAATTTGTAATTTGTTCCCCTGAATTTCATTGATAATATTTCGTTCAGACTCCCATTTAGCTTTCAAACGGTTCATCTCTTCACTCAGTTCTTCAATTTCGCGGGACATTTCAGCGGTTTTGGTTTTATCACCTTCCCGCCTCAGGGCTTCCCGTTCAATCTCAAGCTGACGGACCTTACGTTCAATCTCATCAATTTCTCTGGGAAGTGAATTCATCTCCAGTCGCAGGCGTGAAGCTGCTTCATCGATCAGGTCAATTGCCTTGTCAGGCAGGAACCGATCTGTAATGTAACGGCTGGAGAGTTCAACGGCAGCCAGAATTGCTTCATCCCTGATCCGAACTTTATGGTGATTTTCATAACGTTCTTTAAGACCTCTCAGGATGGAGACCGCACTGTTCATGTCGGGTTCATCAACCATAACAATCTGAAAACGACGTTCCAGGGCTTTGTCTTTTTCAAAATATTTCTGATATTCATTCAGTGTCGTGGCACCAATGGCCCGGAGCTCTCCCCTGGCCAGTGCAGGTTTAAGGATATTGGCCGCATCCATGGCACCCTCCGATTTTCCTGCCCCCACCAGCGTATGAATTTCATCAATAAACAGGATTACTTCTCCATCTGATGAAACAACCTCCTTCACTACGGCCTTAAGTCGCTCCTCAAACTCACCTTTATATTTTGCGCCGGCAATCAACGCCCCCATATCCAGTGAGTAGATCTGCCTGCTTTTCAAATTCTCGGGCACATCACCACGGATAATCCGGTATGCCAATCCTTCGGCAATCGCAGTTTTACCTACTCCGGGTTCTCCGATAAGAATAGGATTGTTTTTCGTCCTCCGGCTCAGAATTTGTAGTATCCGGCGAATTTCCTCATCCCGGCCAATGACGGGATCAAGTTTTCCGCTACGGGCCATCACATTAAGATTTATGGCAAACCGGTCCAGGGCATTAAAACTGTTTTCTGCATTCGGATGATCAACTTTTGAGCCTTTTCTCAGATCGCCAATGGCCATTTTAAGTTCTTTTTCCGCAATTCCTGCATCTTTCATCGCCTGTGATACCTGATCATTCGAAGCAAGAATACCCAACAGAAGCATTTCTATCGACACAAACTGATCCCCGAAATCCCGTGAATATTTCAGTGCTTTATCAAAAGTTTTTTGTACCGTAGAAGACAGATAAGGCTCTGCTCCCGAAACCTTCGGATAACTTTCAACAATTTTCCCGAGTATTGTTGAAAAATGCTCCGGAGTAACACCCAGCTTTTGAAATAAGTATTTGGTAATATTCTCACCTTCGGACATAATCCCTTTTAACAAATGTCCGTTTTCAATAGCCTGTTGCTGGTTTCCCCGGGCGATCTCAATACCTTTCTGTATCGCTTCCTGCGCTTTTATGGTAAATTGATCCAGTTTCATTTATTTTAATCTCCTTTCTATATTAAAATGTGTTTTATATACTCAAATTCTCTGCCATCTTACCGGAAAATAAAGTATATGTCAATATGTCATTATTTAAATAGAGTAAGTGTCAATATGTCATATTCACTTATTTAAGTCATGTACCAGAAGATTTGAGGATAATATATTTGCAGGAACCAAAGGTGGCAATAAAATATACGGGTTTACTTTCTCTGACAACAATTTCAGTATTCACAAATCGTTTAGATGGAATAAGCAGGATTTTTTCTATCTTCAAAATATGATAACAGCCCGTAAAAAACATGGTATAATCTGCTTTCTATCTCTTATTCTGTTTGTTACATCCCATATGTTATACGGACAGATCGCAGTAAAGAGTTTACATTTCATTAACAAAGAAGACAAAAAAGTTTCGTTCCGGTTTAAATTTGTCAATAACCTGATAATCATTCCTGTCATCGTTAATGATTCGGACACCTTACATTTCATCCTTGATTCGGGTATAAATACATCTATTATTACTGAACTGTCACTCGGCGACAGCCTGTCGTTAAACTACGTGCGGCAAATAAAACTGCATGGACTTGGCAGCGGGGAGTCTATTGATGCCCTGGTTTCCTCCGGTAATGTTTTCTCTATACCCGGTATACAGGGGACCAATCAAAGCTTGTATATAATGTTGCAAAATATTTTTAACCTGTCTTCTATTTTAGGCATGCGGGTACATGGCCTGACCGGGTACAATTTGTTCAGTAATTTTATTGTGGAAATCAATTATGTAAGACAGGTCATTACCCTGCATAATCCTGATTATTATGTCTATAAACATAACCGGAATGCACGGACGCTCCCACTGATCATTAACAATTCCAAACCATTTATTTACGGAGACATTCGTTATCAGGGAGGGGATTTCTTTCCTGTAAAGCTGATGATCGATACAGGAGCAAGTCATGCTCTCTGGTTGTTAAAGGGAACTGACGGGAGGATAAAACTACCGGAAAAAAATATTGATACTTTCCTCGGCACCGGATTAAACGGAAAAATCAGTGGAAAACTGGCTCGCATTGTTTCTTTCCGGCTGGGTTCTTTCACATTCGAAAATCCGCTGGTGGCATTTCCCGATACTTTCTCAATCAGATATACCGGAGCTCTGGGCAACCGTAACGGAAGTCTGGGGGCAGAAATACTCCGACGGTTTGATGTTATTATGGATTACCCGAACCATCTGATCACTCTGAAACCGAACCGGTACTATAACGAACCCTTCAGGCTTAACCGCAGCGGAATAGAGATCATCGCCCCCATCCCCGGGTTTCACTATTACACCATTTCAGATGTACGTAAGGGATCACCGGCCGGTAAAGCAGGTCTTAAAAAAGGAGATACCCTGGAAAGCATCAACTACCGGAATGTAAAACACATGGATATTGATGAAATATACAGGGTGCTTCAGGAAAAACCGGGAAAGGTAATCAAGATGGTCGTACGCCGGAAGGGGTTACCTTTTGTTACCTATTTCAGGCTGGAAAAACTTATCTGATCCATCCGGCTAATGTTTTGGCACCTCTTTCAGCCAGGTGTCAAAATAGTCTGATACTTTTCGCATCAGGTGCACGCGGTCGATACCCCTGACATTGTGCGGATGTCCGGGATAAACAAAATAATCCACTTGTTTACCTTCTTTTATAAACGCATGCAGTAAAGTAAGACTGTTTTGCCAGACAACTGTACTGTCCATGGCTCCGTTAATAATCAGACATTTTCCCCGGAGATTGTTTACATCGTTTTTCAAATCTGCCTCAGCATATCCCGTCGGGTTTTGTTCCGGCCTGTCCATATATCTTTCTCCGTACATCACTTCATAATATTTCCAGTCGGTAACGGGCCCTCCGGCAACAGCGACACGGAACACACCGGGATTTTTCAGCATCATGGACAAAGTCATAAATCCGCCATAGCTCCAGCCATGAACGCCGAGCCGGGTAGTATCTACAAAAGGAAGCGTTTTTAAGAATATTACACCCCGCATCTGATCAGCCACTTCCAACTGTCCGAGATGCCGGTGGATAACATTTTCAAAAGAGAAACCACGCCCCTCGGTTCCACGGTTATCAAGGGTAAAGGAAACATATCCCTGACCGGCCATATAATGCTGCCACATACGCGATTGTCCCAACCATGAATCCGTAACCAGTTGTGAATGAGGTCCCCCATAAACATAAATAATCACCGGATATTTTCTTGCCGGATCAAAATCAACGGGTTTTATCAGGCGGTAAAACAAATCGGGCTGATTTCCCGATCCCGGAATAACGCCCAACTCCACTTTTCCGAGTTTTCTGTCTTTCCATGGATTGCCGGCAGTTAAAAGATTTCTTATCCTCCGTCCTTTACGGTCTACCAGATTTACCACCCGTGGTATTTCCAGATTGGAATAATTGTCGGTAAAAAACATCCCGTCATCACTTTTAGTTACACGATGCATACCATGTACCGGAGTAATGTTTTTCCTTTTTCCGGTCTGTCGGTCTAAAATAAAAAGGTGACGTTCGACAGGGCTCACTGCCGTAGAAATGTAAGCGAAATAACGGTCATGATCAGCAAAACCAGTCACCCCGTCTACATCGGCATGTTCGGGTGTCAGGTTTTGCATCAGTCTTCCGTCCGAATTATAAAGAAACACCTGGTTAAACCCATTCCGCCTGCTTTGCCAGATAAACTGTTCCGGATGATCCGGGAGAAAACGTGCCGGATGTAACGGTTCCACATAAGCATCATGTCTTTCTTCAAAAAGGGTCTTTTCCAGTCTGCCGGAGGTTACATTATATTTATTAAACCACAGGTGGTTCTGGTCACGGTTTATAATGGCAACATAAATATATTTCTCTTCGGGTCCCCAGCTAATATTGGTCAGATACTGATCCGAATCTCCCGAAACCTGAAGATCAGTAATCTTTTTTGTATCCGGATTAAAAATATGCAGGGAAACCTGCTCGCTGGCCATACCTGCCATCGGATACCGGATCATCTTAAGTGTTGCAATCCGGGTTGTGGTATTTACCAGCGGATAATCAGCTACTTTTCTTTCATCTTTTGTATAATAGGCCAGATATTTTCCGGTTGGTGACCAGAAAGTCCCTTTACTGATCCCGAATTCATTGCGTGATACGGACTGCCCACTAACCAATCCCGGATCCTTTTCTTCCGTAACATAAAACTCCGTGATATCAGAAGTCGTAATCACCAGGTTATTCCCGTGTGTATAAGCTATGGCAGGCCTTGCCGCACAAAAATCAATATTTGCCGCATAAACAGGCAATTCAAAACTTCTTATAATTTTTTTGTCCGGGACATTCACAAGCATTCTGATTTTTTGAACGGATATCAATAACGTGTTCATATCATACCAGTGAACCTGAGGAAAATGAGTTAAAGGATAACTTTTCTCCTTAAACTCCTCCGTCATCATCCGTTTCAGGTCTGAAAGTGTCAGCAGGGTTTGCATGTCAGCAGAGGTACCGGCATCAACGGATACGAGGGCCGTATCCTTAACCCAGGTATATTCATGCGTGGCGGGTCTCCAGCTACTCTGCGAAAGATTTTCGGTTCCGAACTGCATATAGGGACCCAAAATGGCTTCTTCAAGGGTAAGCGGAGCAGGTTGCGAAAACAACGGAAATGTCAGTAATAATCCAAAAAGAAAGGAATAATGGAAATGATTTTTCATTTTTTAGTTTTTCTGCAAGTTTAGCAATTCCGGAACACTCCACAAATCAGCTCCGGAACAAAATTTCAATAATCCTGTATCCCAAATAGTTATATAGCCTACCGGCA
Source organism: Chlorobiota bacterium (assembly GCA_013152085.1). Lineage (GTDB taxonomy): Bacteria > Bacteroidota > Bacteroidia > Bacteroidales > VadinHA17 > JAADHC01. The sequence goes on from JAADHC010000052.1 coordinate 129,471, forward strand.
AAATGATAACCTTAAAGTTTGGATAATTCACAAAACTTTTCGTAATTTCAGCAACAATTATGTAATAACTATATTGAAATTCATTCTGAACTGATTCCTGATCCATGAGTGAAAAGATTCTTAAAGCCCTTATGCAGTTGTTCGCCATCATTGCAAGGCCTGAGAGCAACCGTCAGGATCGGCGTACCATAGTGGAATCGTTTCTGAAACGTCAGCTAAACAATGAGCTGGTTATTGAGTACCTGAAGGTTTTCGACAATTATTACAAAATCCACCAGGAAAAACAAAAGGTTAAGGAAAAAAGGGTTCATCGCATTTCTTCATCTTCAGTGCGTGTATTGAAGATATGCACCGAGATTAATGAAGAACTTACCCAGCAACAGAAAGTGATTGTTCTTTTTCAGTTACTTGAATTTGCACGCTCGGATGAAGATACCGTTTCCGATCAGGAGATGGAATTTATCAAAACCGTTTCCGACACTTTTAATTTTCCGGAATCCGAATTTTCCGAGTTGAGTAATTTTGTCCTTTTCACACAGACACCGAAAGATACGCCGAATGTTCTGATGGTTTCTGATGCCGAGAAAAATCCCTTTGAAAAATCAAAACACATATACAGGCCCGGTGTTGAAGGACAAATTTATATCCTTCACGTATTAAACAGTAATATTTTCCTGATACGTTATCTTGGCAAGAGTGAATTGTATATGAACAGTCAGCTCCTGCATGCAGATAAGATTTATGTATTCACTCCGGGTTCTGCATTGCGTGAAAGGAAGATTCAACCGGTATATTACAGTGATGTAATGAGCCGTTTCCAGGAGGACAAGATCAAGGAAAAAATCTTCTATCAGGTAAAAAATCTGGAATACAGGTTTAAAGGTGGGAAAACCGGGCTCCACGATATGAGTTTTGAAGCCGAATCGGGGATGCTTTTCGGAATCATGGGTGCCAGCGGCGCAGGAAAATCAACATTGCTGAATGTCCTCAACGGTACCAATCCACCTTCCAAAGGTGAGGTTTTAATCAATGGTGTGGATATTCACCACGAAAATGAACAGATTGAAGGATTGATCGGTTTTGTGTCGCAGGATGACCTGCTTATTGAAGAACTGACGGTTTTCCAGAACCTTTATTACAATGCCAAACTTTGTTTCGGGCGTTACACGGAGGAAGAGCTTACCGAAACCGTTCATACCGTACTTAGAAATCTGGGGCTTTTTGAGATCAGGGATATTCTTGTAGGCAGCCCTCTGAACAAGAAGATCAGCGGGGGACAGCGTAAAAGGCTCAACATAGCTCTTGAGTTAATCCGTGAACCTTCGGTACTGTTCCTGGACGAACCTACATCAGGATTATCCTCCAGGGATTCGGAAAACATTATGGATCTCCTGAAAGAATTATCTCTGAAGGGAAAACTGGTCTTTGTAGTTATTCACCAGCCTTCATCAGATATCTTTAAAATGTTTGATACCCTGGTGATACTTGATACCGGCGGATATTTGATCTATAACGGTAACCCCATCGATTCGATCATTTATTTCAAATCCAGGATGCATCATGCCAACTGGAATGAAAGTGAATGTCATGTTTGTGGGAATGTTAATGTAGAACAAATCTTTAACATTATTGAATCACAGGTACTCGATGAATATGGGAAGGTAACCGGCACCCGAAAGGTCTCACCTGCCGAATGGAACGAATATTACCGTGAATATTTTCCGGAAAAAGAGTCCAGGGAAGAAAAGAAAGGTAAAATCCCGTCCATCAATTTTAACGTTCCCAGTCAACTGACTCAGTGGTTTGTATTTGTAAAACGTGATATTATCTCCAAACTGGCCAACACCCAGTATCTGGTGATTAATTTTGTAGAAGCGCCCCTGCTGGCGTTCTTCCTGGCATTTCTGATCAAGTACTATAATGAGAGTACTACCAATAAACTGGGATATACGCTTTTAGATAACTCAAACCTTCCTGTTTATTTATTCATGGCTGTTATTGTTGGTATCTTTATGGGTCTGACAGTCAGCGCCGAAGAGATTATCAAGGACCGGAAAATACTGAAACGGGAAGCATTCCTGAATCTGAGTTGGACGAGTTATCTCTTCTCAAAGGTCGCGGTACAATTTGTTATTTCAGCCATTCAGGCCCTGACTTTTGTACTGGTAGGCAATTCCATTATGGAAATTCATGGAATGTATTTTGAATACTGGCTGGTGCTTTTCAGTGCCTGGGCTATGGCAAATGTTACCGGATTATTGATCTCAGACAGTTTTAAAACTGTGGTTACCATTTATATTCTGATACCTTTCCTGGTTATTCCGCAAATCATCCTCAGTGGCATCATTGTTAAATTTGAAAAACTTAATCCTGCCATTTCTTCCCCGAACCGAATCCCGTGGTACGGAGAAATTATTACCGCCAGATGGGCTTATGAAGCACTTGCGGTTTACCAATATATGGACAACAAATATGAAAGGATGTTTTATCAGCTGGATAAAGCCAAAAGCATCTCTGATTACAAAAAGCTTTATTGGTACAACGACCTGAAGAATAAAATTGACTTTGTCGAACGAAATCACGATAATCCTGCAAAGGCTGAAGATGTCAAAAGTGACCTGACCTTACTGATCAATGAAATCGGACATGAGCTGATTTTTAACCCCAAATTAAAAATGCCTCTCTATCCGGAGTTACAAAAGGGTAATATCTCACCAGAAGTATTGGATGGAGCCAAAAAGTACATGGAACTGGTGAAGCGATATTATATAAAACTTTATAATACGGCTGACAGCAAACGTGATGAGATTATTAATCAGGAAATGAACCGTGACAAAGAAGCATTTATACAGCTCAAAAGAGATTATATGAACAACCAGTTGGAAGAATTTGTTACCAACTCTAATGAGTCTGAAAAATTTGTAGAATACAAAGGGAAACTTATACAAAAAATGGATCCTATTTTCCTTGATCCCGAATCCAGGTTTATTAAAGCTCATTTTTATGCTCCGCGGAAACAACTATTTGGTAAATATTATCCGACATTGACCGTTAATGTCCTGGTTATCTGGTTTATGACAATTCTATTGTTTATTGCGCTGAAATACCGTTTACTCAAACGGCTTCTGGATCAGCTTGAAATCTGGAGTAGCCTTATTTTCCCTTCAGAAGATTAGGGATCACGGGCTTAAAACCGTGAAATAAAAAAAAGAGGTATGCCGTGGCATACCTCTTTTTTTTAAACCATGAGCAGTATCTATTCTACAATTTCAATCATCTTAAAGGGTATCCGGATAATGGATTCGTAATCTTCCCCGGCCTCAAGCATATCTTCATCATCTTCTTCATAATACCAGTTGATTTCCACATCATGCTTGGCCTTATGGATAGCTTCAAGTTTTTTAAAGACATCCAGGATACATTTCGAAGAACTGGTATTAAAATATTCGAGTTGGATATTTACCTGCGTTTTGGACGCAGGACTGGCTTTATATTCCTCCAGCCAGTCGACAAGCGGTTTATAAAATTCAACAGAGTTTTCGGGAATAGATCTTCCCTTGATCTCAACAACGCCGGTTTCAGCATCAAACTTTACGGTCGGTGTTTTAGGAGTCCCTTCAATAATCAGCGGTTCCATAGGCCAAAATTATTTAATTATTCGATTCGTCAATATATACATCAAGATTAAAAAAATAAAATTCTTCATCAAATTTATCAAAAACATAATCCAGTTTATTGCCTGTTTTTCTGGCAATATCAACCAGGCCCAGACCACCACCACCTTTTTCAGATATTTTCTGGTGGTTCAGGATAAACTTGTACATTTCCTTCAGCTCCTCTTTGGATAAAGAATTAATCTTATCAATTTTTTCCTTAAGATACTGAACTTTTTCAGACCTGATAAAATTACCTGTTGAGATCTTATACTGGGTTTTTTCTTTTGAGACAACAAGAATACCGAAATGTGATTCATAAGTTTCACGGAATTTTTCAGGAAGATCATCAATGTGATGGAAGAGGTTCTGTAAACTTTCTACCAAAACATTGTAAACTTTCTTCCTGATCTTTGAGGCCTCATTAAAATCCTGCAGTTTTGATTCAACAGTATCCAGAACATTATTAATCAGTTCTGTAGTAATACTCCCTTTGTAAGCCAGCAGTATTTCCCCTCCGTTCTGATCAGTATAGTAATCTTCGATGTTAAAGCTCATCCGAAGCCTAGGTTTAAATTTCCCTTTTTTACGGAGTTTATTTAACAAACAAATATATAAAAAATTCTATCTTCCCAAAAACAAGCATCTTCTTTATTACAATCGGGCTTATTTTTCCTGATTTCCGATCCGGGGACGTCGCGGTTTTTTTCTGTTCTCGGCTTCTTCATGCAGATGTCGCTGACTTATCCGGTAATGTACCAGCCTGACATCCAGCCCGCCATGATTTAATGAAAAAATTTCCGAAACTTTAAGGTTGATATTTTTCAGCAATTTCGGGACACCGGTTAAAATCCATGATTCATATCCACCAAAATTCCGTTTAAGGTCTGTTCCAATAGTATAATATAACGACCCAAGTTCCTTTATTTTCATGCGTTTCCCGAAGGGGGGATCGAACATTACTGTTCCCGGAGGAGAAGGAGGTACCAAATCATGCATAGGCAAAATTTTCAATTTCACCGATTCTTCCAGGCCCGTATTGGACACATTCATTCTTGCAAGCCTGATGGCCACCGCCGAACGGTCTGAGCCAAGTATCAAAAAGGGAACCTTACGACGGATATCCGCATGATTCCGAACGGATTGATACAGCGATGCGTCAAAATCCTTCCAGGCAATAAAACCATATTTTTTACGCATAAATCCCGGAGGGATACCAAGGGCATACATGGCTGCCTCAATAGGCAGTGTTCCGGAACCACACATCGGGTCAATAAAATGACTCTCTGCGTGCCATCCCGATTTTAAGATCATCCCGGCTGCCAATACCTCATTTAACGTAGCCAGTCCCTGCCGTACGCGGTACCCTCTTTTATGTAATGATTCTCCTGATGAATCCAGCGAAAGCACACCTTTTTTCCCCGAAACAAGGATATTCACCCGGATATCCGGATTATCCTTGTCAATATTCGGGCGGCGGCCGGTTTCCTTCCTGAACCTGTCTGCAATGCCATCCTTTACACGCTGTGCAAGGTACATGGAATTCCGAAATAAAGGGGAAAAACTGATGGCATCGACAATAAATGTCTGACGAACTTCCATCAGATTCTGCCAGGGGATCTCCATAACCTTCCTGTAGACATCCGGCTCGTTTTCCACAGGGAACTCTGCAAGTATACGCAAAACTCTCAGTGCCGTACGCAAGTTATAATTTGCGGAATAAAGCAAACGCTTATCCCCTTTAAAAGCGACAGCCCGTGACAACACCCTGATATCCTCAGCACCCAGGCGCAGGAGTTCACCGGCTAAAATATCTTCCAGTCCCATAGCTGTTTTGGCCAGCATCGGAAACCGCTGTATCCCTGGTAAGTATATATTCATAATTCACTTGTATTTTCTTTCAGCATTTCCCGGATAAAAACGATAGCCCTTCGAATACGTTCCTTTCCCCTGCCGTGGACTACACGATAAGGAAATCCATAGTTCTGAAGCTCTTCCTGGTAGATTCTAAACAGTGCTTCTCTTTTGTTTCCCGGGTTTTCCCTTACCGGATCAGGCAGCCAGGGAAGGTCTGTGGCACATAACAGGTAACCGGAAACCGGCCGCCGCAAAATTTCCCCCTCCAGCCATTCCGGAACACGCGAATATACTTCACCGAACCAGACTTTCAGGATGATCAGATCCGTGTCCAGGAACAACATATTCCCGGTTCCGGCTTTTTCATGTTCATGAATCACCCCTATCTGATGTTTTGTTATCCGTTCAACATCATCATACGTATAGGGTTTATTTAGATTTTCAACATACTTACGCGCATACTCCGGGATCCATGTTCCCTGAAAATAAACAGAAAGATCAGCTGCCAGGGTTGTTTTCCCCGTTGACTCCGGACCCGTGATGACAAAGATTCTGCGCTTCATTTTTTTAACCTTTTCCGGAAACAACACCGGATTTTTCAGTAGAGGAGATATTTTTCTTCCAGGCATAATATCCTGCTACGGCCAATCCTGAATAAACCAGGAACAATCCGGCTGTCGGCAACAATCCCTTATAAATGTAAAGGATCATGGAGGTTGCATCTACCACCACCCAAATCCACCATTGTTCAATCATCTTCCGTGCCAGCATCCAGGTTGCCACAATACTTGCACTGGTTGTAAAAGCATCCCAGTATATCAACTGAGATGCCGGGATATCAAGCCAGGCAGGAATGGTTTTCAGTGTCCAGACCAGCACCCAGTAAATACCGAACGCAACCACGGCCAGCCAAACTCCCTGCCGGAGGGTTACTTTGGAAACAGGCAGGCTGTCTTTCTTTCCGGGTTGTCCGCCATTAAACCAGTAATACCATCCGTAAATACTGATGATAAGATAGTACACCTGCAATCCCATATCCGCATATAAGCGGCTTCGAAAAAAAACGATAATATAAAATGCAGAGGTCAGGATACCAAACGGCCAGAGCCAGATTTTCTGCCTGATACTGAAGTAAAGGTAAATCAGGGCAAAGATCACCCCCAGATACTCAATCATCTCAGGGCCGTGTCTGTAAAACCAGTGATACAGTATCTCAGCCATTATTTTTAAATTCCGGGGAATGAACTAGTGTGCAGCAAGCCGGGAACGATACAACGCATTATCATTCAACAACCTGATGGCCCGGTTTACCACCGGCGAATCTTCATTGATCACCCTGAAATATTCGTTCGCCGACCACAGATCACGGGCGATAAGTGCCTTGAATAACTTTGCGAACAGTGCTTTTGAACGAAAGGTATCAGCAGAATCAGGTACGATACCCTCCTGTCTGGCTTTCGATATCAGTGATTGATAATCCTGATCCATCAGTTGAAAACCTTTCATAAAATCATCAAAGTCCGAATATTTACGATGTAACCGGTCGCGGTTGTTATCGACATAAGCCAATGTAAAAGAAGTCAGTAACCCGTTGCTTACCACTTGTTGATAAAAACCGGTAATACCGTTGGTATCCGCGGGTATAAAAATATCCGGCATGATACCGCCACCGCCATAGACGGTCCGCTTTTCGAGCATAGTTGAATATTTTAAGGTATCGGGAAAATGAATGCTGTCAGCTGAAAAGTATTCACCCCTGATCTGTCTCAGGGAAAGATCGGCAAGATATTTTTCGTATCCCTGCTTATAGGATTTCTGGATTAACCGCCCCGAAGGGGTATAATACCGTGCAACGGTAAGCCTGATCAAACTGTAATCAGGCAAATAAAACGGACGTTGCACCAGGCCCTTTCCAAAGGATCTTCTGCCGATTACCAGACCACGATCCCAATCCTGCACCGCTCCGGCAACAATCTCGCTGGCTGAAGCGGTCCCTTCGTTTATCAGGATTACGAGGTGTTTATCTTTTAACCGTCCTTTGGCTGTAGTAAAAAAATCCTGGCGGGACAGATGGTCCCCCTGCATATAAACAATCAGTTTCTTTTCAGGCAGAAACTCATCTACCAGTTCGGTGGCAGCCATAAGTACCCCTCCGCCATTGTCCCGCAGGTCAAGAACCAATCCGTCCATCCGGTCCAAAGGCAGGTGATCCAGCGCACGATGAAATTCATCCATAGTGGTTGCAGAAAAACGGTTCAGTTTGATGTAACCGGTATGCTGGTCAAGCATATAGGAAGCATCGAGACTGTAAATCGGAATTTTATCCCTGGTAATCGTAAATGACAATAATTTCTTCACTCCCCGGCGGAGGATATCAACATTGACCTGTGTGCCTTTCGGACCCATAAGCTTTTCCTTGACTTTCGCGGTAGTAATTCCTTTCCCTGCCACATTCTCTCCTTCAATCCTGACGATCCGGTCGCCGGCACGGATACCCACTTTTTCTGAAGGGCCACCACTTACCGGTGAAATGACAATAATAGTATCTTCAAGCAAATTGAAATAAATCCCGATTCCTTCAAAATTCCCCTGCAACGGTTGGTTCATTTCCTTTACCTCATCGGCTGTAATATATACCGAATGGGGATCAAGATCGTGTAACATGGCACGAATCACATCTTCAGCCAGTTTTTCCTCGTTGACACTATCCACATAGTAACCTGAAATCAGGTTGATAACTTTATTCAGTTTGAACGCCTGCTCGGAAAACACCTGTCCCCTGGCGATACCGCCAAAGACCATCCATACTGCAATCAAAACGGTTAAAGATACCCTGCCAATTCTTGTCATACCATAAAGTTTTATTAAATATTCATTAATTCAGATTCTATTCCCACTCAATAGTGGCCGGAGGTTTAGAGCTGATATCATAAACAACACGGTTAATTCCTTTTACCTTATTAATAATATCCGAAGATACTGAAGACAGAAAATGATGGGGCAGATGCGCCCAGTCAGCAGTCATCCCATCTGTTGAGGTAACCGCCCGCAGCACTACCACATTTTCATAGGTCCGTTCATCACCCATCACCCCCACGGTTTGTACAGGCAGGAGGATCACTGCTGCCTGCCATACCTCATCATATAAACCCTCGCTTTTCAGCATTGCAATGAAGATATCATCTGCATCCTGTAACATTCTGACTTTTTCCCGGGTAACATCACCCAGGATACGTATACCCAGCCCCGGTCCGGGAAAGGGATGCCGGTTAAGTATTAACGGGTCCATGCCCAGCGACCTGCCTACCCGTCTCACCTCATCTTTAAATAACAGTTTAAGGGGTTCGACAACTTTCAGGCGCATTTTTCCCGGTAACCCGCCTACATTATGATGTGATTTGATCGTTGCTGACGGACCATTAACAGAAACCGATTCGATCACATCAGGATAGATGGTTCCCTGTGCAAGCCATTTGACATCCCTGATCTTCCGTGCTTCTTCATCAAACACCTCAATAAATACCCTTCCAATGGTTTTACGTTTTCTTTCGGGGTCAGCAATACCTTCCAGTGCCTCCAGAAAACGATCGGATGCATCCACTCCAATAACGTTCAGTCCCATATGCTGGTAAGAATCAAGTACCTTTGTGAATTCATTTTTCCGGAGCAATCCGTTATCCACAAAAATACAGGTCAGTTGATCGCTAACAGCCTTATGCAAAAGAGTGGCGGCAACACTCGAATCTACCCCGCCGGATAATCCCAGCAATACCTTGTCCTTTCCCAGTTGTTTCCTGAGAGATGCCACTGTAGAATCAATAAAGGCATCAGGAGTCCAGTCCTGCCGGCAACCGCATATATTCACCAGAAAATTTCCCAGGATCTCTTTCCCCTCGGTAGTATGATAAACTTCGGGATGAAATTGAATGCCGTATGTTTCTTCACCATTGATATGGTAAGCCCCGACTTTCACATCTTCGGTACTTCCAATGATTTCATAATCATCGGGAACGAACGCAATGGTATCTCCATGAGACATCCACACCTGGGCACCGGTACTGATACCATGAAACAACGGGTTGTCCGTTTTAATAAAACTCATGCGGGCACGGCCATATTCCCTGGTTTCCGAAGGCAGTACCTCTCCCCCATAATTCTGGGCAAGATACTGGGCACCATAACATACGCCAAGCAGTGGCAGCTTGCCTTTGATTTGTGCTAAATCCGGTTCCGGAGCCTCTTTGTCACGGACTGAAAAGGGACTTCCGGACAAGATAACGCCTTTTACGTCTGTATCACGGTCAGGAATCTTATTCCACGGATGTATTTCACAATAGACATTCAACTCCCTTACCCTTCTGGCTATCAACTGGGTATACTGTGAACCAAAATCCAGGATAATGATTTTATCGTGCGACATTTTGCATGCTTTTAAAGACGTAAAGATAAGATTATTCCGGGAGTCTGCCAGCAGTAAAACAATACCGGTAATCCTGGAGATATCTTTTACAGTCAGATCAAAAGTTAAGGCAAAAAAAGGAGGAAACAGTTTAAAAAATAAAGGATTATTCCCTCTGATTATTATGTTCTTTATGTATCTTTAACCGGACAGTATAGTCCGGCTCCGAGTCTGGTGATCTTAAACAGGCGGTAAAATGAGACCCAGACCAATGGGTTAAACGGGAAACCGTTTGGCCTCCCGATTCCCGGAAATGCGGGATGAATTGGAAAGGAGATCCGATGCTAAACCATATCCGTATGGTTTTCAGTCATTCGTAATCTTCTTTCCGTAACGGCTGAAAATAAAAGGATATGGAAACATCACTCCTCATTGCAGTCTTTTTCATCGCCATTCTTTATGCATCCGTCGGACATGGCGGGGCAAGTGGTTACCTGGCCGTCATGGCTCTGTTTGCCATGGACCCCGTAATGATGAAAAGTTCGGCCCTGACACTGAATCTTTTTGTAGCCGGGATTTCTTTTTACGCTTTTTACAAAGCCGGTTATTTCAACCCCCGGCTATGGTGGCCGTTTGCCCTTACTTCTGTTCCCTTTGCTTTCCTTGGCGGTACCATGAATGTCAATCCCCGCATCTATAAGGTCATTCTCGGTATATTTCTCATTTTCGCCGTTTTCCGTATCGTTTTCAGACCAAAAGGTTCAAACGAAATAACAAAAATACATCTCCCGTTGGCACTGTTCACAGGGGCAGTCCTGGGGATATTTTCCGGAATGATCGGCATCGGCGGCGGTATAATCCTCAGTCCATTGATCCTGCTTCTCGGATGGGGAAATATTAAAGAAACTGCCGCCACGTCAGCCTTGTTTATACTTGTTAATTCCGTAGCAGGCCTGGCAGGACTTATTTCACAGGGTGCAACTTTCAGTCCCCTGATACCTTTTCTTGCCGGAGCCGGGATCCTGGGCGGATTGATCGGCGCAAGAATGGGCAGCATGAAAGTATCTTTCGTCCAGCTCAAGTATCTGCTTTCTTTCGTTCTTCTTTTTGCCGGCATCAAACTCATTCTCTTTTGACCTTTTAATCACAACATATATGACCGATAAAGACAACCCTTTGACTTTGCCCGTTGCAACTGTCCTCAACCTTGCTCCCGAATACACAACCGTGCAGGTATCCCTTGAAGATTCCCTCCACCGTATACTTCAGGAAGATATTTTTGCCGACAGCGACATCCCTCCATTTGACAAATCAGCTATGGATGGGTATGCATGCAGGAAACCGGACCTCGGCAATCCACTCGAATGTATCGGAATCGTACAAGCCGGCATTTTCCCAAAAATGAAAATCGGTCCCGGACAATGTGTAAAAATCATGACGGGGGCGGCAGTCCCGGAAGGTGCCGGAATGGTCTTCAAACTTGAAGATGCAGACATATTGCCGGACGGCCGGATACAATGCACTGACACCGGCTCCAAACGCAATATCTGCAACCGCGGTGAGGATGTAAGAAAAGGAGACATTCTGATAACAAAAGGGACACTGATTACCTCACGACATATCCCGGTACTTGCAGGGGCCGGATATGACAAGGTCATTGTGGCACGGCACCCTGTAACCGGGATCATTGCCAACGGTACTGAACTGGTTGAACCCGGTTCAACCCCGCAAAAAGGACAGATCCGGAATTCGAACAGCTACCAGCTCGCTGCACGGCTTCATGAACTCTCGGTACCATACAAGTATTTTGGTATTGCTCCGGATATTTCTGAAGCACTCACGGAGATTATCCGGGAAGCCGGAAAGGAAACAGATATTCTCCTGGTAACAGGTGGCGCTTCAAACAGCGACTTTGATTTGGTTCCCGGGGCCCTGACCCGACTGGGATATAAACTGCTTATCCGGGAAACCGGTATGAAACCCGGCAATCCGATGACCTTTGCTACCCGGAACGGGAAAGTTTGTTTCGGACTTTCCGGAAATCCTGTATCGTCCTATATCCAGTTCGAGGTTTTCGTCAAACCATTCATTATGAAGTTTATGGGTATGTCCAGGAATAGTGAGATAAAAAAATACCGTATGGGGGAAAAGTTTACCCGAAAAAATGCCGGAAGATTCGGTTTCCATCCGGTCCGCATTACTAAGGAAAACGAAGTATTTCTTGTTGAATACCATGGTTCTGCACATATCCGGGCCCTCACCGTTGCTGACGGACTAATTGAAATTGAGGCCGGTAAAACCACAATAAATAAAGGAGATATTGTCAATGTTAGACCGTTTTAACCGGAAAATAACCTACCTGAGAATCTCGGTAACCGACCGATGCAATCTCAGATGCACTTATTGCATGCCCGAAGAAGGAATTACACTGATCAACCGTTCAGATATCCTCAGCTTTGTTCAAATCGCCGAAGCTGTCAGGACAGGAAGTGAACTGGGTATCCGGAAAATACGGATTACGGGCGGAGAGCCCCTGGTGAGAAAAGACCTGCCTGAACTGATCACCATGATCCGGAGAATTAAAAAGATTAAGGAAATCGGCATGACAACCAACGGTACGCTACTCGACAAATACGCCGGTACACTTAAACAGGCGGGACTGGACAGGGTAAATATAAGTATGGACACCATAGATCCTGAAAAATACAAGAAGATTACACGGATGGGAAACCTCGAATCGGTATTCAGAGGAATCAAAGCAGCGCTGGATGCCGGACTTACCCCCGTGAAGATTAACTTTGTCCGGATCCCGGAGGTAAATGAGGAAGATGAAGAACAGGTAAGGTTATTTTGTAAGGCAAACGGTCTTAAAATACGGGCGATCAGGCAAATGAACCTGGCTACAGGAGAATTTTACCCTGTCGAAGGCGGAATGGGCGGTGTCTGCAAAATCTGTAACCGGCTACGGCTCACCGCTGACGGTTATCTCAAACCCTGCCTCTACAGCGATTTGGGTGTTCCGATCCGTGAAATGGATATGAAAAAAGCTTTTCTGACGGTAATCGGGCAAAAACCAAAAGAGGGAGAAACCTCAACTTCACATCAATTTTATAATATAGGAGGATAACCATGACACAAAAGCTCACGCACGTTGACAACCGCGGGAATGCCCGGATGGTAGATGTAAGTAACAAACCTATTCAGATGCGGGAAGCCCGTGCCACAGGTGAAATAAAACTCCTGGAATCCACCTGCAGGCTGATCCGCGATAACCAGATAAAAAAAGGAGATGTGCTCACTGTGGCCAGGATCGCCGGTATCCAGGCAGCAAAGAATACAGCCGGTCTGATCCCGCTCTGTCATCCCCTGAATCTTGACGGGATCGAAGTCAACTGTACCGTTGATCAAAACAGGGTAATCGCCGAAAGCCGGATAAAAACCACCGGAAAAACCGGTGTCGAAATGGAAGCCCTTACAGCTGTCTCCGTCGCTCTTCTTACGGTCTATGACATGTGTAAAGCCGTCGATAATTCCATGGAGATCGGAAAGATCAGATTACTGGAGAAAATAAAAAAGGATATATAAAAACTATGGAACAGTTCATTGATATTATATCGGTAAATATTTCGGCTGAAAAAGGAACCGTCAAAAAGCCTGTTCCGGAGATCACCATTACCGGTACCGGTATTGCGGGAGATGTACATGCGGGCCACTGGCACCGCCAGGTCAGTCTGCTTGCCTCCGAAAGCATTCAGGCTGCAGCCGAAAAAGCCGCTGCTGATTTTCCCCCGGGGATTTTCGCCGAAAATATTACTACGCGGGGATTTCCGGTACACAAAGCCCGGATATTGGACAGGTTCGCCGGCAAGAATATCGAACTGGAAGTGACCCAGATAGGAAAGGAATGTCATACCCAGTGTGAAATCAGCCGGAAAACAGGAAACTGTATCATGCCCATTGAGGGGATTTTTTGCCGTGTAATTACCGGAGGGAAAATGGTTCCGGGAGACAAAATGATTTATAAACCGTTTGTTTTCCGGTCAAAGGTCATTACCCTGAGTGATCGCGCTGCAAAAGGAATTTACAGCGATCGCAGCGGACCGGAGGTTAAAAGAATCCTCGAAGGGTTTTTCAAGAACCAGGAACGGCATTTCGCAATTGACAATACCATCATCCCGGACAATCCGTCAGAACTGGAACACATTCTGGATGAATCGATATCGGATGGTTACCATGCCATATTTACAACGGGTAGTACCGGGGTCGGCCCGCAGGATATTGCACCTGACGTTCTCAAGCCCCTGTTCGACAAGGAAATTCCGGGAATCATGGACCACATACGCCTGAAATACGGACAAACCAACCCCAATGCCCTGATCAGCCGTAGCGTGGCCGGGACCATAGACAAAACCATGATATTCGCACTGCCCGGTAGCGTTAAAGCAGTAAAGGAATATATGACAGAGATTACACCCCTGCTTGAACACCTGTTACGGATGATACACTCAATTGATAATCACTAGTAAACTGGTTCTCTGCTTTCTATACAATAATAATTACCTATTTAATTACCTAATTAATTACCTAATTAACTCACTGATGTCCATAATAGTCTCATTTTTTTTGATTAAGGATTCAGATTCTCAACGCTCCCGTCAGGCCTACCCTGACACAAAAGGTCATCAGGGGATCGAATTATTGTAACCTAAATGTAACACTCTTTCTGCGCCCCCGGAGTGTACCGCAATATCCTTTCAGGAATCGAAGAAGTGTCTTGTCCTGAAACAGGTTTGCAAAAAAGGGAACCCCGGGATGAGTCCGGGGTTACACATTTACCGTTTAAGAAATCATAATCCGGTATATTGTTACCAGTATTCGAAAAGTCAGCGAAACGGATTACTTGAATTGTTTCAAAAGGTTTTTCACAGCATCTTTATGTACGGTGAATCCCATCATCTTCAGTTTCACATAATCTTCGCTGAAAAAGTAATAACCAAAGCGTGGATCCTTTTCTCCCACATTCCGTGACCCTGAGCTTGAATCCTTGATCAGGTACCAGTTTTTACCATCTTTTTGAAGGTAGCCGATCAGGTGCATCCCATGATCATCGGTAGTGGAATGGTTCGAGAACCTGAACTGGCGGGCATCTTCGTTGATATATGCAGAAGGAATATCAAAGTCAGGAATCAGGGCTACATTGGTTTCACGACTAAAACCGGCTTCGGAAACATCCCCGCCAATACTGACGGTATATCCGGCACGAATCGCTTTTTTCAGTGCCTGCATAAAATCATCCAGCGGAATGTTATAATACTCTTTGCTGTGCCACCAGTTATCGGGGACCTTGTACTCAACCTGTTGCCAGTAAGGTTCCTGTTTGTAGCTCAATATTTCGACGTAATCATCCGGATTAATTTTCAGGACTTCAGAGAGGAACTGCTCAGGTGTATAGATTTTGCCTTCCCAGTTAAAGGAGACCGGTGGTTTGCCCATATAGTGATTCATAATATTTTTAATGGTTGCCAGAACAGCTTCTTCATTCCAGGCATTTGATTTTTTTACCGACATAAGGTACCCACGCATTTCTTTCATCATATCCCCGTGATCATAAAATTTCCGTCCGCCCGTCAGTCCGTTGTAAACTTTCTCGGGGACAGCGCCATACATCTTATAAATCCGGGCTACGGCATTTCCTTCCGAACCTTCGTCAAAAAGAGATTCTCCGCGTGTACGAACAAATCCCCTGGCTTTTTCCACATATTCCCAATACACTGTGAACATTTCTGAAATTTTTATTTCCCGTCCGGATAATCTTTTTACCTCCGATTCATACATCGAAGTAGTGGAAAAGCACCAGCATGTCCCGGTATTCCCCTGAGATATGGGATCGAAATGCCATTGTGTTTTATACAACGAAGGATCATTGGGCAGGTTCATACCACTCTGGTCCATCACAAACCGCTTGTCCACACGGACAGGTTGTTGTTTTTGTTTTATCTCACGGATATCTTTCAGGATAAAATTCTGATAAAATCCCGGTTTGTACTCCCGGAAAACAGCTTTATCCCTGGGTTGTGCCCAGGAAATCTGCGCCAGCAGCACAGCACTGAGAAGAAAGACTAACTTTTTCATAATTTATTTATTTAGGTTACACATTAAGTTAAGTATGTTTGATTTTTCTTTAAAGGAAGGGAAAAAGTTTCACCATCCTCAGCAATATATGTTTCGGCAAACTCTTCCCGGGCTTCCTTTAATAATACTCCGAGATCTTTATACCGTGCGGAAAAATGGCCGATAATTAATTTTCCGACACCGGCTTCGCGTGCCAGCTTCGCGGCCTGTCTGGCTGTTGAATGGCCTGTTTCTGCAGCCCTGGTTTCGTCTGCATCGGAAAAGGTAGCTTCATGATACAGCATGTCAACACCCCGGATACGGGAAACGATACCCCGGTTATAAAGAGTGTCACTGCAAAATGCATAAGAGCGGGGAGCCGGTCCGGCATAGGTCAGTGTTTCATTTGCAATGACATTTCCGTCAGGCATGGTAAAATCCTGTCCGTTTTGTATTCCTTTTCTGTAGGCGACAGGAATATCAAATGTTTCAAAGATCCCCGGTTTAAATTTACGCAGCCTTTCTTTTTCACGGAACAGGAAACCACATGTCGGAATTCTGTGCTTAAGCGGGAAACCATAAACTTCAACTTTCCTGTCTTCATAGATAATGCCGGATTTCCGGCAATCGAGTGGGTAGAAAATCACCTTGTAAGGCAGGTGTATATCAAACATTTTAAGGTGTTTTAACACTACCTGTTCAAGATCTGCAGGACCGAAAATGTGCAGGTCATGTTCACGACCCGTCAGCCCGAGAGATGACAAAAGCCCGAACAACCCAAATACATGGTCACCATGCAGGTGACTAATAAAGATATGATTGAGTCGGCCCAGGCGGACCTTGAATTTCCGCAGTTGTATTTGTGTTCCCTCGCCGCAATCGATTAAAAAAAACCGCTCCTGTACATTCAGTACCTGAGCGGTTGGAAATCTTTCTGAAGTTGGTAAGGCCGAACTGCTTCCCAGTATCGTTAGTGCAAAAGACACAGCCGAAAAGCTTATTCCTCTTCGTCGATGAGCGCCAGGGCCTCATCTACTGTCTGAGTAATATTCAGCACGGTATCTAACTGGGATATGGTAATAAGCCGCTCAACGGCCTCATTCAGTCCACATACCACAAAAGTACCGTTGGCATTTTTACATAACCGGTTCGCAACCAGAATAGCGCTTAATCCGCTGGAGTCACAATATTTGACCTTACTAAGATCCAGAATAATATTCTTCTCCCCGTTTCCCGATATTAACACCAGTTCTGATTTCAGATTAGGGGCAATGTGGGTATCCAGTTTCTCAGGAAGAACCTGGATCAGGGTATGACTTTCTTTTTTTTCTATATTAAACTCCATGGCAAAAGATTTTGAGGACTAAAGATAAATATTTTTTCTATTTATCGCTACCCTTTTGATCTTTTTCTTTAGCTTCTTCCTCTTCAAGTTCGGTTTTCAAAGCAGCCAGATCGGCGATATCGCCAAGGGTTGTTTTTTCCAGTTTACTTTTAATCCGTCGGGTAGCCTTTTCAGATTCAGTTGCCTGAACATGTTTTACTCCCTTGATCTTATCTTCCCAGACACGCGCGTGTGAGACAACAATTTTCTTACCGCCCTTGTTAAATTCAAGAACTTTGAAAGGCAATTTCTCATCAACCTTAGCTTTTGTTTTATCCTCTTTAACAAGATGTTTCGGGGTCACAAACCCTTCGACACCGTAAGGTAAGGCAACAATGGCTCCTTTATCAAATACTTCGGTAATAGTACCTTCATGAACGGATCCTACCGTAAAGACGGTCTCGAAAACATCCCATGGATTTTCTTCAAGTTGTTTATGCCCGAGGCTGAGGCGGCGGTTTTCCACATCAATTTCAAGCACGACGACTTCTATATCGTCACCAATGGCAACAAATTCTGACGGATGTTTGATCTTCTTGGTCCAGGAAAGGTCTGAAATGTGGATCAGACCATCTACGCCTTCTTCAATCTCTACAAACACCCCGTAGTTGGTAAAGTTTCTCACTTTGGCTTTATGCTGAGAGCCTACCGGATAGCGTTTTTCAATATTTTCCCATGGATCCGGTTTCAGTTGCTTCATGCCAAGAGACATTTTTCTTTCTTCCCTGTCGAGGGTCAGGATAACAGCTTCGACTTCGTCACCCACTTTCAGGAATTCCTGTGCACTGCGTAAATGCTGTGACCAGGACATTTCCGACACATGAATCAGGCCTTCCACGCCCGGAGCTATTTCCACAAATGCTCCATAATCAGCCAGTACCACCACTTTCCCTTTCACTTTATCTCCCACTTTCAGATTTTCATCGAGAGAATCCCAGGGATGCGGGGTAAGCTGTTTCAGTCCCAGGGCAATTCTTTTCTTTTCATCATCGAAATCAAGAATAACCACATTCAGCTTTTGATCGAGCTGGACAACTTCTTCGGGATGGTTTACACGACCCCAGGAAAGATCGGTAATATGGATCAGTCCGTCAACACCGCCCAGGTCAATAAAGGCACCATAGGAAGTGATATTTTTCACGGTACCTTCGAGTACCTGTCCTTTTTCAAGTTTGGCAATAATTTCTTTTTTCTGCTGTTCCAGCTCAGCTTCGATGAGAGCTTTGTGTGATACAACCACGTTTTTAAATTCGGGATTGATTTTCACCACTTTAAACTCCATATTTTTCCCGACAAACACATCATAATCCCGAATAGGCTTGACATCGATCTGTGATCCCGGAAGGAACGCTTCGATCCCGAAAACATCGACAATCATCCCTCCCTTGGTGCGGCATTTAATATACCCTTTAATGATTTCATCATGATCAAAGGCTTCATTCACACGATCCCATGACCGCAGCATCCTGGCTTTTTTATGTGAAAGCAAAAGCTGACCTTTATTATCTTCAGGGCTTTCCACGTACACCTCGACCTTATCGCCGATGGTAAGGTCAGGATTGTATCTGAATTCATTAAAACTTACAACACCTTCGGATTTGTAACCGATATTGACTACAACCTCACGTTTGTTCATGGAGATGACGGTACCTTCTACTACCTCGTTGGGAGCAATGGTATTCAGCGTCTCGTCATATATATTCGCATATTCAGCCTTTTTTTCGGGAGAATATTCCTCTTTGCCCTTTTCAAGTTCATCCCAGTTAAAATCAGGATTGGGAGAGATATTTTTTTCGTTGAACTCCGGTGTTTCGGTTTCAGTACTTTTTGTCTCTTTCGTTACTGTTTTTTCTTTTTCATCAACAGCCTCAGGAGTTATTCCGGC
The DNA here is from genome assembly GCA_013152085.1 of Chlorobiota bacterium. Lineage (GTDB taxonomy): Bacteria > Bacteroidota > Bacteroidia > Bacteroidales > VadinHA17 > JAADHC01. Next base: position 148,760 of record JAADHC010000052.1, read on the forward strand.
TGTTTCGGGCTGTTTCACAGGTTCTGTTTCCTCTTTTTCTTCTGTGGCAGGTTCTTCTGTTTTATCTTCAATAACCTGCACTGTTTTCGTTTCTTCTGCCGGTTCGGGTTCTTCCTTTTTCTTGTGTTCTGTTTCTTCTTTCACCGTATCTGCCGTTTCAACGGTCCGTTCAGTTTCTGTCGGTGCTTCAGCAGACATGTCAGCTTTTTCTGCATCTTCTTTCTTCTCCCGTACAGGTTCTGCTGCGGTTTCTTTTTCAGCTTTTACCCCTTCGGGTTGTGATTTTTCTTCTGTCACGGGAACTTCAGTTTCGGCAGTAACAGCCTGTTCTTCAACATTCTCATTTTTTACCTGCTTTTCTTCCTCAGCAGTTTTTCTTGTTTGTTCTGTCATTAGTAAAATCTCTAAAAATTAATAGGTTAGACATTATATTTGTAAAATTGAGCTGCAAAATTAAAATTATTTCGGTAGAAAAGAAAATATAGTTAAGGATTCGATCCAAAACTTTTCCGGATTTTCAAGGCCTGAAGGAACCTGACAATATCCTTAAAGAATAAAAGTTAATAAAGAATAAATGATCAATATCCATTATCGGACTAAATTCTTATATATTTGCAGCAAATATGTAGAATTCTTATGCATTATGCATCAGTGGCTTACAAAGTATAATTTAATTTTAAAAAAATACATTTATGAAAATTGCAGTTATTGGCACCGGATATGTCGGATTGGTAACCGGTACCTGTTTTGCCGAAACCGGTATCGAGGTTTATTGTATTGACATCGATCCTGTTAAAATCAAAATGCTAAACGAAGGGAAAACCCCGATATATGAACCCGGATTGGAACCGATGATTCGACGGAATCTTGAAAAGCAAAGATTATTCTTCTCCACTGACATGGCTGAAGGGATCAGGAATGCAGAAGTTGTCTTTATTGCTGTAGGAACGCCTCCGGATGAAGACGGAAGTGCCGATCTGAAGCATGTGCTGAATGTTGCCGGAGAAATTGGTGAACTCATGGATAAGCCCATCGTCGTGGTCACAAAAAGTACGGTTCCTGTGGGAACGGCTGATGCTGTCAGAAAGGCTATCCGGAAATCACTGAAAAAAAGAGGGACAGATATTAATTTCGATGTGGTTTCAAATCCGGAGTTCCTGAAAGAAGGAAATGCTGTCCAGGATTTCCTCAAACCCGACCGGATCATCATCGGCCTGGATTCCGACAATGCCGAGGTCATGATGCGCAAATTATACAAACCATTCCTGCTGAACCAGCATCCTATTTATTTCATGGATATCCCGTCTGCCGAGATGACCAAGTATGCGGCCAATGCCATGCTGGCAACAAAGATCAGTTTTATAAATGATATTGCCAATTTGTGCGAACGGGTTAGCGCTGACGTGGAAATGGTCAGAAGGGGAATCGGGAGTGACCCGCGTATCGGCTATAAATTTATCTATCCCGGAACCGGTTATGGCGGTTCCTGTTTTCCCAAGGATATAAAAGCCCTGATCAGAACTGCAGACGAAAAAGGATATTCCCTGGAAGTCCTCAAAGCTGTAGACCGGGTAAACGAACAGCAGAAATCCGTACTTTTCAACAAGATCATGCATCATTTCAATGGACAAATCAAAGGCCTGACTTTCGGAGTCTGGGGACTTTCTTTCAAGCCGCTTACGGATGATATTCGTGAAGCTCCTTCCCTGACACTCATCAAATTACTGCTGGAGCAGGGCGCAAAAGTAAAAGCCTATGATCCTGCAGCCATGGAAGCGGCAAAACGGATTCTGGGCAATCGGATTTCTTACAGCAAGGAACCTTATGACGCCATTATTGATGCGGATGCCATAGTATTGGTTACCGAATGGCCCGAATTCAGAAACCCCAACTTCCAGGTTGTCGACAGGTTATTAAAGCAAAAGCTTATCTTTGATGGGAGAAATATTTATGATCCTCATGAGCTGCAGGAACTGGGCTTTACTTATTACGGCATTGGCAGAAAAAACGGATCAGCACTGGCATAGTTTACGTTGACATAGCATAAAATAATTTCAGAATGAAAAGAATTCTGGTAACCGGCGGAGCGGGATTTATCGGCTCACATCTTTGTGAAAAGTTACTTAACGAGGGAAATGATGTTATTTGTCTGGATAACTATTTTACCGGCAGCAAGGCGAATATTGCACATCTGCTGGGCCACCCTTACTTTGAGGTTGCACGTCATGATGTAACCATGCCGTTTTTTGCCGAAGTAGATGAAATTTACAACCTGGCATGTCCCGCCTCCCCGATACATTATCAGTACAATGCCATCAAAACGGTCAAGACTTCGGTCATGGGCGCCATTAACATGCTTGGTCTGGCAAAGCGTGTGAAAGCCAAAATCCTGCAGGCTTCCACCAGTGAAGTTTACGGTGATCCGAAGGTACATCCCCAGACGGAAGATTATTGGGGGCATGTCAACCCCATCGGGCTGAGAGCCTGTTATGACGAAGGAAAAAGATGTGCCGAAACCCTCTTCGTCAATTATCACCGGCAGAACGGTGTCCGGATCAAGATTGCCCGGATATTTAACACTTATGGCCCGCGGATGCTACCCGATGACGGCAGGGTTGTATCAAACTTTATTGTTCAAGCATTATCAGGCAAGCCTGTCACTATTTTTGGTAATGGTTCCCAAACCCGCAGTTTTCAGTATATTGATGATCTTGTGGAAGGACTGATCAGGCTGATGAACAGTGATGATGAATTTACAGGGCCGGTAAACCTTGGGAATCCGTCTGAATTCAGTATTCTGGAACTTGCCGAAAAGGTAATGAAAATGATCCCGGGTTGCAATATAACACCTGATTTCAAGCCTTTACCTGAGGATGATCCGATGCAGCGGCAACCTGATATTGCCCTCGCCCGTAAAAAACTGGAATGGGAACCTGTCATACCCCTGGATGAGGGATTAAAACATACCATTGATTATTTTGCGAAAATCCTGAAAAGATGAAAGGTATTATTCTGGCGGGTGGAGCCGGAACACGCCTGCACCCCATTACACAAAGCATATCGAAGCAGATCATTCCGGTATATGACAAACCGATGATCTATTATCCCCTGAGTGTCCTGATGCTTGCCGGTATCAGGGAGATACTGATTATTTCCACACCACGCGATATACATTTATATGAAGATCTTTTTGCAGACGGCACCCATATCGGTCTGCAAATTTCCTATGCCGTACAACCCGAACCCGACGGACTGGCTCAGGCATTCCTTATCGGAACGGATTTTATCGGAGAAAGTTCTGTCAGCCTTGTTTTGGGAGATAACATTTTTTACGGACATGGTTTTGGAAAAGCCCTCTCCGACATCGGACAGAACCTGAAAACCGGTGCGCTTATTTTTGCATATTATGTTCAGGATCCTGAAAGATACGGTGTCGTAACTTTTAATAAAAAGGGGCTGGCCGTCTCGATCGAGGAGAAGCCCAGGCATCCCAAATCCAACTATGCCATCCCCGGACTTTATTTTTATGACCAGACCGTTGTGTCCAAAGCCAAAACACTCAGACCTTCGGCACGCGGAGAACTCGAGATCACAGATCTGAACCGCCTGTACCTCGAAGAAAATAACCTGCATGTGCAAATCCTGGGACGCGGTATGGCATGGCTGGATACCGGTACGCCTGACAGCCTGTTGCAGGCATCAAATTTTATTGCCACACTGGAAGCCCGTCAGGGCCTCAAGGCAAGTTGTATCGAAGAAATTGCATATAAACGCGGTTATATTACCAAGGAGCAATTACTTATACTGGCAGAAAAAATTCGCAATTCGGCTTACGGACAATATTTGTTCAACCTTGTCAGGAACCGTTATAAAACCATCGATTTTTAAGACCTTAATTGTATGAACGTCGAAGAAACCTCCATTTCCGGATTGCTTATACTTACTCCTAAGGTACATCAGGATACCAGAGGATATTTTACCGAAAGTTATAACCGGAAAACCCTGTCCGGCCTTGGCCTGTCGCAGGACTGGGTACAGGATAACGAGTCAAAATCCGTTTACGGCGTCGTTCGCGGATTGCATTTTCAGCTCCCGCCGTTTTCACAAACCAAACTGGTACGCGTAATTTCAGGCGAAATTTATGATGTGGCCGTTGATCTCCGCCCTGGAAGTCCGACATCCGGAAAATGGGTAGGGGTCATTCTTTCCGGCGACAACCACAGGCAATTGCTCATCCCCAAAGGTTTTGCTCATGGATTCTCGGTTTTGAGTCACGAAGCCATCGTTTTTTACAAATGCGATCAATATTACCATCCTGCATCCGATACGGGAATCCGTTACAATGACCCTGTCCTGAAAATCAACTGGAAAATCCCACTTCCGGACATACAGGTATCTGAAAAAGACCGGCAACTCCCCTGGTTTGACGCCGGCAGGAAATACTTTGACTGAATCGTCCAGCAACAGAAAGGTCCGGGACTTTTCTGTTGCGGAATTTGGATTAAAATTTGAAAGAGGAAGATTTCACAATCCGTGAAGTTTGACTACTTTTGTTTTGCACAATCTAGTTTCGGAGATGTATGGCAAGAATTGTGATAACAGGGGCAGAAGGCCAGTTGGGACAGTCTCTCCGGGTATCCGCCGGAAGATTTTCCGGCCACCGTTTTGCTTACACCGATATCAACGACCTCGACCTTACCGACACACCCATTACTGAAAATTTTATTAGGAAAATTCAGCCGGACTACCTCATCAACTGTGCCGCCTATACTGCTGTAGACCTTGCAGAAGAACATCGTAAAGCAGCATTTCTGCTTAATCGTGATGTGCCGGCAAACCTTGCCCTGCTGGCGGAAAGGTACAATTTCCGGTTGATCCACCTCTCAACGGATTATGTCTTTGACGGGAAAAATCATCTTCCCTATACAGAAACCGATAAACCGGCACCGCCGTCGGTATACGGGCAATCAAAACTGGCAGGTGAAGAAGCTCTGGCCGGCACTTCCGCCATGATCATCAGAACAGCCTGGTTGTACAGTGAATATGGCAGCAATTTTGTCAAGACAATCCTGAAATTTGCAAAAGAGAAGAATACGCTGGACGTGGTTTATGACCAGACCGGTTCGCCGACCTATGCTTCGGACCTGGCCCTTACCATCCTTGCAATAATTGACAGCATCGAGCAGGGAGAAAACAGTTACATCCCGGGGATTTATCACTATGCCGACGAAGGTGTCTGTTCCTGGTATGATATGGCTGAAGAGATTATCCGTTATACGGGACTGACCTGCCGGATTCAGGCTGTCCGTACCGAAAGATTTTCCCGGCCTGCCCCACGGCCTGCTTACAGTGTTCTGGCAAAAGAAAAAATAAAAGACAATTATCATGCAGAAGTTCCTTATTGGCGGGAAAGCCTGCAAAAATGCTTAACCCAATTGAAATCAAAAGATCATGGAAAACAGATCACTCATTGAACAGGTAAAGGCCCGGGCCCAAAGCTGGCTGGAAGGTCACTACGATGAAGAGACCAAAAACGAAATCCGCAATATGCTGACAGGAGATGAGGAAACGCTGATTGATGCATTCTATAAAGATCTTGAGTTTGGCACAGGCGGATTGCGCGGAATTATGGGTGCCGGCACTAACCGGATGAATATTTACACCGTCGGAATGGCTACCCAGGGATTGAGCAATTACATAAAAAAAACATTTGAAGGGAATAAGAAAATCAAGATCGCTATTGCCCACGATTGTCGCAATAACAGCAGGCTTTTTGCCGAGACTGCTGCCGGTATTTTTTCCGCAAACGGTTTCCATGTATATTTGTTTGAGGATCTGAGGCCTACACCCGAGCTCTCCTTTGCCGTACGCCACCTGGGATGTCAGAGTGGCATCATCATCACTGCTTCCCACAATCCCAAAGAATATAACGGCTATAAAGTTTACTGGGAAGACGGAGCACAAATCATCACCCCGCATGATAAAAACATCATCCGGGAAGTAAAAAACATTAAAGATATCCGGGAAGTAGCTTTTAACGGCCCGAAAGAAAATATTGAAATGATCGGAAAGAGTGTTGATGAAGCCTACCTGAAAATGGTAATATCCATGCAACTTAATGCGAACGCAGTAAGACGCCAGCGTGATATGGGCATTGTTTATACGCCTATCCACGGAACCGGTGTGCATCTGGTCCCTGAAGCACTTCACCGGTTCGGATTTAAAAACATTATCCGCGTACCCGAACAGGAAATCAATGACGGAAACTTCCCGACCGTAAAATCACCCAATCCCGAAGAACATGCGGCATTGCAATTGGCCATTGACAAGGCAAAAGAAACCGGGGCCGAGCTGGTTTTAGGCACCGATCCCGATGGAGACAGGGTGGGCATCGCCGTTAAAGATCACGACGGAACATTTGTGCTTTTTAACGGGAATCAGACCGCGACCGTACTTTTATATTATCTGCTGCGTCAGTGGAAAGCAGGAAAAAAACTGAAAGGCAGGGAATTTATTGTAAAAACAATAGTTACCACCGAGATCCTTTCCATCATGGCCGAACACTTCGGGGTTAAACATTACGATGTACTTACCGGTTTTAAATATATTGCGGATATGATCCGTAAAAAGGAAGGAAAAGAAACTTTTATCGCCGGAGGAGAGGAAAGCTACGGATATCTGGTGGGTGATTTTGTCAGGGATAAAGATGCCGTTACCTCATCATGTATGATTGCCGAAACAGCCGCCTGGGCCAGAGACCAGGGAAAGAACCTGATCGGGCTGCTCAGGGAAATTTATCTTGAATTCGGATATTATAAAGAACAGCTTGTCACCATGGTTCAAAAAGGAAAAGAAGGGGCTGAAGAAATCCGGCGGATCATGGATGACCTGCGCCATAACCCGCCGGAAACGATCAACGGTGCTAACGTGATGTTGGTTCATGATTATCTGAAACAGCAAACCATCGACCAGATATCGCACCTGCGATATCAGATCGATCTTCCACAATCCAATGTGCTTCAGTTTGTCCTCCATGACGGCAGTAAAATTTCCGTCAGGCCTTCCGGGACAGAACCGAAGATTAAGTTTTATATCAGCGTAAACACAAAAGTTGACCGACCCGAAGATTATCAAGAGGCAGGAAAGCTTCTTGAAGAACGAATTAAAATGATCCGGAAAGATCTTAAGATTTAAAAGGCATTATTGGTTACTGTAACCGGAACAGCAACACCCACCGGATACCGGAAAACCATCAGTTATCCGGATGGGTATTCAACCAATAGTGAACGAGACAGCATCTTTCGATTTTAAAAATATCTTATTTTCAGAATACAACTAAGAATCCCTGAGAAAAAGTTCTGCAGGTTATAAGTTTTTTTTCCTCCTGTTTTGGTGTAAATTTGTTGCCTGATGCATCAAATAACAAAACGCATTCATTATGAAAACTTATCGCAAAGAACTTTGGTTTCATACAGATCGCCGCAGACAGTTGATCAATATCACGCCACAGTTAAATACCTGCCTGCAGGAAAGCGGCATTCGCGAAGGGTTGCTTCTTTGTAATGCCATGCATATCACAGCCAGCGTATTCATCAATGATGATGAGCCCGGACTTCATCAGGATATTGACGACTGGCTGGAAAAACTGGCACCTGAAAAACCTTATTCTCAATACCGTCACAATGGCTATGAGGATAACGCTGATGCCCATTTGAAACGGTCGGTCATGGGACGGGAAGTCGTTATCGCCATCACAGACGGAAAAATGGACTTTGGCCCGTGGGAGCAGGTTTTTTATGGTGAATTTGACGGGAAACGGCGCAAACGGGTGTTGGTAAAAATTATTGGAGAATAAAGCCTGTGAGTTCGCATCACCACCACCCTGCCGTATCTGAAAAACGCCTCGGATTCAGTATCCTGTTGAATCTGACAATCACCATTGCTGAGTTTATCGGCGGTCTTTTTTCAAACAGCCTGGCACTGATTTCCGATGCCGTACACAACCTTAGTGATACCTTTTCCCTGATTCTGGCATTTATTGCCCAGCGTATTGGCAAGAAAGATTATACACCGCGGCAAACCTTTGGCTACAAGCGGGCTGAAATCCTCTCGGCTTTTATCAATGCCGTGATTCTTATCGTTATTTCTATTTTTCTTTTTTACGAAGCCGTTTTGCGGTTTAACCATCCGGAACCCGTTAACAGCCATGTGATGTTCTGGGTAGCACTGATCGGCCTGGCAGCAAATCTGATTTCAGTAGTTATCCTGCAACGTGATGCCTCGGGAAATCTCAATATCCGGTCTGCCTATATGCACCTGATCGGTGACACACTCTCCTCTGTCGTGGTGATTCTCGGCGCACTCGCCATCCGGTTTTTCGGAATTCTCTGGCTCGATCCGGTTCTGACGATTCTGATCGGAATCTTCATCCTTAAGGAAACATACAGGATTTTGGCTCAGGCAACCGGTATCCTTATGGAGTCCAGTCCCGGGGATATTGACATTGAAGCGTTAAGGAAGGAACTTGAAAAAAATCCCGGTATCGCAAATATCCACCACATTCATATCTGGAGGATCAGCGACCATGAAACACATTTTCAGTGCCATGCCGATTTATCTGACGACCTGTTGATCAGCCAGAGTGACCGGATCAGGATGGACATGGAAAAAATCATCATAGCGCATTTTCCTATTCATCATGTAACCATACAAATGGAATTTGATACCTGTAAGGATAAAGGCACAATTGCCGGGAAACATGAACATTTCTGATGTCCGGTTCAAATACCCGTGTACCTGAGGGCTATGTTTTCATCCCTGATTCCCTTCCCGTGTAAAGCCGGAAAAATACACAACGGTATTAACTCCGGAAAAACATATCATGGAAGTTGACGAGGTAAACCTTTTCGGTGGCACGTGTCAGAGCCGTATACAGCCAGCGCAGGTATTCCACATTCAGATTTTCCTGAGGGATATATCCCTGATCCAGAAACACGGTTGACCATTGTCCCCCCTGTGCTTTATGACAGGTTACGGCATAGGCAAATTTTATTTGCAGCGCATTAAAATAAAGATTGCCCCGGACTTCATTATACATTTTCCGTGTTTTTTTCTTTTCAGGAAAATCTTCAAGGATGGCATAAAAAAGTTCTTTATTTTGCTTTGCCGAAAGCGCAGGAGCATCGATATTCAGGGTATCCAGCATAACATAGACATCCATTTGATAAGGGGACTTCCCCGGAACATTAATGGTAATATCGGCAAACCGGTATCCGTACCTTTCTTCATATCCGCCGACTTCCACAATTTCAAAAATATCCCCGTTGGCCAGGAAATCTTCTCCTTCGGGCATCCAGTAATAATTATTTTTTACAACCATAATCCGGTCCCCGACAGCAAGTTCTTCTTCCCTGTAGAGGATCTGCTGGCGGATTCCATGGTTATAACGGTTGGCCATCCGGTTTGAACGTACAATAATAACCGCCTCATCGTTACTGTCATCCCGGTAATAGTCCTCCAGCAATTCGATCATTTCCCGGCCATTGATCCGGACAACGTCCGTACAGGCATTGAGATCAAATAAAGGTAATGAAAAGTTACGGGAAGATATTTTTTTACGGATGTACGTGGCATTGCTTAATATTCCGGAACCTTCTTCCTGGCGTACTACTTCATCGAGAAAAACCCCGGTAACCGGATACCCGTATTTTTCGAGATAACTTTTGTCCAGTGCCGGACTGATCTCCAGGCCTACAGGCGGAAGCTGAGCGGCATCTCCGATCAGGATCAGTTTACATTGTTTCCCGGAAAAGACAAAGGAAAACAGGTCATCCAGGAGTTTTCCCGAGCCGAATACGGAAGGATCAGAAGAATGATCCGGGATCATAGAAGCCTCATCTACAATAAAAATAGTCTGAAAAGCTGCATTAAAATTCAGCACAAACCTGCCAAAACCGTCTTTTGCCGATTTCTGGCGGTAAATCTTCTTGTGTATGGTAAAGGCTTCCCTGCCGGTATAGGAAGCAAGCACCTTGGCAGCCCTGCCGGTCGGGGCCATAAGCAATGCATGAATATTGAGATGATCCAGGACATCCGTAAGTGATTTCATGGCAGAAGTTTTTCCGGTACCGGAATATCCTTTAATAAGCAAAACCTCCGGTTTTCCGGGATCACGGATAAACCCGGCCAGCTCTCCGAATAACCTTAATTGCCCGGCCGTAGGCTTATAAGTGAGGTTCCGGGATAACGCATCGATCAAATGTTCTTGTAACATTTTATAAAGAAAAAAAATCTTTCTGTTTCTGATTCCATTTTTTGTTATAAATTTGCAGGCAAACCTTAACAAAACGAATAAAATGAGAACTGCAATTAAAGTCGCCCTTTTTGTTGTTGTTGTTGTTTTAGCCTTTTTACTCTTCCAAAGTATTATGGAGCCCATTCATTTTAACCGGGAAAAGGCACGCAGGGAACAGGCAACCATTCAGCGACTCAAAGACATCCGTACTGCCGAAGTCGCCTATAAATCAAAATACGGCAAGTACACCGGGAGTTTTGATACCCTGATTCATTTTGTAAAATATGACTCCTTCCCCATTGTCAAAGCTATTGGTAGTATTCCCGATAGTCTTTACGACCTGGGAATGAAGGAGGAGGAAGCCATCCGGAAAGGTATTATTATCCGTGATACTTCGTATGTTGCTGTTCTTGACTCAATCTTTGATATTCATTATCCCATCGACTCGATCCGTTTTGTTCCTTTTGCTGATACTGCCCAGTTTTTCCTCGGTGCAGGAGAAATATTAACGGGATCGAAAGTAAAAGTAAAGGTTTTCGAAGCTCATGTATTGAATGATGTGCTGTTCCATGGTATGGACAAGCAATTGATCATCAATTATAATGCTGAGCGTGAAAAGATCGTTGGTTTTGCAGGCTTAAAGGTCGGATCATTGACCGAATCAACGAACAACGCCGGTAACTGGGAGTAAAAATCTTTGGATGACAGAATTTGCATACCTGGATGAATCCTTAGACATTAACCAAACCCAATCGTATCACTTGTCCATTCAGTTGGGTCTGAATGGACTTTCTTTTTGTATTCTTGATACCATAACCAATAAATATATTGCCCTTCGTCACTTTCCCTTGACCGGGGATACGGACAAGCAAGAATATCCGGATCGCTTTGGGAAAATTGTTGAAACAGACGACTTTTTACGGAAATCCTTCAAGAGCAGTGCGGTAATGGTCGAAACGTTTAAATCAACCTTGGTTCCGGCAGCATTATTCAGGAAAGAAGAAAAAGATACCTATTTTACCTTTAGCCATGCGCTGGAGGAGGATGAAGTTATTTTAACGGACAAACTGAGTGGAACGGATGCTTATTGTTTGTATGCCACACCATCAGATTTGTTACGGTTTGTCGAAAAATACTTCTCGGATGCTGTGACCCTGCATCATACAACTCCTTTTATTGAGGGTTTGTTCCGCAATGCTACTTCAAAAGGGAAAGAAGCCGCCGTTCATGTGTTGATTCATGATACCTGTTTTGATATTGCCGTAACGAGAAAACAAAAACTCTCCCTTGTCAACACTTATCTTTACCGGCAGGTAAATGACATGGTCTATTTTATCCTCTATATTTTTCAGATGCTGCAGCTTGACCAGCAGACTGTACCCATTATTCTGGAAGGAAAGATCAATGCACAATCCAGCCTGATCGAGACGCTCAAACGCTATGTTAAGAATGTCTCTCTTGTGCGTCGTAATTCAGCCTTTACATATAGTTACAAGCTGAATGTCTTGCCGGCACATACGTTTGCCAACCTTTTTAATATTTATCCTTGCGTATAATCCGTGGTAAATACCGGGGGCATGTGATACGCCCGCCCCGTAATTTCCGTGCCCGGCCTACAACGGATATGGCCAGGGAAGCCCTTTTCAATATCCTGGAAAATCATTTTGACCTGCAGACCCTATCTGTCCTTGATCTCTTTTCCGGTACCGGCAGCATCAGTTATGAATTTGCTTCGAGGGACACGCCGGTTATCCACCTTGTTGAACAAAATCCTGTACATTTCCGGTTTATCCTGAAGACGATTGAGGAATTACATTTTGACAATATCCACGGATACCGCCGTGATGTATTTTCCTTTCTGAAGCTATGTATAAACCGTTATGATCTTATATTTGCAGATCCGCCGTTTGTCTTGCGGGATATTGAGCATCTGCCCGATTTGATATTGAATTCCGGTATCCTGAACCCTGAAGGCTGGTTTATACTGGAACATTCCGGAAAATATTCTTTTTCGCACAATCCGGGTTTTTTAATGGAGAAAAGATACGGTCAGATTCATTTCTCCTTTTTCCTGAAGCTCCCCGCGGAAGGACATGCGGAGAAAAAAGCATAAGTTCTTTTGGATAATAGAAATTTGCATTATTTTTGCAACGCTTTTGAAGAAAGCAAATACGGTCACGTAGTTCAGTTTGGTTAGAATGCCGGCCTGTCACGCCGGAGGTCGCGAGTTCGAGTCTCGTCGTGACCGCAAGAACCCAAACCGCCATAGTCATATGGCGGTTTTCTTTTTTCCGCAAGCGTTGACCGCCTGCGGGCATAAGCATAAGGAAAAAAGAAAACCAGTGTTGCGCAGCAACAGCGGTTTGGGTTCTTGCAAGGCTGCCCCCGGCAGGGAAGAGTCCGCCCGGCTGCCACAAGGCAGTCGGGCAATCTCGTGGTACTTTTTACGGCGATCGCTGACGATCAAAAGCGCTATGGGAAAACAAAAAAAGCAAACGGCCTAAGCCGTTTGGGTTTTGCTCTGGTGCAAGGCTGCCCCCGGCAGGGAAGAGCCTGCCCTGACATCCGACGACTGGAGGATCGTCAGGGTCCGCCGACCATAGGGAGGCAAACTTAGTCCAGGCTTGCCTGGACGATCTCATAAGAGCTTGAAAAGGTCGAATAATCCCGATGTAATCTGATCCAAAATTTTTCCTTTGATCATTGAAAAAGACCGGATAATCTCCTCGGAATTCCGGCATTGTCCTCTCGACACTGTCAGGTTGAACAGACTGTAAGACATGACACCCTCCTTACCCGACAAGCGTTAGCAAGGCTGTGGCAAAGTCCTGTCAGTGTCTGGTTGTTGTTACGAAAATTTCCTCAATTAAATAAATAACCTGTTATCAATAGCTTGCAGGAAACAATTATTCACATTCGGAAAGATTTCTCAAATAAGTTTCTATTTTTGATCTCAGTTGAAAAAAACCTGATAGATGACCCAGACAAAAACGATCCGCGGGTACCGCTGGCGTATCCTTGCCCTCCTCTTTGTAGCCACAACAATCAATTATATGGACCGCAGTGTCATCGGAGTGCTCGCCCCCACCCTGCAATACAAGGTCTTTCACTGGTCGGATATCGATTACTCATACATCAATATTGCATTCAAGCTGGCCTACGCAATAGGCATGCTGACCATGGGGGGGTTGATCGACCGCTTCGGTCTGAAGATCGGTTATACCATCTCCATCGGTTTATGGAGTATATTCGGTATGCTGCATGCAGCCATACGTCCTGCTTTCAGTCTTATTGGTTTTGTCTTCGCCCGTTTCGGCCTCGGATTCGGAGAATCGGGAAATTTCCCGGCAGCCATTAAAACCGTGGCCGAATGGTTTCCCAAGAAAGAAAGGGCACTGGCAACCGGGATCTTCAATGCAGGCTCCAATGTCGGGGCGATTCTCGCTCCCATGATTATCCCGCTCATTGTCCTTGCCGACGGCACCAACTGGCAATTTGCCTTTCTCACCACGGGTTTATTCAGTGCTATCTGGGTGGTCCTCTGGATAAAATATTATCATAAACCCGAACTGCATCCACGGCTTTCGGCCGAGGAGCTGACCTATATCAATAGTGATTCTGTTGAGGAAACCGCAGAAAAGCTTCCCTGGAAACGGTTGCTTCCGGTAAAACAAACCTGGGCATTTGCCATCGGTAAAATTACCGATGCCGTATGGTGGTTCTACCTTTTCTGGGGCGGCAAATTCCTGTTCGATAAGTTCGGCCTGAATATCAAACACCTGGCGCTGCCCCTGATCATTATCTATCTTACCGCCGACCTGGGAAGTGTCGGCGGAGGATGGATGTCATCTTTTCTTATTAAGAGAGGATGGGTCATTAACAAAGCACGGAAAGTCACCCTGCTGACATGTGCGCTTGTCATTTTACCGGTTACCATGGTTACCATGATCCCTACTACTTTTAAGGTAGATTCACAACTCTATGACAAACTTTCCAGAACTACTTTTAAAGAACGTACGGTTGAAATTGTTGACGGAAAAAGTAAAAACGTCGTAGTGAAGAAAAACTTCCCGGCAGGTGCCATAGAGAAGCTCAGGCAACTGGACGGCAGAAAATACACCTCGGCCCGTGACCTTTCCGATGATGTTGGCCCGCTACTCGGAAAAGAATTTTCAAATCTTGAATCATCGATTCATGAAGCCGCCCGTTCGGATAAATATTACTGGATTGCCGTAATTCTGATGGCGCTTGCTGCTGCAGGACATCAGGCATGGTCGGCTAATCTGTTTACCATCGTATCGGATATCTTTCCAAAAAAGGCTACAGCCTCTGTTACGGGAATAGGTGGCATGGTTGGCGCTGTCGCCGGATTACTTGCAGACTTCAGCCTCGGCCGGGTTCTGGAAAGCAGTGGCCCGGCAGGATATTTCTTTGCATTCCTGATTGCCGGTTCGGCTTACCTTATCGTCCTTGCCATTATTCATATAATCATACCGAAGATGCGACCGCTGGATGAAAACCTGAAACCTGTCGAAATTATACAATAAGGGACCGGAAAGACGGTACCTCTTAATTCAAGTTAAACATTATGAAAGCATTTATAGACGAAGATTTTCTTCTGGAAAACAAGACCGCCGGATACCTCTATCACAATCATGCGGTAAAAATGCCCGTCATAGACTATCATTGTCATCTTGATCCCGGCATGATTGAAAGAAACGACCGGTTTGAGAACATCACACAGGCATGGCTTCACGGCGACCACTACAAGTGGCGGGCTATGCGTGCCAACGGGATCAATGAAAAATATATCACCGGAGATGCGGCCGACCGGGAAAAATTTGCAAAATGGGCCGAAACCGTTCCGTACACTTTACGCAACCCGCTTTATCACTGGACACATCTTGAATTACGACGGTATTTCGGTATTACGGCACTGTTACAACCTTCCACGGCAGATGAAATTTACGAATCCACATCGGAAGACCTGAATAAAGACGATTACCGCACGCAGGGATTGTTACGGATGATGAATGTCGAAGTGGTCTGTACCACGGATGATCCGGTTGATTCCCTTGAGCATCACCGGAAAATGGCTTCAGGCAATCCCCCTTTCAAGATGATCCCGGCCTGGCGGCCCGACAAGGCGATGGCAGTGGAAAATCCCGAAACCTGGAATCAATATATTAACAGGCTCGCTGAAACTGCCGGTAGCGATATTAAAGATTATCAGACACTGATTGAAGCACTGCAAAAAAGGCATGAGTTCTTCCATATAAACGGATGCCGCCTGTCAGACCACGGTCTGGAGAAATTTTATGCTTCCGGTTACACACAACATCAGGTAAGTAAAATCTTTGACACAATAAGGAGAGGGGAAACCCCTTCCTTTCAGGAAACGGAAATTTTCAAATCTGCCCTGCTATTTGACCTGGCTGTCATGGATTTTGAATCCGGCTGGACACAACAGTTCCATGTAGGAGCACTCAGAAATACGAATTCCCGGATGTTTGGAATACTGGGTCCCGACACGGGATACGATTCCATCGGCGACCCTGCCGGTGCAACGGAAACGGCACGCTTCCTGAACAGACTGGAAACCTCCGGAAAACTGGGGCGCACCATTCTGTACAACCTCAACCCCGCCGACAACGAAGTAATGGCTACCATAACGGGAAATTTTCAGGACGGAACGGTACCCGGAAAGATCCAGTGGGGATCGGCCTGGTGGTTCCTTGACCAGAAAAACGGCATTGAGAAACAGCTCAACACGCTTTCCGCCATGGGACTGCTCAGCCGCTTTGCCGGGATGCTTACCGATTCACGCAGTTTTCTCTCTTTTCCGAGGCATGAATATTTTCGCAGAATATTGTGCAATCTCATCGGCAGGGATGTTGAAAACGGCGAAATTCCCGGTGATAAGGAACTCCTGGGAAAAATGGTGGAAGATATCTGCTACTATAATGCCCGCAATTATTTCGGGTTTTACCAGGAAGAAGATAAAAGTTAAAACAGAAACAAAGGTTTAAGTATCCTGTTTCCTCCCGGGATTATACCACTTTAATCTTTACTCTTTTATCTTTTATCTTTCCCAAAACCGTGACCTAGATCAGTCACATCCCTTAAAGCTTTTATCATATTGTGTCATGGCCCGCAGGCTCATCCCCATGCTCGAGAATCCGCCGTCATGGAAAAG
>JAADHC010000073.1 GCA_013152085.1 Chlorobiota bacterium
AGTATGTACATTACAATCTCAAATTCGTCTTTTTCTATAATATTTCTGGCATTTCAAAGGACGGCACACCTTGTGTATCCCTTTTAACGAATGATCCGGCAGTAATCTTATAATTTTTCTTCCGAACCATTCGACTTGTTTTTTTCCATAGTGGTTTTAAAATCCTGATTTTTTATTATCGTTATTCAGGTTTTATTTATTCTGCAAACCCATGATTTGATTTATGGTCCAGCACATCGGGATTCACACAGTACACAGGATCTTTTCCGCCAAAATATTCTATAATATTTAATGCGGCCCTGCGACCTATGTCCACACGTGTTTCCCAGGTTGCCGTGCCGACATGAGGAGCAACCACTACCTGATCCATTTTCAACAATGCTTCGGGAATTTCGGGTTCATTTTCAAAAACATCCAGGGCTGCTCCCGCGATCTGTCCTGAACGGAGTGCATCTATTAATGCCTTTTCGTCAATTACGGCTCCACGGGCCGTATTTACAATCAAAACCCCGGGTTTCATCCTCCCGAATGCATTCTTGTCAATCAGGTGATGTGTTTCAGGGGTTAGCGGGATATGTAATGAGATAACTTCTGAATTTTCCAGTAACGCCTCCAGCGTAATATACTTTGCATCCAGTTGTTTTTCCGTTTTTTTTCCGGCACGATGCCGGTTATGATAAACGATTTTCATTCCCAGGGCCAGCGCCCGGCGGGCTGTAGCCTTGCCGATACGTCCCAGCCCTATGATTCCGAGCGTCTTGCCGCGGAGTGTTGTTCCCAGGTTTTCCATAATCCCCCACCGGATATCGCAATGACTCCGCAACCTGCGGTCCATCTCCGGTATCCTTCTGGCCAGGGCCAGCATAAGCGCCACTGCCATCTCTGCCGTTGGTTCGGTAACTTCATCGGGTGTATTGGTTACAACTATTCCTTTGTCTGTAGCAAACGGTATATTGATATTGTCCACACCCGCCCCGTAATTGCTGATTATTCTCAAATGATCTGCGATCTCCATCGCTTTATCCGGGAGAGGTGTAGCGAATACCGAAACCACAGCAATACATTCCGGGATCTTCTCCACAATTTCCGCCTCAGACATACTGACACCTTCCGGCCAGATCAGGGTATAGCCTTCGTTTTCCAGTATCGTCAGGCTTTCTTCCGGTATCCGGTAAGTTACAAGAATCTTTCCTTTCATCATTGATGGTTTTATTATTCAGTTACCGGGTAGGTAAATTTATAATTTCCGGATCCGGTTTCCAGCGTGACCCCATTTCCTTCCTGACGGATATTCTTCAGGAATCTGCTTTTTACGGCAGGTTTCCCTCCTACACGGATTTTACCTGTGGTAGTACCGGGGAGTTTGACCGTTGCCGTGGTATTGGCCGGGACTGTGATCTCCACCGTCATTTGTCCGTTCGTTTTTTTCCATGATATCGCTACGCTGCCATACACGGATTCCGTTGATGCCGATGCCCGGGTAAGACCGCCACCCGGCCGGGGTGCAAAAATGATATGCTTATATCCGGGATGTTCTTCATCAATCCGGATTCCAGCCACAGTGTTATAAAGCCATTCCCCGATTGCACCATAAGCATAGTGATTAAAGGAATTCATCCCGGGATCCTGGAAGGTACTGTCCGGCTTTATTCCATCCCAGCGCTCCCAGATGGTTGTAGCGCCGCGGGTTACGGGATACAGCCAGGAGGGGTAATCCTTTCTGTTCAGGAGCATATAGGCAACATCGGTGTATCCGTTATCCGAGAGCACAGGACACAACAATGACGCACCCAGGAAACCGGTAGTAAGGTGGCCGAATTTCTTCACATCATCAGCCAGCCGTTTGGCGGCCGATGCTTTCAGTTCATCAGGAATCAAATTGAGGTACAGTGCCAGGGCATAAGCAGTCTGTGTATTGGGAGATAACCTGCCGGCGGGTGTAAGAAACTCGTGCCGGAAAACTTCCGTTATGTGGCGGCGGAGGTCCTGAAAATGCTTTTCATCCTCACTTTTTCCCAGGACTCCTGCAATTTTGGCCATCAATCCAACCGACCGGGCAAAATAGACCTGGGTAATGAAATCCTTGTCGGTAGTAGCCCCGGGATAATCAGACCGGTTGGTGCTGAAAGCCAGCCAGTCGCCAAAAGTAAAATCCTGCTTCCAGAAATAGCTGTCACCGGCCTGTTTCTCCTGGTACCCAACCCATTTTTTCATACAGTCATACTGCTGTTCCAGAATTCTTTTATCGCCATACGCCTTATAAACCGTCCATGGTACAATAACGGCAGCATCCGCCCACCCGGCAGAAGCAGAAGAACCCTTATGCCCGTTCTTAATTGACAGAACATCCGGGATCACATGGGGTATCTGGCCCTGATCCTGCTGGTCGGCCGTAAAATCTTTCATCCATCGGGTATAAAAAGCAGCCACATCACCGTTAAAACAGGCTGTCGGAGCAAAGACCTGGGCATCACCCGTCCAGCCCAGGCGTTCGTCACGCTGGGGACAATCGGTAGGTACTTCAAGGAAATTCCCTTTCTGGCCCCAGATGATATTATGCTGAAGACGGTTGATGAGCGAATCGGAACAAACAAAGTTTCCGGTCTGCCTGAAGCCGGTATGGAGTACAATTCCGGTCAGGTTTTCCGGTTTAACTTCGCCGGGAAACCCCGAAACGGCAACATATCGAAATCCCTGGAAGGTAAAATGTGGTTCGAAAATCTCTTCTTTCCCGCCTTTCAGAATATAGGTAATGGTTTGCTTTGCCGACCGGAGGTTTTCGGTATAGAAATTTCCGTATTTATCGAGTACTTCGGCATGTCGCAGTATCACGGTTCTCCCGCCGGGTCCGGAAACTTTCAGCCTTATCCATCCTACCATATTCTGCCCCATATCCACCACGGTATCTCCCTGGGGTGTTACCAGGACAGAGACGGGAACGACCTCTTCCATCTTTCGCACCGGCAGGGATTCCGGAGCAATGAGGATGTTTTTATTATGTGTAAAAGTTTTCACCGGCTTCCAGGCAGTATCTTCAAACCCGGGCATATCCCATCCATCCTGTTCCAGGCGGGCATCATAGGTTTCCCCGTCATAGATTTCCGACATCAGGATGGGTCCTGTAGATGCTTTCCACTGTTCGTCTGTGCCCCAAACCTTAGATGAGCCGTCTTCATAAATAACCAGGACCTGCACCAACAATCCCGGGCGGGCGCCATATTTGTTCCTGCTGCCGTTCCAACCGATACGGCCCCGGTACCAGCCGTCACCGACAATGGCGCCAATGGCATTTTGTCCCTGGTGTATCAGGCCGGTTACATCATAGGTCTGATATTGCAACCGTTTGTTATAGGAGGTCCAGCCCGGTGTAAAATAAGCATCTCCTACCCTCTTACCATTCATATGAAGTTCATAAAGGCCCAACGATGTAACATAGGCCCTGGCAGATTTAATCCTGCCTGTAATATTCACTTCACTTCTAAAATACTGTGCAGGATTGGATGTGGTTGTATCCTCCGGAAGATCACCCCTGATCCATCTGGCCTGCCAGTCATCCGGAGAAAGCAGGCCGGTTTCAAACCATGCCGGATCGCTCCAGGCAGACTTTTGTCCGTAATTATCCCAAATCCTCACCTGCCAGTAGATTCGTTCGGAAGAATGTAAAGCGGAACCCTTCCATACGACATGAGCCGATTGATCATTATTCACTTTCCCGCTTGACCAAACCAGATTTGTTCCTGCTTTTAAATCTGCAGTTAAATGTGCTGCCCTTACTTCCCAGGCTGTTTGTGTCACATTTTTTTTAACGGACTGCATCTGCCAGCTGAGGCGTGGTGCACGGATATCTATCCCCAGGGGATTTTGTTTGTACTCACAGCGGAGTGCCGTAACTTTTAAAGAAGAGGCTGCCAGGGTAAACGGACTCACCAGAATCAACAGTAAAAATGCAGTAAGAAAAGTTTTGTGTGACATTTGCGTAGATTTTTTATGGATTAAAAAGAATGAGGTTCATAAGCCAATGTATGAGAGGCAGGGAAAGAATACTCAGGATCGTAGTCAGGAATACATTTTCCATAGCCAGGTGGTCATCGCTGCCAAACACTTTGGCCAGAATGACAATATTCGCCATACAGGGCATCGCTGTTTCGAGGATCAGTACGGAACGGGCGGTTTCGCCCATGTACAGGCTGAAGAAATGTGCCAGCAGGAAAAGAACCATGATCATCAGAAATGGTACCAACAGCAGCTTATTCAAAGAAAGCAGGTACGTAGACCTGCGACGGATTACCGCACCGGGAGAAAGCGCAGACAGCAGGATGCCGATATAAAGCAGGGAGAGGTAAAGGGTCGTATCCCCCAGTTTACCAAAGGTATCATAAAACAAACGTGGCAATTTCAGAGAAAAAGCGGCTACCACAAGTCCGGTAAAAAAAGCCAGGGTGTTGGGATTAAACAGCTTTTTCAGGAATTCTTTACCGGAAGTTGAATGGCCTTTGTTGAGCAAATACACCCCTGCGGTCCAAAGAATGGTACTGGAAACAAGGTGATACAGGGTAACGAAGAGTATTCCTTCACCTCCGGGAAAAAGGGCATCCATTAACGGGAATCCGAGGAAAATAATATTGCCAAACATACTGTGTGCCAGAAAGACCTGTTCGCCACGTGGCGGCAACTTTAACAAACGTGTCGACAGCCAGGCAACTACGTACATCAGCAGGAAAGCGACATAAACCAGGACAATGTACCGGATGCTGTCACTTAATAACGAAAGGGAAAGCTCCAGTCTGGAAATCTTTGAAAAAATCAGCAGCGGTAAGGTAATGTTGAAAACAAGCTTGGCCAGGCCTTCTTTTACTTCGTTACTAATCAATTTGAACTTTACGCCTAAAAATCCGGTAACTGCCAGAATGGTAAGTACAAGAACCTGATAAATGATAATCCGTCCGGCCATAGGGTTAATATTGCCTGAAAAAGATGAAAAACTTACATGTTTTCAAAGCTACATAAAAACATGAAAAGTTCACCGGGGGGACGGGAGAAAAACGGTAAGATGTTGTTTCCGGTTCCTGGTTCCTGGTCCCGAAAAACAGAAAATCTTCGATTCTCGTTGTTTTTCGTGGATGCTCGAAAAACTAAGCAAATCTCAGATTTGCAGTTTTTCGGCATTCCTGGTTCCTGGTTCCCGGCCTTGGAAGCTCGATTATTGACTGCTAACGTCTTATTGCTGACTGCCGATTGAAGACTGGTGATGCATTGTCAGGTCCAGGGAGATTGCCTGCCTGTCGGCAGGCAGGCTTCTGCTTGCGATTCACTTCGTTCATGTCAGGCTTTTTGTTTTTCATTCAAAAAATGGAGACTCGCAATGATCCGGTATTGGCCGATAAAAAATCAAGCCTGTAATTGAAAGACATTTATAAAACGATTAAAATATAATAAATGACGCTTGCGAAGCAAACAAATCACCCGTTCGTACATTCGTGGTTTCATATCAACAGGAACGATAAACAAAACAAAATCCAGTAAGTAATTTTTAAAATAACTCGTAGATAATTCTCACCGTTTTTTCAGACAGGAATTCCGAACATACGATTCCTGTAAACAGGTTAATCCAGCGGGGCTTCGGCAATGACGTGGATGGAGAGGGTATGGTTTACCGTGTCTGCAAGGTTCAGTTCGTAGGTAAATTTCCCCTGTCCCAGGGTGATCTCATAGGTATAATCAACCGGAACCATTTCGTAGGCAACGCCATTGGCCGTAAGGGTAATATGTGCCTGGCGGTATGCCTTATCAAAACGATGGTAATCGGTAACTTTACCGGGTTGGATCTGACCATAGTTATATTCGCCGGCCGAAGTGTCAACGAATACATCATCAAAAACCTTAGTACTCAGATTCCTTATTCTGATATCCGAAGGCCCTTCAGGACTTTTACGACATGAGTTTGTAACCGATATCAGCATAACGGTTACCAGGGCAATGAATAGTTTTTGCATCATATTTGGTAGTTTAAATGATCTCTACAGCTTTTTTTATCAACCAGCCCTTGCTGCCATCCGACAGCCGGATCTCATACCAGTTATCCAATGATTCATCCACCTTAACTTTTGTGCCCTCATGTATCACAAAGAGCACCGTTCCTGACTCATCCGGAGCACTGGTCACAGTGACTGACGGTTGAACCACAATTGCATGATCATGAGCGGTAAGCATTTTCCGGCTTTCCAGGGCAAAAAACAATGCCAGCAATGAAAAGGCCAGGATAATGATCCCGCTGATAAAACCACTGCGACGCAATGCAATCCGGTGGCCATACAGGAATAAAGATAGTAAAAACAATGCAATCACAAAAGCTGCCAGGCTGATTTTCGCCCAGGTATCCGTAGAAAACCGTTCCAGAAACCAGTGATACCACTGTACCAGAAAAAAGCTGGGCAGTACATCAATCTTGTCGGTAACATAAGTCCGGGCAAGTTCAAGGTTAAACCGGATATCTTCATTTCCGGGATCAAGCAACAGTGCCCGTTCATAATTCAGTATGGCATGGGCAATGTCATGTGATTTAAAATAAGCATTCCCCAGGTTATAATAGAGATCGGATGCCACCAGGCCCGAATCGGCAACCTGCTGATATAAAGCGGCGGCATCTTCGTACATTTTATTTGCATAAAAAAGATTAGCCCTTACGATGAGGCTATCCGGGGCTTCCGCCCGGAGGGCTGATGTAATCCCTGCAAATAGCAGCCATACGATCCAAATTTTTTTCAGCAACATCTTTTACAGCTTTTGTTCAAGGTTACTAATGATTTCAAGGGTCTCCCGGTACAGCTTATCATGCTGCAATTTTTTGCCTTCGGGAGCATAACGGGCAAACTCGCATTGATCAAGGACAAAAATGAGTTGCTGGATCAGATCGGCAGGTACATGGTATGATTGCAAAATCTTTTCAGCTTTCTCCCGTGTAAGGTCAGAGACCGGGAGCCCGAGCTTATCGCTCAGGTAGCCCCATATTGCTTTTAAGGTTTCCTCATAAAAAGCGCCCTCCTCTCCTTTCTTGAGATAATATCCGGCTGTCTTCAGCCGCTTGCGGGCAATCCTGTTGGCTTTCCGGTTCCTGAGCCGGACAATGTCACTGCGCTGTTTAACCCTTACACGGTAGATTACATAAGCCAAAACATAGATTACGATAAGGATCAGCCAGACCAGTTTAAAAACGAAACTGTTCAGTATGGTTTTATCCTGAGGTTTTAACCTGAAAGGTTTGTTATGAATGTATCGGATATCTTTTCCCAGATACTTCAGCGCTTCCCTGGACACACCTGAAACAACCGGTACGGATCCCGATTCATTCGACTTGTTTACGGTAAGATTTACGGCAGGCGTACGCAATGTCCGGTAAATTTTTGCCTGAGGATCAAAATATGCAAAGGTTATGGGTGATATCCGGTAATTTCCCGCATGTCGCGGGATCATCAGGTATTCGAATTTCTTATAACCCGTAGCTCCGGTAACACCGTTCTTAATATTACTTGTGATCCTGGGATCATAGACTTCAAAATCGGGGGGGAAATCTATGGACGGGGGTTCGATAAGCTTCAGGTTTCCGGTTCCTGAAATTTTCACGGTAAGGTTTACCGCATCGTTAACTTTCAATGTGCTTTTATCCGCAGATACATCCAGGCCAAAAGAGCCGACAGCACCTTTAAATCCAGGGGGAGCTCCCACAGGCAGGGGATCTACCGTAATTTTCACACTCCGGCTTTGTATGGGCTGGCGCACCGTCCGGTAAGAATCAAAAAAGTCGCCGAAAAAACCTTCCGGTCCGGAACGTACCCGTTGTTGTACCAGACAGATAATCTTTACGGGATCGATCGCCACCTCACCTGTTTTCTGCGGAAAGAGCAGGTATCTTCCGAGAACGCCGGTACCGTATGCCTGTCCGTTAATATATTCCCGCTGCAGGGACTGTAACTGCGGGGTGGGAATTTCCTGTTTCAGGAATCCGTCAAATTCGGGCATGTCAATCTCCTCAAAACCCGAAAGGTTCATCCGGGAATAAATTTTTACCGTAGCGGTCACCGGTTCGCCCTGTACAACATGTGTTTTATTCACGATCAGTTTTACAAACAGATTTTCTCCCGGTGACGGTGCTGTATTAGCCTTCGGCGTTCCGGTTCCGGCCGTTCTTTTTTGTTGCCGTACCTGAACCTGTCCTGCTACCACTTTGATCCGAAGCGCATTGGAATGAATGGTTTCCTTTTTAAGTTTCAGGGTAGCCTGACCAATGGTAAAAGTTCCCTCTTTCCTTGCCTGAAGAATGTATGTATAAGTATAACTTACACTACTGCTGATCCGTCCGTTAATGATCTGTGTGCTCTGGCTGTATGATGTACTGGGCCCCATAAGCACATCAAAATCACTTAAATCGGGAGGGCTGAACTTTCCGTCACGTGTATTGATCTCAAAGACAAGTCTGAATTGTTGTCCTACGGAGACCACACCGGGGGCGGAGGCATTGATATGGATGCCCTGTGCCCGGGCAGGCAATTGAAAACCTGTCAGGAAAAACCCAAAGATCACCAGTATCCTGATGACCCGTATTTGTGAACCTGATGCGCGTATGTTGTGAAACCGTTTCATTTTCACCAGTTGATCACTGTTTTCGTTTTATGTGCCTGTGCTTTTGCTTTTTTTACTTTTTCCTGGACTTTCTTTTCATCATTGGCCAGGGCCTGCAGGAGACGCTCGGCAGTTTCCTTTGAGATTTTTCCTTCACGGGGCTGCATTTGTTGCCGGTTCTTGTCCTGTTGATTTTGTTGTTGCTTTTTCTGTTGGTTCTGTTGATTCTGTTGATTTTGTTGATTTTGCTGATTTTGCTGCTGGTTCTGTTTGTTCTGTTGCTGCTTATCCTCCTGATTCTTATTTTTATCCTGCTTTTGCCGTTGCTTCTGTTGTTGTTGCTGTTTTTTCAATCGCAGTGCATAGGAAAGATTGTATTTTGCATCCCTGTCACCGGGATTCAGGCGCAATGCATTTTTATAAGCCTCAATGCTTTCGTCAATCTTACCGGCCTGAATCATGGTGTTCCCGAGGTTATAAAAAGCATCTGCTTTTTGTATATTTTCATCCGTTTTTCCTGCTACCGAGAGGAAATTCGTAGCGGCCTTGTTGTATTTTTTTTGTTTGTATAAAGCATCCCCCAGATTAAAATCGGGTTTGACGGGATCTTTAGCCTCTTCACGGGCCTTCCGGTAAGCAAGTTCGGCCTGGTCATATTGTTTTTTTTCAAAAGCCTTATTTCCTTCGCGCAGATATTTTACATCACGCTGGGCCACAACTTTTACCGGAACCAGTAAAGCAACAGTCATCAGAAACCCCATAAAACGTTTATTTTTCATCTTCTTTTTCACCTTTAAATAAACGAATTCTTTGTAAAAATCTGTTTTTCTTTTCGAGGATCATCCATTCAATGATCAGGAAAAACAGCGCCATTCCGATAAAATACCGGAAAATATCATTGTAGTCCGAATATACGCGTGTTTCCATTTCGGTCTGGTCCATACCCTTGATCTTCTCATAGATCCTGTTCAGGCCCATAGAAGTATTGTTTGCCTGAACATAGATCCCGCCGCCGGCCACTGCAATTTTGTTCAGTATTTTTTCATCCAGGCGTGTAATCACCGTATGACCCTGCTTATCTTTCAGGTAAGTCCGTTGTCCGCCTGCTGTTCCGATGGGAATCGGGGCACCTTCGGGACGGCCGATACCTATGGTATGAATGGTTATTCCCTGATCGTGTGCTTTTTCGGCAGCTGCCACCGGATCCGCTTCATGATTTTCCCCGTCGGTAATAATGATAAGGGCTTTGCTCTTGTTATCCCCCGGCGTAAATGATTTTGCAGCCAGTTCAATGGCCTTTCCGATAGCCGTACCCTGTACGGGAACGATATCGGGTCCCAGGGTGGAAAGGAACATTTTTGCCGAAAGATAATCGGAAGTCACGGGCACCTGCACAAAAGCATCTCCGGCAAAGACAATTAACCCGATCCTGTCATTTTCCATCCTGTCGACCATCCGTGAGATGGCCTGTTTGGCTCTTTCGAGGCGGTTAGGCTGGATATCTTCTGCAAGCATGGAATTGGAGACATCCAGGGCCACGATGATCTCCACACCCGAGCGTTTTACCGTTTCGAGTTTTGCCCCGAGCTGAGGCCTGGCAATACCCCCGACCAGAAAAACATAAGCCAGCGAAAACAGGATTGCTTTCAGTACCGGCCTGCTAAAGGAAATATCCGGCATCAGCCCGGCAAGCAATCCGGGATCACCCATTTTCCGGATATTTCTTTTACGCACATGCCATGCCCGGAGGAACAGCGCCCAGATCACGGGGAGTGCCAGGAGCGCATACAGAAATTCATGCTGTGCAAATCTAAACATCACAACGATTTTAAGGTCCTGCCCGGAGAAATGTCAGCCTTAACAATACTTCCAGTAAAACAAACAGACCGGCCAGCAAGGCAAAAGGAAGGTATTCTTCCTCTTTTTTACTGAATTGTTTTACATCGATCTTTGATTTTTCAAGCTGATCAATTTCACGGTATATTTCCTGTAATTTTTTATTATCCGTAGCCCTGAAATAGCGGCCTCCGGTCATGGAAGCAATATCCTGCAGCACCTTTTCATCAATCTGCACCTTCATCTGCTGGTAACGGATACCAAAGGGTGTCTGTACCGGATAGGGCGCCGTTCCGTGAGTACCTACACCAATGGTATAAACACGTATTCCGAATGTTTGTGCGATTTCAGCAGCTGTCATCGGGGCTATTTCTCCGCGGTTGTTCATCCCGTCGGTAAGCAGGATAATTACTTTGCTTTTGGCTTTACTGTCTTTCAGCCTGTTTACTGCGGTGGCAAGTCCATCGCCAATGGCCGTTCCGTCTTCTATCATTCCGCTCTTCACATCCCTGAAGAGGTTGATCAGTACGGCATGATCCGTTGTCAGCGGACACTGTGTAAAGCTTTCCCCGCTGAAGACCACCAGTCCGATCCTGTCGTCGGGACGGCCGGAAATAAACCGGATGGCTACGTCTTTTGAAGCTTCCAGCCGGTTAGGTTGAAAATCCTGTGCCAGCATACTGCTGGAAATATCCAGGTCGAGGATAATATCAATACCTTCTGTAGAAACTTCCTGCCAGCGGTTTACCGATTGTGGCCGTGCCATTACCATGATCAGCAGTGCAAGGGCCAGCAGACGGAAAACGAACAGCAAATGTCGCAGGTATTGGCGAACAGGTTTTTTAATCCCTTCGAAGGGCCGGAAACTGCTGTACTGCAATCCGGCCGTAAGCTTATGTTGCCGCCATACGTACCAGGCAATGATTACCAGCAATAATGGCAACAGATACAACCATTCCGGATTGGCAAACCGAAGATTATTCATGATCCGTTCCCTCCTCTCCTTTCAGTTCCGGTTCAGCTAAAGCCGTTTCAGGCTTTTCAGTCCCCTCAGGTTTGCCCGTTTCGTCTGATGCTTCCTTATTCCATGCTTCACGTGTTCCGTTGACAAACACCACGGCATCCAGTAAAACGGATTCATTTTTGTCCGGAAGCGGTTTGTATTTGGCAAACTTTACAAGATCGGCTGTCCGGAGAATATCACGCAGGGTCTCGAAAAGCCTTTTGTCATTAAAGCCTTTACTTTTTAATGCATTAAGACTCTCGGATGTTGTCATTTCCATAGCCATGACTTCGTAACGATGATCCAGGTATGTCCTCAGGATATCGGAGAGCCTGGTATAGAAAACTTTTAATTCTCCTTTTTGCCAGAGTTTTTCATCGCGCAGTTTATTCAGCCCGCGCAGTGCAATCACATGTGCCGGTTCCCGGGGTTTTTGTTTTACCGGTTTTGTTTCTTCCGGCTTTTTCCTGTTGAACAGATAGCGGTATACTGCCCAGGCGATGGCCAGCAGGATCAGCAGGCCGATCAGGAAGGGTAACACCTCAGCCAACGTTAACGGGGCCTTGTAAGGGGCTTTAATATCGGCTATGGTTTTTGCCGTATCGACGGGCATGGGTTTTACATAAAGCGCCACAGGAGACGTTGCCAGCCTTACATGCAGGCTGTCCTTGTCATAAGCAACTTCAAGCGGGGGAACGGTAACTTCAGTCGTATCAAAACTGGTCACCAGGTATCTGCGTGTAATTTCCAGTCTGTTGCCATCCACCGGTATCGTGTCGATACCCAGGGTTTTCAGTATTTCCACACCTCCGGGAAGTGAATCTTTAAATTCAGGCACGGATAAGCTGAGGCCGGCAGGCTGTTGGAGTTTGAACTGAAATTCAACCTGGTCTCCGATTAAAATAGTATCCCTGCTGAAAGAGGCGTGAAGAGAAACTTCCTGGCCACTTGATCTGAGCATGGAAAGGATCATCATCATGGACACCATGAACAGGGATGGCTTCCTCATGAGGGGAAGCCGGCCTGAGTTCAAACGCCTGTATATGAATAATCCCGGAGACATGTTATCTTTTTTTAAAGAGTTGAACCAGTGGTTTGATATAATCCTCATCCGTAGAGAGCCGGACATTATCCACCCCGGTTAATAAAAAAGTCTCTTCAAGACGGTGGTCATGATTTTTCCACCATGACTCAAACTGCTCATGCACCGGTTTTGAAGCGGTGTCCACCCAACGTTCCTCGCCGGTTTCGGCATCACGTAGTTTCAGGAGTCCTACCTGCGGTATTTCCCTTTCACGCTTATCGAAGATCTGCAATGCCACGATATCATGTTTATTGGAGGCTATGCGCAGACTGTCACGGAAAGGGTCCCCGATAAAATCAGAGATCACAAAAGCGATAGACCGCTTTTTTATAGCATTGGTGAGGTATCGCAACGGCTCGGCAAAATCCGTATTCTCGGATTCGGGTTGAAATTCAAGAAGCTCACGAATGATATGCAGAATATGTTTCCTGTTTTTTTTCGGCGGAATAAACTTCTCTACCCGGTCACTGAAAAAGATAACGCCAACCTTATCATTATTCTGGATAGCGGAAAAAGCAAGTACGGCAGCCACTTCGGTGATCAGGTCACGTTTAAGCATGACACGTGAGCCGAAATTCCTCGAACCGCTGACATCGATCAGTAACATTACCGTCAGTTCACGTTCTTCTTCAAAGACCTTGACATAGGGATGATTGAACCGGGCGGTTACATTCCAGTCAATCGTTCTGATATCATCGCCATACTGGTATTCACGCACTTCGCTGAAGGCAATTCCACGGCCTTTGAAAGCGCTGTGATACTCGCCGGCAAAAATATGCCTGGAGAGGTGTCTGGTTTTAATCTCGATTTTACGTACCCTTTTCAGCAATTCTGCTGCATCCATAGCATTCCGTTTTTTATTTACGGCCACCGGATTCACCGGCCGGCCGTGTTGTCACAGAAAAGAACCAGTCAGTCTTTTTCAATACTTTCCGGTAATGTTCATCACCGATAACTTCGATCCAGGAAGTATCGCTTTCGCGTTTGCAGCATGTATCCAGACTTTCCACAATACTATCATACAAATCCGCATCATAGACGATCTTATACCAGCTACAGGTGTCCTGGTCAGAGAGGAAGACGAGCAAGGTTTTATAACCCATCTGATCAACAAATTTAAGATACCGGTATGCGGTATTCCGTGTGGTCTGATCCAGCGAAAACTCCCGCTGGTGGGTACGAATATATTGCTTCACATCTCCGGCGTGCCTGCCGATATAGGGCTGGGCCTCTGATCTGAGAACGGTCAGAAGCATTAATAACAGGAATATGGATCGTATATTTTTCATTTGGTTTACATGCAGCAAAGATCGAACCATTAAGGAACTTCCACGGTATCCAGGACGGCGGTAATCACATCTTCGGTAGTTATATTCTCTGCTTCGGCTTCATAGGTCAATCCGATACGGTGGCGCATTACATCGTA
The DNA here is from genome assembly GCA_013152085.1 of Chlorobiota bacterium. GTDB lineage: Bacteria > Bacteroidota > Bacteroidia > Bacteroidales > VadinHA17 > JAADHC01. The sequence continues at coordinate 13,966 of JAADHC010000073.1, forward strand.
ACATACCGCCCGGATGTCTTCGGGAATGACATACCCACGCCGCCGGATAAAGGCAAAAGCTTTGGCAGCCATGGCCAGGTTAATACTTGCCCGCGGTGATCCGCCATAATTGATCAACGGTTTATATTTCTCCAGTGCATACTGTTCGGGATAACGAGTGCTGAAAACGATGTCCAGGATATACCTTTCAATCTTTTCATCCATATACACCTCTTTTACCACATCACATGCCCGCAGGATGTCTTCCGGTTTGATCACGGCATTTGCCGACGGAAATTTTTTCTGCAGGTTCTCACGGATGATCTGCCTTTCTTCCTCTTTTTCGGGATAGTCTATTTTTATCTTCAGCATAAAACGGTCTACCTGGGCTTCCGGCAGCGGGTAAGTTCCTTCCTGCTCGATCGGGTTTTGTGTAGCCAGTACCAGGAAAGGTTCTTCAAGCGGAAAAGTTTCCCGGCCGATGGTAACCTGTCTTTCCTGCATAGCTTCCAGTAAAGCACTCTGCACCTTGGCCGGCGAACGGTTGATTTCATCTGCCAGCACAAAGTTGGTAAAGACAGGACCCTTCTTCACATGAAACGTTTCCTCTTTCTGGCTATACACCATGGTTCCGATCAGGTCGGCAGGCAGCAGGTCCGGGGTAAACTGAATCCTGCTGAAGCCGGCATCCACGGTATCCGCCAGTGTGCGAATAGCCAGGGTTTTGGCCAGGCCGGGAAGGCCTTCGAGCAGGACATGGCCGCTTGATAACAACCCGATTAGCAGGCTGTCCAGTAAATGCTTCTGTCCCACAATGACCTTTTTCATCTCCAGGTTAACCAGATCGATAAAAGCACTTTCCTTTTCGATCTTCTCGTTGATCTCCCGAATGTTTATCTGTTCATTCATGCTTTGGTTTTTAAAAATATTTATCATATCGGAAACATACCGGAAATTTCCCCGGTAATTGTTTTCCATCTCCCTTTAAATTAAATGCAAATTTGCAGATATTTTTTTTGTATTGCTGTTAAAAAATGTTAAAGGGTATGATGAATCTTTTGGATACTCCCGAAACAGAGCATTTTCTCCCTGTTCATAAGGTTTCTTACAGGTGTTATTTTTCCGGTTTTCACAACAGCCTGCAGGAAAAAATATTAATTTTGTTTACATGAACGAAACGTCACTGCACCGTTATTTTATCAAAATGGCATACCGCGGAACACGGTATCACGGCTGGCAGATACAACCCAATGCCCATACGGTTCAGGCTGAGGTAAATAAGGCCATTTCCACGGTACTGCAGGAAGCTGTTGAAACCACCGGTGCCGGCCGTACAGACACCGGGGTTCATGCCCGTTTTTACATTGCCCATTTTGATTCGGCACAAAAAAATCTTGAAAAGGATGAACAATTCCTGTTTAAATTAAACAACATTCTTCCCCCGGATATTGCTGCATCCGGTATATACAGTGTCCCGCATACGGCACATGCCCGCTTTGATGCCTTATCGCGCACATATAAATATGTCATATCTACACGTAAGGATCCTTTCCTTGAAGAGTTTGCCTTTCACTATTATCAGAAACCGGATATACTTCAGCTCAACAGGGCCTGTAAGATTCTGAAAGGAAACCGAGATTTCTGCAGCTTCAGCAAACTCCATTCGGATGTGGCCACATACCACTGCAATATTATGGAAGCATCCTGGAAAGAAGAAGGCGGGAAGTACATTTTTACGATCAAAGCCGACCGGTTTTTACGAAATATGGTGCGGGCCATTGTCGGCACGATGATGGATATCGGGTTGCATAAAATTTCCCTGGATGATTTCAGAGACATTATTGAAAAGAAAGACCGCAGCGCTGCCGGAACTTCCGTACCGCCGCAGGGGCTTTTTCTCACCAGGATTGATTATCCGGCGCATATTTTACCGCATGGGTAAAGGTTCCTTGGTTCTGGGTCCCGAAAAACAGAAAATCTTCGATTTTCGTTGTTTTTCGTGGATGCTCGAAAAACTAAGCAAATCTCAGATTTGCAGTTTTTCGGCATTCATGGTTCTTAAGGATTTAAAAAACCAGTGTAAACCCGAATGCCAGTCCTAATGTATTGTTATGTGACGAAGAACTGTCCTGACTGTCCTTTTCTTTAGAGATCAAAGATTCATATCCTGCCAGGATATCTATACTTATTTTATCAGATATATAAAATGCTAATCCGGCGCCTCCGCTCCACGAGATAATACTATTTTTTCCCCTATATGTATTCGCTCCAAAAGAAGATTTGGTTTTCCAGCTGCCAACCGATCCTTTTGCTTCCAAAAAAGGAACCACTTTTTTTTCTCCTGAAAAGTAAAACCTCACAAAGGGACCATAAGCTGTCAAAGTCATTATACTTTTATAATCACCGGAACTATATGATTGTTTCGAAGTCCACAGGGTTAAATCCAAACCTATTACCAGACGATTTGAAATGAAATAACCGACTCTGGGCGTAAAATTAAGAAATGTTGTTTTTTCCTTTACGGAATTTTGTGAGTCGGCGCTTGTATTAATAAAAGAAGTTCTCAAAGCAATTCCTGCAGAATTGCCACTTCCTCCACCTGTCAAACCGGCCATACTGTTACTTAAATCAGTAGTCGTTGCAATAAGGAATGAACCTTTGCCGGTTTGTGCTCCGGCAATGGGAATAAGCAGAATTAAAATAACATAAATTGCGATAGATCTTTTCATTAGTATGAATTTTTATAATGAATAAAGTTATATAGTGGATGTTTACAGCTTAAGATTTGCTTTTCTTTTTACTGCCATTAAAATGGGTGATCCTTTCGTACGAATTTACTCAACTTTTCACAAAAAGTTAATATGTTATACATCATTCACGTGAAAAAAAATATCCGGGGGGCATAAAAAAACCGCCATCTAATCAGACAGCGGTTTTCAAGATTATCATAGGCATTTATTTTTCTTCATTTTCTTTATTAAAATCTTCGCGGGTAATGAGCGTGATTTCCTTCAATCCGGCCTTTTTCAGTCTCTGATTCACACTTTTCATATCCTCACTAAAGAGTTTTGCAGCCTTTTGATGCCAGGATTCCATTTCTTTCTGAAGCACATCAAGCCGGTTAATCTGTGAGTTGGTGGGCCTGCCCATAAAACTAACCACTCCACCGTAAATTTCCGCAATTTTTTCACGGAGTTGTTCCTCAGAAGAAAATAATCCTTCACTGCGCGTTGCCACCAGCTTTTTATGAATATCCAGCAGCGACGTTTGCAAAGTTTTCAATTGCTTTTTAAGAGATTTTGAGATCTTTTCTTTTTGTCTTACAGATGCTGCTTTGGCAACATCCGTAATGATTCTGTCAAGATAGGCCAGATCCTCGAGCATGTTATATGCCCGCATTACGGTTTTTTGCTGCAATGCCCGGTCTTGTGCAGAATAGGGCAGATCAGGATCATCCACCACGGTAAAATATCCGGGATATTCCTTCCCGTTCTTCATAATCTTCACCGTATATTCCCCCGGCGCCATCAGCGGACCAAAAAATCCGGCAAAACTCAGTGTACGTGAAGTCGGTACACGCGGTGGTTTAAGTCGCATATTCACCGCAACCCGGTTAATTCCTTTTCTCTTACCGGCAGGAAGGGTTTTAATTTTCTCTCCGTCAGGGCCGAATACCTCAATATACATATCACCAAAGATATGCCGTTTACGCATAAAATAAGTAAGCATAGCGGCTTCGGGAGGATTGGGTCCCACAAATTCATCGTATCCGGCAAATTCCTGTACACTACCCTGGTTACTACGAACGTAGGGTCTTGACGGCAGGAAGGCAACCTCTTCATCCAGAATGTCCGGAGTGATTGAACGTAGCGGAGTGATATCGTCAAGGATCAGAATCCCGCGGCCATGGGTTGCCACCACGAGATCGTTTTCACGTGTCTGTATCACCATATCCCTGACCGACACTTTCGGGAAATTTCCGGTAAACCTTGCCCAGGAATGCCCGCCATCCACCGAAAGATAGAGGCCGAACTCCGTACCGAGAAACAACAGGTTCCCAGCTACGGGATCTTCCAGTATTTTATGACAGTATCCTTCGATATTCTCATCAACCAGTGATTTCCATCCACTGCCAAAACCGGTAGTTTTATAAATATACGGATGCATATCCCCGTTACGGTGGCCGTCAAAAGTAATGTATGCCGTACCGGCATCATACGCACTGGCCAGTACGGAAGAACACCAGGTAGCCGGCGGCAGGCCCGGAACCTTTGGGGTCAGGTTGGTCCAGGTTTTCCCGCCATCACGGGTCAATTGCAGGTTACCGTCATCCGTACCCACCCAGATGATATCCGGATCCAGTGGTGATTCGTTAATGGTGATGATCGTACAATGATTCTCGGCAGTAGTGTTATCAATGGTTATGCCTCCTGATTTTTCCTGCTGCTGTTTGGCGGGATCGTCTGTAGTCAGGTCCGGAGATATCCGCTCCCAGGAATCGCCTTTATCCTGAGAACGGTACAGGTATTGGGCCCCGATATACAAAGCGCCGCTGTGACCGAATACCATCGGGGTATTCCAGTTAAAACGAAGGTCTTCTGTGGTTTCGTCGGCATAGGGTTTGATGGTTTTTACCTCGTTACTACGCAGGTATAGCCGGTTTATTTCGCCTCCCTGCGACTGTGAATAGACAATCCCGGGATCATCCGGATCGGGAAAGGAATAGAAACCGTCACCACCGCCGACATTCTTCCAGTCGTGATTGGTTACCCCTCCGGGTGCGGCCGAAGGACCGGTCCATGATCCATTGTCCTGCAAACCACCGTAAACATGGTAAGGTCGCTGATCATCCACGCTGACATGATAAAACTGCGATACCGGCAGGTTGCGCAGAATGCGCCATGTTTTCCCCTGGTCATTGGAAACATAAACCCCTCCGTCTGTTCCGAGATACATATCGTTATTATTTTTTGGGCTGATCCACATGGCATGTAAATCGGAATGTACCCCGCCACCGAAACTCATCAGGTTGCCGCGATCGAATGTTTTACCACCGTCTTTGCTCACCGACAACATCAGGCCGGGTTTATACACAATACCGGTATCCAGCGGATCGGCAATAATATTGGCAAAATAAAAAGGCCGCTCTCCCACTACGGATGTTTTATTCGTCAATTTCCAGGTTTCTCCGTGATCATCAGAACGGTACAGGCCTGATTTTTTAGCTTCTATCAGCGCATAAATCCGCGCAGGGTTCGCCGGGGATACATCCAGGGCAATACGCCCTATCGTACCTTCAGGCAACCATCCGGTTACCTTTGTCCAGGAAGTTCCGCCGTCGGTAGATTTATACAGTCCGCTGCCCGGCCCTCCCGATCTGAAAGTATAGGCTTTACGCCGGAAATCCCACATGGCGGCAAACATCACATCCGGATTGTCCGGAAGGATGATCACATCCGAACAACCGGTATTTTCATCAACATACAAAACCTTGTCCCAGGTTACACCACCGTTGGTCGAGCGATAAAGGCCACGGTCGGTATTGGCATCCCAGAGATGTCCGAGGGCTGCCACAAAAACGGTATCAGGATGTTCGGGATGGATAACAATCCGGCCGATACGCTCGGTATTCTCCAGTCCGACAGCTTCCCAGTTATCCCCGCCATCAGTGGTTTTAAATACGCCTTTACCAACGGAAGTGCTGTTCCGTGTCCAGGGTTCACCGGTTCCGACATAAACCGTATCCGGATGCAGTTGGTCTATGGCTATGGCTCCAATGGACATCACATATTTATCAAAAACCGGCGAACAGGTTGTTCCACCGTTAATGCTTTTCCAGACACCGCCGGAGGCGGTACCGATATAAACGATGCGCGGGTCGGATTCAACGGCATCAATAGCGGCAATACGTCCGCTCATCCGTGCCGGACCGATCTGCCGGGCCGAAATGGCCCCGAAGGTTGAGGAAGAAACCCCGGGTGGCTCCTGGGTATAAGAATTTCCCTGTGCCAGAATAATTCCAAGCACAACAATAAAAAATACTTTTTTCATCTTATTTGCTTTTACAGGCCGGGTTCCTACTTCTCAGGTTTTGTAAACAGAGAATCGGGAAGGTCAATGTTAAACTGAACAGAATCAAAAACAATCTGACTGGATTGGCCCATAACCTTTGTTTCAATACTCATGGGCATGGCTACTCCGTTAATCATCTTGTAATTACCGAAAATATTCTCTACCTCCAGTTCATTGCCCTGACGCTGGGTTTTGGTTGTTACTTTTAAAAGAATGTACGAATCTGCATCGATATAATAATACTGTGTATCACCATTCTTTTTATTCAATTGGATTTTGTAAACCTCGGTACCTTCCATATCCTCTTTCCCCAGAAGTTTGGCGGTATGGCCTTTTTCTGCATAATGATAAAGATCACCATCGATATCGGCCTGTTCTTTGGCCTGTTTGAGTTGTTCACCGGCAAGGTCCTGCGGGTCGGGACTTATCCAGGGGGCGATCATCCAACCGTTTTCACCGTCAAAGGCCGTGATCATTTTTTGTCCCTGCATTTCCGCTTCCATCCGGAATTTTTTGGGACGTTTGATTTTCATTACCATGGGTAATTCCATTCCCATCTGGACTACTTTTCCGGAGATCCGGATGGTTTTGGCCGCAGAGAGGTTTTTCTGCCCGGAGGCTTCAAAATGTTTCGCAAGAACTTCATCGAGCGTCTGTGCCTGTCCCGAAACAAAAGCCAGGCTTACAATCGTTAGTAAAAGTGTCAGTTTTTTCATCTTTTAAATATTTGTTTTGAATAAAGGGGATTTTATTCCCGCAATATATAATTTTTAACGGGAATATTTATTGAAAACAATCATACCGGAATTTCCGGGGCAACCACTTCCATTCATGCCATTACACAGGATATGCAAAACCGGTTCAGGGAACTTACGGAAATCCTGCAAGAGAAATAACCAACACGATGATGTCCGAAAAACATGATTACGGAAAGAAGCTTTGAGGAATCAAGGAACCACTGAATCAGAACTACTTTTCTTACGCTGATATCCAATCGACTATGGCAATATTTCTCGATGGTTATCAGCCCGAAAGTGAAAAAGTTTGAAAAAAAGTATACGGAAAAGTAACGCAAGACATTTTAATGAGTTTTATTCGTTAAGTATTTTTCGATCATCTGCCTTAAAGTATCCTTCAGGATGGGTTTGGTAAGATAATCGTTACAACCCGCCCGGAATGCTGTTTCTTTGTTTTCCGTCATCGCGTGAGCTGTCTGAGCGATAACCGGTAATTCGGGATACAACTTCCTGATCTGGCGGGTAGCCTCATATCCATCCATCACCGGCATTTTAATATCCATGAGCACCAGAGCGATTTCCGGATGGGTTTTACAATATTCCACGGCTTCTTTCCCGTTTTCGGCACGGATTACCGAAGCATCAATCACAGCCTGTAGTAACCGCTCCAGTATCATATAATTCAGATCATTATCTTCAGCAATTAAGATTTTCATCTCTGAACACTCCTCTTTTGTTCATGAATTAATTTTATTTTTAATCTTTTTCGCCGGATTTACCGGCAGGGTAAAATAGAAGGTTGAACCACTTCCGGGTGTAGATACAACCCATATCTTTCCTCCCATCATCTCCACATAGGATTTACATATTGCCAAACCCAGCCCACTCCCTTCATACTCACGTGTAAGCCTGTTATCTGCCTGCCTGAATCGTTCGAATATTGATTCTTTCAGGTCATCAGGGATCCCGATACCGGAATCTTTAACATAAAATGTCAAGATATCCTCACTTGCTTGTGCGTAACCGAAATGAATACATCCGGTATGGGTAAATTTTATGGCGTTACCAATAAGGTTGGCAAAAATTTCCTTGATTCTTACCGGATTTCCCATGATCATTTTTTCCTGCTTATGATCAATATCCAGAATAAAGGAGATCTTTTTCACTTTCAACCGGTTATCAGCGAAAAAAGACTGGTGGACATCATACAGCAACTTGTTGATATCCAGCAGTTGGTATTTAATCTGCACTATTCCCGCCTCAATTTTTGCCATGCTTATAATATCATCCAATAAGCTAAGGAGCTGCTGAACACTGGTGTTGATGATGCGAATGTATTCGTCGTGATCCCCGGGATTCAGGTTCTTTTCTCCGAGTAAGGTGGAAAATCCTACGATGGCATTAATCGGTGTACGTATTTCATGCGACATATTGGTAAGAAATGCCGTTTTCAGCCGGTCGCTTTCTTCTGCCTTCTCTTTTGCACGGATCAGTTCAGCTTCATATTGCTTACGTCTGGTGATATCGAAAATATAACCGATATTTCGTTCCAACTTCCCCTGTTCATCAAAGAGACCAAAAGAATTTACCAACACATAAATTTTTCTTCCGTCTTTCCTGATAAGTTCTTCTTCATAATTGATAAACCTTTTTTCTTTCTGAAGGTGTTTTAATATTTTTTCACGTGCTTCCGGATTTGGATATAGATCCAGCGGATTGAATGCCAAAACTTCTTCTTTTGAGTTAAAACCCAGAATATCTACAAAGGCTTGATTACAATCCAGGAATTTTCCTTCCGGCGTACTGATATAATCTCCTGTAAGGTCATTGTCAAAAAATTCTTTGTACTGCGCTTCTCTGGACTGAAGCTTATGGTAACTTTTCTTAAGTTTATTATAATTTTTCCGTAATTCTTCCAATAACCGGATTTTTTGAAAGAAGAAGCTTAAATGATTGGCAAAGGCGATAACTTCAGGGACATTCCCTTCCGTCAACTTATCGGATAATAACTGAAAGACAGCAAAAACCTTTTGTTCCTGATTTATTATCGGAGCAGAAATGCTATGTTGTAATCCGAATGTCCTGATGTAATTCCGAACCGGTTCCGGAGGAAGAGATGGTAATATCCTTAACAGGTCACCATTGACGTCATCCGAAAAGACCGTTTTTCTTTCGTACAGAATTTTCCTGTACTTTTCTGACATACTGACAGGGATGTTCAATGAATCAAATTTCGCTCCTGCCATATTGGTATATTGTTCCAACATTTTGGTTTCAAAACTGAAATAGCGAGGAACAAGAACCTTTTTCTTTTCATCCAAAAAGTATATCACCGAATGAAGATTATTTTTCGCCAGTTCATCCCTGAAAATAACGAAACTTTCTTCCAGGCTGGATGCTTTTTCAAGTGATCTGAAAACTTTGTTCAGTATGGCAATAATCTTTTCCTTTTCTTTTCTTTGCGTAAGGTCATCGAAAACAAATACATACCTTTTATCACCGGCAATATTATCGGAAAATGACGTAATGGTCAGTTCACAATCGAAATAGGTTCCGTCTTTTCGCAGACAACTGATTTCCGTTTTGAATACTTCTGTTCCGGAAACCAAATCCTCTATGCTGCCAATAAACGATTTTGCAAGACTTTCGTCAATATTCATCAAATGATATATTTTACGGTCCACAGCTTCGTTCAAACTCCTTCCGGTAAGTTTTGTAAATGCAGGATTCGCCCATTCCAGGGAGAAATCATCACGGACTATGGCCATTGCGTTTGCTGCAGACTGTATTGCGGTAAGCAGCAGTATATTCTGATTCTCGGATTTTCTCAGCAAGGTAACGTCATGTAATACATACAAAAGAGCGGATTTCCCAAACCATTCCGCCTCTGTTACAGCCACTTTAAGAAAGAACCTGTCCTTACCGGGTGAGGTATAATATATTTCACGGGTGGTACCGGCAGGTATCTTCAGTGTTGCAGGTACTTTCCTTTTTTGCCTTGAACCTTCGTCAAGCATCTTTCGGGCTACAGGATTGATAAACCGGATCCAACCGTTTGTATCAGCCACAATAATTCCCGACGGTATGGTGTTTGTAATGTTTTTATAACTGGTAAGACTCACATTGAATACATCCCATTTTTTCATTAGCGTGGATACATCATGGAGTAACACGATGGCATGTTTAAATGCACCGGAACGGTCCATCAACGGCTCCCCTTCAATCAGGATTTGTTTCTTTGTATTACAGACATTCAGGGTGATCCTTTGTTGTATTGATTGTCCGCTTGCAATTTTGTTAATATGTGTAGCTAAATTACAATTTTTAAACTCCGGTACGGAGGTAATTTTTATCCCGACCAATAATTCCGGTTGCTTAAAATAATACTTAAGAGCGGGATCAACATATTCAATAACCATATCCCGGTTAACTTCAATAACACCAGTCTCTGTATTCTTCTTAATAATTGTTTTTTTCATTTTCTTTAACTTATGCTCTTTATCCACCATGCTTTAGTTAAAGCATTCTGGTTTATCAAACATGACGCCACTCTTCCTTACAGCATGTTAAAATATGTTAATTATCCTGTTTGCGATGAACAGTACTGTTTAAAATTTCAACGGCTTTATAAATAAAAAGTTACAAGAATTTGTGACTATATTCAATAATTCAAATAACAATATATTTTTTTGCAAAAATATTTTAAAAATCTGAAAGAAAATCTGAAAAATGTCACTCAAATTGTTAAAGTTTGTTAACCCGGATTATTCATAAACCAACAAGTAAAGGGTTTTTTAACAAATATATTCGGGATATTCATATCTAAAAGGATTCAATTAGCTCAACTGCTTAATAATAGCTCATTGCTCCTGTTTCGGATGACGAACACGTTCACCGGTTGGTCTTCATTCCTTTTGAATGCCCATACGGCAACAACCATCCTACCCTGAATCCAAAGGTAAATGACAAAGGGTTTCCTCCTCCTGTGGTCTTAAAGACATAGGGTGCAGGGCTGCCTTCAAAATCATTGTTTTTCCCGTAGCCGCATCCGGCATAAAGATCCAGAAGAAAACGGTCTGAAAAAACAAACTGTTTACCCGCATTGATCATCAGGGCATATTTGGTCAGTTTGTAGGACGGGTACAAGTCAGGATTTCCCGAAATGGAAGTTATGATAATTTCAGGCCTGATATAAATTCCCTTCAGCGGGTGGGCATACCGCATTTTTCGCATAAAATAATCCGGACATTGGATTAGTTTGTATCCTGCCTTTATGACAAAACCGGAGGCATGGTCCGGGTTATAAAATCCCAAACCTACTATTCCGGCAGTAACTTCCATGCTCCGCCCTGGGCGAAGCGCCCGTTCCCATGACAGGGACGTCGTGCCAAATACCGGGCTAATATTTTCGAGTTTCAGAGCCTGACGGCGCCGGGGTAATGAGAATTCTGTACTACATTTTATGCGGACCGTTTTCCGGTTTTTTTTTGCCGTACGCCTGAAAATGATTACACGGCCATCGGACAAAATGACTTTTTCGATTCGACGTATCTGCATCCTAAGTGTATCTTCCTGCTTTCCGGGCAGGGTATAGTCCACCGTGCTTTCCAGAATATCCGTGATCTCACATACAACCACACTCCCGTCTCGTTTTACAATCGTATCCTGTGCCCTGAGACACTGAAAACACATAATCAGGCTGCTGACCATGAGCATATGTATCAAACTTTTCATATTGAGTATAAATGGGGATCCTGAATTTGCTGAATCAAATTACAAATTTATTCCCGGATTACCATGGTTGCGGAAAAAAATATCTGAAAAGCCTTATAATCCCGTACTTTTCCAGACCACAAAGCCATAGAGTCCGAAACGCAGGAACCGGAAAGCAGATGCGAGCAGGAACTTTCCAAAGGGATAGCGCACCGATCCCACCAGCATGCAGGAGGCGGAAAAAGGCACCGGGGTAAGTGCCGCCACAACGATCAGGAACAAACCGTATTTTTTCAGCAGGGGATTGACCCTCTGCAATTTTCCTGCAGCAAGTTTACGGTAAAAACCGGTATGGCTAAACGTACGGCCGATATAATATCCAATGATACCGGCACCATAGGATATGGCTGCCAGTAATACCACAATTTCGACATAGATTGCCGGATTACCATACCCGCGGGCCCAGACCATATAGAATTCAGGGGGTATGATCCCGAAAAAAACTTCCGAAACCACAAAGCTGCCATACAGCCAGAATGGTTGATCATACAAGGGTGTGAGTATTTTATAATAGTCGAACTGCACCAGTTCGAGCACAAGAAAAATGCCTATAATGGCACCCAGCCATGCCCAGCCACGTGTCATATTGGTCAGGAGAAAACGTAACCTGTCCCTTTTCTTTTGCTGCTCGGCAGTATGTTTTTTCTCCTGCGTCATCAGATTCCCGGTAATTATATTTTCACCACAAGTTTACCGGTATTTTTTCCTGAAAACAAGCTGATCAGTGCCTTCGGGAGGCTCTCAAAACCTTCTTGTATTTCCATAACAGGAACCAACTTATCCTGACTTACCCACTTTCGCAACTGCTCCCTTGCTTCGTCAAAACGTTGCTGATAATCATACACAATAAAACCCTTCATCAGTGCCCTGTGGATCAGCAGGAGGGCATTCAGTATGGGCCCCATAACAATCCGGGTATTGTTATATTGCGATATTTGCCCGCACAGCACAATTCTTGCAAAATTATTCATCCGGTTTCGCATATAGGGATCAACGGAAAGAAAAAGAGTACGGATCAGAATTGCTCCCGGTTCAGGTTCCGGTACAGGTGAGGCTTCAAGCATAAAGTTGTCAGGGATTATTTCTCCCTGCGGCCGCGAAACAAAAATCCAGGTCTGGTTTTTCTGTGTCATTGAGGTACCATTCAAATAATTTATAACCCGGCAAAAAATGAATAAGGTAAAAATAGACCTTTTTTCTATATCTTTTAAGGAATGTTATCCGTAATACAGGTAGAATTATTAATATATTTTCAGAACTTCAGGTTTAATAATTTTTTTTTTAATAATCTTTAGCAGTCATGCCGGAAACATACAATTCCGCTTTACGTTATATTAATATTATTACTTTTTTAACGGGCATAACGGAATTTTCGGCATATTTTCATAATTTTAGCAACCTATGAACCGCAGCATAACGATTCTCATATTGTGGCTTATTCTGCAATTTGTCCCGGCAACCCAGATGGCTTCCGGACAGTTGCTTCCTTTCGACAACTACACTATTCATAACGGGTTACCGCAAAATTCGGTCTTTGATATTGTCCAGGATCAACAAGGGTATTTATGGTTTGCCACTCAGGTTGGGGCTTCCCGGTTTGACGGGAAAGGTTTTAAGAACTATTATGTTGCCGATGGACTACCGGATAACTATGTGAATTGCCTTTTAACGGATTCTAAAGGCCGGATATGGTTTGGGACGGATGGTGGCGGAGTGGGCCGTAAAGATGGGATCAACTGGATAACTTTCAGGAAAACGGATGGATTGATAGATGACCATATCGAGAAGTTGTATGAAGACCATTCGGGACGTATCTGGGTAATGACCCATTACGGGGTAAGCTATATCACGCCACAGGATAGTATTTACAGTTACGACCGGAAAAACGGTTTGATACATAACAATGTTATCAGTATGTACGAAGACCGTGACGGAAACATGTGGCTCGGAACACAAACGGGATTATCGGTTTTTCGTGGAGACAGTATCTGGAACAAACCTTTGAATGATGTGGTTTGGGGTATCGATGAAGACTCGCATGGAAATCTATGGTTTGCAACGCAGGGGAGCGGAATCTACCGGTATGACGGCGAGATATTTTATCATTATACGACAAACGAAGGGCTTACCAGCAATATTGTAATATCAATCTTCGTAGACACACGGGACCAGGTCTGGTGCGGCACTTATGAAGGTGGCGTTTCCATGTATGACGGTAAACGTTTCACTTCCCACATCGAGAACGGAATCAATAAGGAAGTGATCATGAGTTTCTTTGAGGACAGCCGGGGTGTTCTCTGGGCACGACCCAATGAAAATGGAATATACAGATTAAAAAAGGGAGAATTTCATCACCTGGATAAATCCAATAACCTGATTGACAATTATGTCCTTAAGATTTATGAAGACAACCAGCATAACCTCTGGTTTGGAACTTTAGGGGGTGTTTCGGAATATGCGAAGTTTACCTTTGAGTTTTTCACCGATGCAGACGGTTTGCCGGATAACAGTATCTTCTCTGTTGCTGCCGACAGCAAAGGGAATATATGGGCAGGTACCAATATCGGACTGGCAAGGTATAACGGTAGCCGTTTCAGGATATGGAATAAGAATAATGGCCTGCCCGATTTTACCATCACCAAGATCCTGGAAGATCAAAAGGGGCGGATATGGGCTGCCAGTTATTCAACCATTTCCAGGATTTCCGGTGAACATGTAATCAACTACCGGGATACGACCATTCTTCGCCAAAGTGTTATTTACGATATGGATGAAGATGACCAGGGACGGCTGTGGTGTGCTACCGAACGCGGAATATATTTATTTGAAAATAATCATTTTGAAAATCCGGCAAAGGGAACCATTCTGGCACAGCAGGAAGCACGGGGGATTTGCTGGAACAAAGGTATTGTGTGGGTAGCCACCGGCAAAGGGTTATTCAGGTTTGATCCTGAAACAAAAGATCTGAGAGTACTGACTACGGACCAGGGCATGCCGGACAACAAATGCCGGGACGTAGTATGCGATGAAAACGGCATCCTCTGGGTAGCAACTGACGGCGGGCTGGTAAAAATCAACAGACAGGAAACAACCTCAAAAATTCAAACATTTACTACAAAGGACGGGCTTGAATCCAATACGCTCTATTTTGTCTTACCTGATCAACGCGGACATCTGTGGATCGGTCATGAAAAGGGCCTGAACCGCCTTGATATCGAAACCGGAAAAATCCGGTATTACGGTGTCGAAGAAGGATTTCTGCCTCTTGAAACCAACCAGGGGGCGATTGCACTGGATAAACATAAGAATATCTGGATCGGCACCGTAGCCGGGCTTGCTCATTATGATCCTGCTTTTGAGCGAACGGCTTCCAATCCACCGTTTACTTTTCTTCGAAACATCCTCGTTTTTAACGAAAAGACTGACCTTGCATCCTACTGCGACAGTCTGAATCCGTCTACCGGTCTTCCGGTAAACCTGACGCTCCCTTATAACAAGAATTCCATTACGTTTCAGTATATCGGAATCCACTTCACAATACCTTCAAAAGTCACCTATCAATACAAGTTACAAAACTATGATGCAGACTGGTCCCCGAAAACACCACTCACGGAGGTAACCTACAAAAAGATTCCTCCGGGGGATTATACCTTTCTTATAAAAGCAGCCAATGCTGATGGTGTATGGAATCCGACACCTTCATCATTCTCATTCCGGATCAAACCTCCATTCTGGCAGACAGGGTGGTTTATCACACTGTCCGTTATTGCCGGATTATTGCTGATTTTCTGGATTATCAAGCTGCGGGAACGGCAACTGATCAGAGAAAAAAGGATCCTTGAGGAAAAGGTGCGCGAACGAACCAAAGAAATCCGTAAACAAAAGGATGAGATTGAAAAGCAGCGCGATGAAATTGAAAAACAGCGTGATGAGATCCAGCAACAAAAGGAGATTGCCGAATCCCAGCGTGATCAGATCGCCTTGCAGAACAGGGAGATCAAAGACAGTATTTTTTATGCCAAACGTATACAGTCTGCTGTACTGCCGAGTGATGAAGAAATAAAATCAATATTGAATGAGTATTTTATCCTCTTTAAGCCGCGGGATATTGTTTCGGGAGATTTTTACTGGCTGCATCGTAACCAGTCTAAAACAGTGGTTATAGCAGCCGATTGTACGGGACACGGTGTTCCGGGTGCATTTATGAGCATGCTTGGTGTAACGCTTCTGAATGAAATTATGAGTAAAGACCGTGTATATCAGGCCAACCTGATCCTTAACCGGCTCAGGGATTACATTAAAATTACCCTCGGCCAAACCGGAAAACTCGATGAAGCCAAAGACGGGATGGATATGGCCCTGGTGGTATTGGACGAGGAAAAAATGGAAATTCAGTATTCAGGGGCATATAATCCGCTGATCCTGATCCGTGACGGTGAACTGCTTGAATTCAAAGGTGATAAAATGCCTATCGGTATCCAGGTTAACGAAAAGGAATCTTTTACCAACCATGTCATTCCGGCCAAACCCGGTGACACGCTCTATATTTTCTCTGATGGTTATGCCGACCAGTTTGGCGGTGATCATGGTGGAAAATTTAAAATCCGGCCATTCAAAAATCTGTTATTGGAGATCCATGCTAATCCCCTTCCGGAACAAAAGAAAATCCTGTATAAAACCCTTGTGGAATGGATGCAGAAAGAACAGCAGGTAGATGATATTCTTGTGATCGGGCTGAGGGTTTGAAGGATGATTGTTGGAGCCCCCGGACACTGAGTGCGTCGAGCATAGCGAAGCATGTATTTTTTATTCGTGAATTCGTGGCTTTAAGAAACATTATCCGAAAGTTTTTATTATAAAATGCAAGATATCCGTTACCTCATTTGGTAAACGGTCTGAGATCATTTAACTTACATGCATCAATCTTGTAGTTTACAGGGTTGATAAATAGGCAACAAGACCAACCACAAAATTTGCATCTCATCAGAACACAAAAAAACATCATAAAAACCTGTACAAAGAAAAGAATAAAGCTTTCCGTGATTTTCATGAATATGCTTTTATGGTTATGTCTCCCGTTTTTTGGGACTGCGGGAAACATTCCCCCTTTCACCTACAGTATTATTCAATCAATTGTCACCATTAAACAGCGTGACACGGCACGTATTCATAAGTTATGCAGCCAGGCAATCTCCCTTCGCAGGGATGATCCGGAAGGTGCCTTTGCTTATACTAAGGAAGCCCTTTCTTTAAGTGATTCCCTGGATTACCTCGCCGGGAAAGCACAGGCATGGCATACCCTTGGCAGGATTCTCCACAGCAATTTCAGGCTTGGCAAAGCAAGAGAAGCCTATCATAAGGCTGATTCATTATACTATATACTAAATCTCCCGGAACAGCTGGCAGATACAAGAAATAAAATTGGTATCACCTATGGAATGGAAGGGTACTATGACAGTTCACTTTACTATTTTCAACAGAGTCTGGAATTGTATGCAGACCTGGGACAAAGAATAAAAGTCGCAAATTGTCAGAACAATATGGGCAATGTCTATAAATATCTTGGTAAATATGACCTCTCTGTTGATTCCTACAATAAAGCGTTACAAAGTTATGCCGAAGTGAATGATTCCGGAGGAATTGCATCAAGTTACGACAATCTCGGTATCGTTTTTGATTTACAGGGGAATTACCGGGAAGCACTCGATTATTATTTCAAGGCACTCCGCCTGAGGGAAGCCGTTGGAGATACAGCCGAATTGACGAACTCTCTGTGCAATATTGGGATTATGTACTACTATCTCTCCGATTATGAAAAAGCCAGAGAATATCAGGAAAAAAATCTTGAACTTTCCAAAGCCATCAAAGATTTACGTGGAGAAGGAATTGCATACAACAATCTGGGCAGCATTTCGAAGCGGCAGGGAAATGCTGAACAGGCGATCACATATTACCGGAATGCATTGAAGATTTTCGAAAGCTCCGGAGAAAGGCATGCCATTACGGATACACATATATATATGGCCGACCTGTTTATCAAGCAGGGAAAAACCGGTGAAGCGAAGTCACACCTGGATAAAGCCCTGTCTTTGGGTGAAGATATTCAATACAGTCAGGGAGTGGCAAACGCCTCTTTGGGACTCGGAAAGCTGGCACTGCTGCTGGAAGAACAAAACAGCGCGGAAAAGTATCTTGTCAAAGCATTACGGCTGGGTGAAGAAATCGGTATGCCGGAAATTATTTTATCCGCAGCAGAACACTTAAGTGATCTTTATAAACAAAGAGGAGATTTTAAGAATGCCTATGCATATCATGTAAAGTTTAAGAGGATGAGTGACAGTCTTATCAGCAGGGAAAACATAGAACACCTGACACGTCTTGAGATGCAACATACGTTTGACATTAAACAGGACTCATTGCAATTGGAACAAGCCAAAAGAAATTTTTTACAGGAGATAAGATTAAAACGACAGCAAAGACAACGAAACTTACTGATCGGCGGGATCCTTGTCCTGTTTGTTGTTCTTTTGCTGGTGTACAGGATCTACCGGCAGAAAAAGAAAGCAAATACTGAAAAGGAAGTCCTGCTGAAAGAAATTCACCACCGGGTAAAAAACAACCTGCAAACGATCACCAGCCTGCTCAGCCACCAGGGATATGCCGTTGGCAATGTAGATATCCGGACAGCTATGGAAGAAAGCCAGGGAAGGGTACAGTCCATTGCACTGATCCACCAGATGCTCTATCAAAGTGAAAATCTGAAAAATATCAATATCCAGGAGTATCTTGAAAACCTCGTACAATCCATCGGAGACATGGTTCAATCCGCAAATCAACAGATCACCTTTATCGTTAATGCACATCATGCATTTATGGATATAGATACGGCGATCCCCATCGGGTTGATTGTAAATGAGCTGGTTACCAATGCCTGTAAGTATGCATTTATAAACCGTCATAGTGGCAAAATAAAGGTTGAGATTAATAAAACCGGAATTTCAGATTACGAGCTGATCGTGGCAGATGACGGCATAGGAATTCCTGAAATAGATCTTTCCGGAACTCCTGATACCCTGGGCCTCAAACTGGTTTTTATCCTGGCAAAGCAATTGAAAGGTAATGTTGAGTTTCATACAAACCACGGAACGGAAATCATTATCCGGTTTCATGAAATCATGAAAAACAATTAAAAGAATTTGTAAATTTAGAAATATAATTAACTTTGATATCAGACTAATTTTATCCCCTTTGATGAGTAAGGTTCGTATACTTATCGTTGAAGATGAATTAATAGTGGCGGAGGACATCCGGAATTTACTGAAGCTGCTTGGGTATGAAGTTGCAGGCATTGCAACAAGTTATGATGAAGCTGAAAGGATGCTTTCCCTTCGTATGCCTGATATGGCTATTGTTGATATCAAAATATCCGGGAAAAAAGATGGTATTGAACTTGCCGAATATATCCGTTACCGGTATCATATTGCTATTCTTTTTCTTTCTTCACATGCTGAAAAGGAAACCGTTGAGCGTGCAAAAAAGGTTCACCCGGATGGTTACTTATTGAAACCTTTCAAGAAAAAAGATCTGTACACAGCAATTGAGATAGCTTTATCCAATTTTAATCTGAGCCGGGAAACGGTTCCAGGGGAAGAACTCGATGAGGCAACCTATATCCTGAATAACAGTATTTTTATTAAAAAGGATTTTGCCTTTATTAAAGTGCATTATAGAGATATCAAATGGATACAGGCATTTGGGAATTACCTGATCCTTCATTGCAATGGTGAAAAACATACGGTACGATCAACCTTCCGGGATATGCTGGATAAACTTCCTGAAGGTCATTTTATGCAGGTGCACCGTTCTTTTGCTGTGAATTTAAGCCAGATTAAAGTAATCAGGCAAAACTCACTGGTTATCGAGAATCATAATATCCCTATCGGCAGGACCTATCTGGACAAAGTTAAAAAGGAGCTGGAAATAAAACAATGAGTCATTGTCGTCATATCCGGTAAAATTTGTCCGTCTCTTGCATAATCCTTTTTTAACCCTGAAGCCTGATAATACCAGATACATTCGTCACAAATATTTGTCATTCGTCACAAAAAATTGACATAGGTACAACTATGCATTAAGTTTATATCAAAATAACTTCTCAAATACCACAAAATCACTGAACGATGAGAAAAACAGTTAGTATTCTCCTAATAACACTGTTTATACCGGTAGTAACCGGGCAATCCCTCTCCCCCACGGTCTTAGCTACTGCAGGGTCGGTTTTCGATAATGGCTCTTTCAGTCTTTCATGGACTGCAGGCGAACTGGCGGTAGCCACGCTTACTGCAGGCGATATCATACTCACACAGGGTTTTCAGCAACCGGCCGGAATTTCAACGGGAATCAACAGAAACCGGCCTTCATGGAATATCCGTAGCTACCCGAACCCGGTAACGGATTACCTGACCATACATTTTGAGCTGGACAAACCCATTGAAATCATTATTGAAGTTACGGATATACTGGGACGTAAACAGGTCATCAGGAACCGCAGCATGATTGCTCCCGGTGAAACCAGAGAGCTGGATTTTACAGGTTTATCCGAAGGCATTTACCTCATGCAACTTATGACCCCGGATAAGAAAACCGTGCAAATATTCAAAATCATAAAAAGATAAAATCAAACCTATTTCAGAAACTAAATCCACAATCATGAAACTAAAAGCCAATAACCGGAAAATGTGGAACAGGAATTTTCTTTCCACTATTATTACTTTCTCCTTTTGTCTTTTGCACCCGACGATTCTCCTTCGTCGAATGCCGGGATTAGTTCGACTTTTGCATTTCGCGTCGCAAGCTCGCAAAAGGCAAGTCTCACTAACTTTTGTCTTTTTACTTTTATCTTTTATTTTCTCCTACGCTCAGGTGCCGCAGGGATTCAATTACCTGGCGGTGGTTCGGGACGGATCAGGAAACATCATTAAAAACCAGGACATCGGACTACAGATCAGCATTCTTCAGGGTAGTGAAACCGGTACGGTGATCTACACGGAAACACATCAGGCTACCACGACAGACCAGGGACTTATTGTGCTTCAGGTTGGCAAGGGTACGGTAGTAACAGGAGACTTTTCGGCCGTTGACTGGAGTAATGGCCCATACTTTCTGAAAGTTGAGGCGGATGTTGCCGGCGGCACAAATTATGTATCCATGGGCAGTACGGAATTGCTCAGTGTTCCGTATGCGTTGCAGTCAGGAGGGATAAGCAACCTGGAACGACTGACGATTCAGGGTAACGACCTTGCCCCGGACTCAGCACTATTTAAGGTTACGCGGAAAGACGGACAGACGGTATTTGCCGTTTACAATACGGGTGTACGGATCTATGTTGATACTTCTGCCGCCAAAGGGAACAAAGGCGGGTTTGCCATTGGCGGGTTTGGCGCTGCAAAAGGCCAGGTACGGGAGTACATGCGGGTTACCCCTGACAGCACACGGATTTATATAAAAAAAAGAGGATTCAGCAAAGGTAGCAGAGGCGGGTTTGCCATCGGAGGTTTTGATGCGGCGAAAGGGGGAACTTCCAATTTCCTCGACCTGACGCCTGAAAACTATTTTATCGGCCATGAAGCCGGTTATTCAAACACTACGGGGATCTACAATACTTTCTTTGGATACCAGGCCGGCCGCAGCAATACTACGGGAGAAAGAAACCTCTTTTTGGGATATCTTGCCGGTTTTAACAATAGTGACGGCTCGGGTAACATCTTTATCGGGGATTCAACCGGATATTCAAATAGCAGTGGTATAAGAAACATTTTTATCGGAAATCAGGCCGGACGGTTTAATACTACAGGATATCAGAATATTGCCATAGGTATGTGGGCCGGGAATGAAAACACAACGGGGAACCGGAATGTTTTTATCGGTACGGCCGCCGGATGGTCAAATTCCGAAGGGGTAACAAACGTTTTCCTGGGAAATTTTGCGGGAGCATTGAATACTACCGGAAACCAAAACGTTTTCGTGGGCAGAACAGCCGGATATTCGAACACTACCGGTGAAGATAATGTTTTCCTTGGAACGAACAGCGGACGGAAAAACAAAAGCGGATCAAGCAATCTGTTTATCGGTCTGAATGCCGGTTATGAAAATGACTCAGCCAGTGCAAATATTTTTCTCGGAAATGATGCCGGTTATTCAAATACATATGGTTATAAAAACGTTTTTATAGGACATCAGGCAGGCTATAACAACACGGAAGGTTATATCAATGCCTTTATCGGAAACATGGCCGGATACTCCAACACAACAGGTTATCTGAATATTTTTATCGGCGATTCATCCGGAACAAGCAATACTACCGGATACTGGAATGTTTTCCTGGGCGAGAACACCGGAAAAAGCAACACCGAAGGCCGGAGTAATGTATTTATCGGCGACAAAGCAGGGAGAGACAATACGGTCGGTATAAAAAACGTATTCGTGGCGTGGGAGCCATTGCCGGATGGAGTAATACGGAAGGAAACAACAATGTTTTCCTTGGAACGGCTACCGGCGCTAACAACCTCTCGGGAAGTAACAATTGCTTTCTCGGGAGTTATGCCGGCAGAAAAACGACAACAGGAAATACAAATATTTTCATAGGAAAATCCAGCGGATATTCAAACACAACCGGCTCGGATAATATTTATATCGGAAACGGTGCCGGTGTATATTCCGATACAACCTATTCAAACATTTTTATCGGCAACAACAGCGGTGAAAGCAATGTTGCCGGCCTGGGGAATGTCTTTGTGGGAAACCGTACAGGTGCCGAAAATACATTAGGCGGTAACAATACATATATCGGACATGAAAGTGCCCACTATGCGACTGAAGGTGAATTGAATGCCTTCCTGGGAGCATACAGCGGACATCATAACACTACCGGTTCCAAAAATGTATTTCTCGGTGCAAATGCCGGGGTAAACAACAACAGCGGTTCAGACAATACACTTGTGGGGCCATATGCAGGAAATTCACTTCAAACCGGTAGCTTTAATGTGTACATCGGCGGATTTGCAGGTGGAGGCAATACTACCGGCGACGGGAATGTCTTTGTCGGGTATTCTGCCGGTGATGCCACATCCGGTTCCAACCTGCTTTATATTGAAAATTCCCCGGTGGATTCGTCTCAGGCACTGATTTACGGAGAGTTTGACAATGATTACCTCCGCTTTAATGCAGATGTAACCATACGTGGCCGTCTTGATTTTGCAGAGACGGGTGACGACAATATTTTTATCGGTGACTCTGCAGGGTTCTACAGGGCCGGAGGCACGGCAAATACTTTCCTCGGATCACATGCCGGTATGAATACAGGTGATGGCCTGTTGAACACATTTGTCGGTGCATGGTCCGGACAGTATAATACGGCAGGAAACAACAATACATTCATGGGCCGCACTGCAGGACTTAACAATATTGACGGCAACGACAACACTTTTGTGGGTGCCAGTGCGGGATATTTCAATATCAGCGGGATAAACAACGTGGCTCTCGGGAGACTGGCAGGATTGAATACCCTCGGCGACGGAAACATTTTTATCGGATATAAGTCAGGATACAATGAGACCGGTTCCAACAGGCTCTATATCGAAAACTCGGACTCTGACAACACCGGAGCGCTTATCTACGGGGAATTTGATACGGATGTTCTTCGACTGAATGCGCTGACAACGGTGCGGGATGCCCTGATCCTGGAACCTCAATCTTCACCTCCCGCCAACCCGGTAGAAGGGATGATGTATATGGACAGTACAGACCACAAACTTAAGGTTTACAACGGTACTGGGTGGCAGGCTTTGTGGTAACCCGCCTCCCCTGAACAGGCAGGTTAAGTTTTCATACACGGGCAATATCAGGGGTAACGGCCGGGATCAGTCTGACACAAAAAAGTCTGATTCCGGTTATTTTTTATTCGTTGCAGTGGCGTATGGTCATTTCCCCCGGCAACAATAACTGAATATGTATTAGAAACGCTCTGCTAATCAAACCCCGGACGGACAAATGCACGGGCACCGGGAAAGGTTTCTTCGGTCATTCGCCGTAACCTTTCAAGATGTACCAGTATATCCAGTATTTCGTCTTCCTCCGTCGGGAAATATCCTCTTATAGCGCCCCAGGCCCCTATCGAACGGTCAATCCCGATCAGTGCCACTTTTGCCGAACCGTCCGAATCTTTCGGCATATCTTTAATGATTTCAGGAACACCTTCCAGCAGTCCTGTCATGGCACGCATCAGTTTTACATATATCTGATACTGATGCCACCTGATAACATCTGTGGCATTTTTTAACCCTTCGGCTTCTCCAAACGGATCCGAACCGGTAAGTCCCAGTTCAACCTGTTTTTGAAGTGATTCGCCTTTTTCTACATACAGCTTCTTTTTTGTATCAAACCAGTCATCAACCCGCTTTGCATATTTGTCGGCAGCCACAACACAGGGATGTGTTTTCGCTTCTTCCAGGATCTTTTCATGTTCTTCTTCATACTCCGAAGTATCCAGGCTGTCAAGGTCAATACCCCGTTCTTCGGCCATCTCCTTGAGCATTTCCATGGTAACCCGGAAAAC
This sequence comes from Chlorobiota bacterium, assembly GCA_013152085.1. Lineage (GTDB taxonomy): Bacteria > Bacteroidota > Bacteroidia > Bacteroidales > VadinHA17 > JAADHC01. Next base: position 38,140 of record JAADHC010000073.1, read on the forward strand.
CTCACCAAGCTGCTCCCAGAAGCGTTCGTTATGTATACCCTGCTCTTCACTGCCGGGGAAAAACTCTTCCCCGGTCGCATAATTGGCACATCGCGAGGTTAGAGGACACCGTTCACACCACCGGTCGCAATAGTTATATACCCCGGGAATGAAACCGGGATTGTTTATGATTCGTTTTACATCTTCTTTATCCATAACTGATTTCAATTCTTTATTTTAACTTTAAACAATATTAATAAAAATTGATAATATATTCATAATGACAGAAAAGGAAAAAATGCTGCAAGGATTGCTTTACAATGCGTCTGATCCTGAACTTACGGCAGAACGAATCCGGGTAAAAAAATTATTGTATCAGTTAAATGTTTCCGGGTATGATCCCGAAAAAGGTGATACCTATAAAAACATACTCCGCGAGTTACTTCCGCACAGTGCACCTGATCTTTTTATTGAACCTCCTTTCTATTGTGATTACGGATATAATATTGAATGCGGTAATGGGGTATATATGAATCATAATGTGATCATCCTGGACGGAACGAAGGTAAC